>CAYRAK010000206.1:0-1540 GCA_964422215.1 uncultured Clostridia bacterium | reverse complement strand
TTATGAGGAGACAATGAGACCAGTAAGAAGAGCAACGTTACCTGTAATGGTAGCCGAGGAAATAAAAAGAGATATTATACATAAAGTTTTAAAACCAGGAGATAAGCTTCCTAGTGAAAAAGAACTTAGCAGGCAGCTGGGAGTTGGTCGCCCTACCCTAAGAGAAGCTTTAAGGATACTGGAAGGGCAAGGTTGGATTAAATTTAAATTTGGCCAAGGAGCATATATCATGGACAATTCAAAAATATCCCAGAAAACTTCAGCTTATTTTAAAAAAGAGGAGATCTTGGAGCTTATAGACCATGAGATAATTCAGCTGGAACAGGAAGGGAAAAATGTAACAGATGAACTTAAAGAAAGATTTAAAAGGATAAAAGAAAAAGGATCACCTGAGGAAATAGATGATTTTTATAATAGCTTGGAGAACCTGGAGCAAAGAGATGATTATCCTTATGAGGAACCTTCTGAGATAGAGGAGATTAGAAAAAAGACTTACAAGATAAAGCTAACATTTCCCAAAATTTCTGAAAATGAGCTTTATGAGAAGATACATGGAGCATGGCTTGGGCGATGTATAGGGTGTCTTTTGGGAAAACCTGTTGAGGGATGGCCAAAGGAGAAGATAGAAAATTATCTTAAAGCAACAAACTCATATCCACTCTCAGATTATTTTCCCTATGAACCAGAAAAACTTGAAAATGAAGAGGAGTATTCCTTTCATCCCTCAGCTAAAGAGGCTACAAAAGGAAATATACAATATATGGCTCGCGATGACGATATAGATTATACCATTCTCAATTTAAAACTTGTTGAGGAAAATGGTCTTAAATTTACCACAGAAGATGTTGCAGAAGAGTGGCTTTCGCATCTTCCTTATAAAATGGTATATACAGCAGAGCGTCAAGCTTACGCTAACCTTGTAAGAGGTCTTAAACCCCCTGCCACCGCTACCTACCGAAATCCTTTCCGGGAGTGGATTGGTGCTCAGATAAGAGCAGATCTATTTGGATATATTGTTCCTGGCAGTCCAGAACTTGCCTCATCTTTAGCCTATAAGGATGCCTGTCTTTCGCATACTAAAAATGGAATATATGGAGAGATGTTTATAGCAGCAGCAATCTCAGCTGCTCTGGTAAGTGATAATTTAGAAAAAGTAATTGATGCAGGTTTATCCCAGGTACCAGAGAATTCTCGTTTAGCAGAAGTGGTAAAAAACGTGGTAAGTTGGAGTAAAAAAGCAAGTAGCTGGGAAGAGGTATGGCAGAAGGTAAATGAGAGGTACAGAAATTACCACTTTGTTCATACTCTCCCCAATCTTGCCTTTGTTTTGATAGGTCTTATCTGGGGAAAGTTTGATTTTAAAAAAACTATATCCATTGCCGTTATGTGTGGATTAGACACTGACTGCAATGGAGCAACTGCTGGCTCAATCCTTGGAGCATTAAAAGGAATAAGCGAAATTCCCAAGGATATGGCAGAGCCTTTGCATGATAGGGTAAAAAGTGCAGTCTTTGGATACACTGATGTGAGGATAAGTGAG
>CAYRAK010000205.1:0-1561 GCA_964422215.1 uncultured Clostridia bacterium | reverse complement strand
TTTGAATTCGGAAATAATCTCACATTTTTCCCCAAAAATAGATTTTACTTTTTGTAAAAAAGAAAAATCCACCACCTCTGCAAATTCCTCTGCAGATGGACGCACAGGAGTATTAAGCTGAATTTTCTCACACCTGATTTCCTTAATAATCTGGGCAAACTTTTTTATTTGTGGCAAAGAATCATTAACTTTCTTAACCAGCATTATCTCAAGCCAAAGCTTTCCCTTAAAATTTTGAGAAAAATTTTTTATCCCGGAAATTACCTTTTCAAACTTTAGTGAAGGATAAGGCCTATTTATTCTCTTAAAAGTTTCCTTATCTGGAGCATCTAGAGAAGGAATTACGACATCTGCCCCTTCAAGTTCTTCTTGCACATCCAGATTGTAAAGCAGTGTTCCATTGGTAATAACTGCCACGGGGATAGAGGTAATTTTTTTAATTTCTTCAATCATGTAACCTAGCTTTGAATGGAGGGTAGGCTCCCCTGAGCCAGAGAAAGTAATATAATCTATTCTTGAATGTTCTTTTTTGACAACTTTTTCCTTAAGTTCTTTTAGAACATCATCGGCAGAGATATACTCTTTTCTCTCAATAGTTTTGTTAGTTGTTCTTCCTAGCTGACAATAGATACAATCAAGACTACAGGTTTTAAAAGGAACAACATCCACTCCCAGAGAAAAACCCAACCTTCTTGAAGGTACAGGACCATATATATGTATCATCAGATTGTTTTTGTCTTTATTATTTTACAAGTTATCCCAATCTATTGGTTCTTCATCCTCAATTTGTATCTGAGCAAGAGGAGTTAGTCTAAGTTGCAGCTCTTTTGCAATACCCAAAAGTAGACGTGCTTTTAGTAAAAGCTCTGCCCAGTTTTTGTAATTAAACTTACGCAAAAGTTCCAATTTAGAATAATACCCAAGCTGGTGTTTTTGAGCAATTTTTTTGAGTTCATCCACTAAACTGCAAAAATTAGCATAGGTTCCAGTAGAAAGTTCATAATCTATTTTTTCCTCGCTTAACTTCTTACCATCAACTACTTTTTTACCTGCAGCGGCTATTATACTTTGAATGTTTCTTACTATCGAACCTACTATTTCGTAATCACTTGGCATAGATTTCTCCCTCGATATTATTTTAATCAGAAATTGGAGACTTTTAAAAAGCGCCTAGAAGTTTATATGAAAGTATTAAAAAGTCAAGGGTATCTGATTACCTCTGACCCGATATTGACTTTGGGTGAAAATACTATAATAATATTACTCGATAGGGGTCTTCCTCCTATCTAAGGGCGGGAATAGCTCAGCGGTAGAGCATCACCTTGCCAAGGTGAGGGTCGCGGGTTCGAATCCCGTTTCCCGCTCCAGTGTCTAAAATTAGCTTCTGAAGCCTATTTGAGAGATAAGGAAAAAGGAAATTTAAAGCTTGTGGCCATATTGTGACCAAGCCATCTTCACCTTCCTGCCTGGCTAATTTTTTTATCCTCCAGGCTCATCCCCTATTATTTTTTTGCCTGTTAATTGCTAGAATAAAAGCTAAAAAAGCCAGATGACATTTAAA
>CAYRAK010000204.1:0-1589 GCA_964422215.1 uncultured Clostridia bacterium | reverse complement strand
CTTTTTTCGGAGAGGAAAAGTTTTTCCTTGTAAAATCTTTTAACAATTCCTTCAAGGCGAATACTGCTCATTTATTCTCGGTTATAATTTATTATTTTTTTATTCTATAAAAAACTCCCACCAGTAATGTCCTTCCTTATAATTTTGTAGTTTCTATCAAAATCTACATCTATTCGTATAAGATTTGGACACTTTTTCCCTAAAATTTCTTTTTTTAAGTTAAAAGCTGCTCCTTCTTCCCCTGGTTCAAGGTAAAGATTTTGCAGGTCTGTTCTACGATTAACGTTTATGCTGATCTCTTCTCCACATTTTTCACACTTTACCTTAAAGGGGATGAAATCGGCTTCTCTTCTTCTTTCCGCTGCCTGTTTAAATTTACCTGCTATTTTATCAAAAAGTCCCACTCTATTTTCACCTCCTTTTTTATTTATTTGCTGGTGCCGGAGGAGGGATTTGAACCCTCACGAGGCAAGCCTCACTGGATTTTGAGTCCAGCGCGTCTACCAGTTCCGCCACTCCGGCAAACTCCTTCCTTACCTCATTATAGCCAAATTTTGAAAAATGTGCAAGTCTAATTTTCTCCTCAATTTTTTGCTTTGGTGTCCATATGGTGTCCATACGTCTGCCTAAAACTTCTATAGCACGACGTTTATGATCTGGGGAAAGATGTGAATACCTCAATGTCATCTCAAACGTCTTATGCCCCAGAAGCTCCTGAACTGTCTTTAAATCAACTCCTGCCATAACCAAATGAGAAGCGAAAGTGTGTCTCAGGTCATGAAAGCGGAAGTTTTTTATTCCAGCCTTTTTTAAAGCGTTAGTAAATCCCTCTCTTATATCTCTATACGGACTTCCATTCTTTTTACAGAAAACATAAGGGCTTTCAGCATTCTTTCTAACTTTGAGAAGAGTCCTGAAAGTCATCTGATTCATAGGAATTTCTCTTACTTGATTATTTTTGCTCTGGACAACGTAAATGACCCTGTTTTTGAAGTCAACATCACTCCACTTAAGGTTTAAAATCTCGCTTTTTCTCATTCCTGTATTGAGAGCAACTATTATTATAGACTTGAGATAATCCGGACAAACCTCAATGAGTCTTGCTATCTCTTCTTTTTCCAAATATCTGATTCTCTTCTCATCCACCCTAAATAGCTTCACTGAGGCTATCGGGTTCTCCCTTATCTTTCCCCACTCTTTAGCTTTATTGAAGATGTGTTTCAGACAGGTTATTTCCCTGTTTACCGTACTTGGCGATACCTTTTCTAACCTTTTCTGTTTGTATCTCTCCACATCAAGTGGGGTTATTTCCTGAAGATTTTTGTTTCCAAAGAAGGATTTAAGATGATTCACGCTTATCTCATCTCGCCAGAAAGATCTCTTATTAGGCTTTGAATAAACCTCAAGGTACTCTTCTGCCATCTTAGCAAATGGAATTTTTTTCTCCTTCTTGATCTCAAGAAATTTACCCTCTGCAATTTCAACCTTTCTTTTGTTCAGCACAACTTCTGCTAGTTTCTTACTAGGTCCTACCTTTTCTCTTTTTCGTTTGCCATTGGGAAGATAATAATCTATGTACCAGTTTTTAC
>CAYRAK010000203.1:0-1589 GCA_964422215.1 uncultured Clostridia bacterium | reverse complement strand
CTTGAAATAATAAAAAAATTAGAAAAAGAAAAAAAAGTAGTAAGGGTAAAAGGAATTGCTCGAAGGTTAAATGTGAAAATGCCAAGTGTTACAGAAGCCTTAAAGAATCTTTCCGATAAAGGCTTGGTTAAGTACGAAAAATACGGATATATTGAATTGACCCGTAAGGGAAATGAGGTAGCAGAGAAAATGGATCTTAGACATCAAGTTTTGTTTTCTTTTTTTACTGAAGTTTTAGGTATAGAGGATAAATGTGCAGATGAGGATGCTTGTAAAATAGAACATGTAATATCTGAGACCACTATGGAAAGACTTGTAAAATTTGTAAATTTTATCAAAAATTGCTGGGAAGAGAAAAATTTGTTAAAGAAGTTCGAAGAATATCTAAAAGAAAGTAAATAAAAGAATTAATTCTTGAGCACAGTGAGAAAATAATACCTCAACCTCAGTCTTGCAATTTGTCCTGTTTTTCTTCTTCCTCTTGTCCCGGCAATTGTTGTAAGTGTGATCTATGGTCTTTCTTTGCTGACTATTTTTAGTTTTTTACTGCAAGAGAGTAGAGGATAAAAGGCTGGAAAGTTATCGTAGAACATCTTATTATCGCTTTTGTGGATAGCTATAACCCATTATATTGGTAACTGGATTCATTTAGTGCTTGGAGAAATAAAATAAAGATCTCTTTAGTATGCGAGACTCCATCCGCATAATACCCGAAGCTCCCTAGACGAAGAAGCTGTCCCAACATCAGGGTTTGTAAGGGTTGACAGAAAAATAAAGCATGATATTATTTTTTTGAACCGGTTCGAATTCAAAAAATCTAGTAGAGAACAAAAAATGTACCTACCTGTCACAATTAGAGATGTTGCCAGAAAGGCAAAAGTTGCTGTCTCAACCGCTTCATCTGCTTTAAATGGCAAACCATATGTAAGCGAGAAAACTCGGCTAAAAGTAATAAAAGTTGCCAAAGAACTTGATTATCATCCTCATTTAGTGGCCAGAAATCTGGCTTGTGGGAAAACAAAAAACTTAGGATTGATTAATCCTATTCCTATTGAAACTGTCTTTTCCAGTGGATTCTTTTTACAATTAGTAAAAGGAATGCATGATGCAGCTTTTAGAAATAACTACACGCTATCATTATATATTGTCAACACCGAGGAGGAAGCAATAGCACAAATTAGATCGATTGTGAAGGGCCGTAATGCAGATGGTCTAATAATTACCAATCCTACTATTAAAACTCCTTATCTTACAGAATTAAAAAGACAAGCTTTTCCCTTTGTGCTTATTGGTAGACCACCAAAGATTGATGAGGAGATAAGTTATGTTGATAGTGACAACGTCATGGTAAGTTATGAGGTGTCAAAATATCTCATTAAACTTGGCTATCGAAAGATTGCTTTAGTCATAGGACCGAATAAATTTACTTTTTGTATAGATAGATTAAAAGGTTATAGGCTTGCTCTTGAAGAAGCAGGCTTAAAATATGATGATAAGTTAGTTTGGGAATGTGACCTCAGTGAAGAGGGCACCTATCGTGTTGTTTCCCGTGCACTTAATAAAAAGATCAAGTTTTCGGCACTATTTGC
>CAYRAK010000202.1:0-1593 GCA_964422215.1 uncultured Clostridia bacterium | reverse complement strand
AGGATCTGCGAATTGCAGCTTCTATCTTAAAAGGGAAAAGAGGTCATCCAGGGGTAAGATTTATTGTTGCCCCTGCTTCTCGTAAAATATACCTCAAAGCTCTGGAGGAGGGAATAATAGCTGATTTGATAAATTCAGGAGCTTCTATTGTTACTCCTGGCTGTGGATGTTGTGTTGGAACTCATAACGGTGTTCCTGCAGAGGGCGAAAATGTCATCTCTACTGCTAATCGCAATTTCAAAGGAAGGATGGGCAATCCTGATGCTTTTATATATCTTGCTTCTCCTGCAACAGTTGCTGCCTCTTATCTTGAAGGAAAAATTGCTGATCCAAGGAGATACCTAAAATGAAGGAAAAAATTTTAAAAGGAAAGGTGCATAAACTAGGGGACGATATAAATACTGATTATATAATTTCCGGAAGATACAAGTTTAAAACTCTTAATTATGAAGCCTTAGCAAAGCATATATTTGAGGATATTGATCCAAACTTTTATCAGAGATTATCATCTGGAGATTTCATTGTTGCTGGAGAAAACTTTGGATGTGGTTCATCTAGGGAGCAAGCTCCTCTTGCAATTAAGTATGCAGGAGTTGGAGCAGTACTTGCCAAATCCTTTGCCCGTATATTCTATCGTAACGCCATCAATATTGGTCTTCCAATAATTGTAACAGATACAGATAAGATAAAGGAGGGAGATATTATTCAAATTGATCTTGCAAAGGGTGAGATTAGAGGAGAAAATAGAAAATTTTCCCTTTCTATAGCTCCTTTTCCTCCAGAAATTTTAAAAATCATTGAGGCAGGTGGGTTAGTGGAATATTTTAAAAAATATGAAGGATGGTGAAATTCTCAAATAAACTTGATTGACAGCGCACTTCTTTTTGGTATTATTTAAACAAAATAAGAAAGCGAGGAAAAAATGGGTGTTGCGGTTATTATGGCTGGAGGATTTGGAAAAAGACTTTGGCCAGAGAGTAACATAAATCATCCTAAACAGTTTTTAGCCATAAAAAATAAAGAAAGCTTCATCCAGGCAACTTACCGAAGGGCATCTCAACTTGTTGGAGCTGAGAACACTTATCTTATCCTTAGAGAAGAACTTAAAGATAAAGTTCTCTCTCATATACCCTCACTTTCTCCCTCTCAGTTAATAACCGAACCTGTAGGAAGAGACACTGCTCCCTGTATTGGTTTCTCTGCTACTTGGATAAAGAAAAAAAAGGGAGATGTTCCTATAGTTGTTCTTCCCTCTGATCATTTAATTGAGGAGGAAGATAAGTTTAACAAAGTTATGAGTGCTGCAATAAAACAAGCAGAAAAAGAATACCTTATAGCCATTGGGATAAAACCAACTAGAGCAGAAACAGGTTATGGGTATCTTCAATTAGGTGAAAAGATAGGTGAGATATCAGGAACATTTTTTTATAAGTTAAAAAGATTTACGGAGAAGCCTTCCCAAAAAAAGGCAAAAGAATTTTTTGAAAGCGGAAATTTTCTTTGGAACGCCGGAATATTTGTTTGGCGTCCAAGTATAATTTTAGAAGAGATAAAAAAATATCTGCCTCTACTTTATGAGGGGCTTGAGAAGAT
>CAYRAK010000201.1:0-1635 GCA_964422215.1 uncultured Clostridia bacterium | reverse complement strand
TCTTTATTGCCTGCTAAAAGGTATACCCAGCTTCTGAAGAAGCTTAATTGCCTCCTCATCATTTTCAGCAGTAGTAACAATAGTTACTGCCATACCTGGAAGCTTTGAAGCATCTTCATAATCTGCCTCTGGAAAAATGAGCTGGTCTCTTAAACCTATTGTTAAATTTCCTTTTCCATTCATTGCACTAGGAGAAATCCCACGGAAGTCTCGAATACGAGGCATAGCTAGATTAATAAATCTATCTAAGAATTCGTACATTCTATCTCCCCTTAAGGTTACCTTACATCCTATAATCATACCTTTCCTAAGATTAAACCCAGCAATAGACCTTTTTGCTCGAGTCACAACTGGCTGTTGTCCTGTAATTACAGCCAAAGACCTCTTAGCTATATCTATCAATTTAGGATCAGTTTTAGCTTTTCCCAGTCCTACATTTATACATACCTTCTCCACTCGTGGAACCTGCATAGGATTATCTTTTCCTAACTCCTCCATTAGTTGAGGAACAATTTCTTTTTTGTAAAGTTCTTTCAATCTTGCTGCCATTTTATTAAACCTTTAATCTATAACTTCTCCACATTTTTTACATATTCTCAGTTTCTCCTTTTCTTCTATTTCCTCCACTTTCACAATTTTTACACCCACTCTTGTCCTCTTACCACAACGGGGACAAACAAGCATAACTTTACAGGACGGAATAGGAGCTTCTTTTTCCACAATTCCACTTTCTTGGCCCCTTCTTCTGGCACGAATGTGACGCTTGACAATATTCACTCCCTCCACCACCACCTTATCTTCTTTTGGTACTCGTTCTATTACTCGACCAACTTTACCTTTATCTTTCCCAGAAAGAACAACCACTTCGTCTCCTACCTTTATTCTAGACATACTCTACCTCCCTTAAAGAACCTCAGGAGCAAGAGAGATTATCTTCATAAAATTTTTATACCTTAACTCTCTTGTAACGGGGCCAAAAATACGTGTACCCCTAGGATTACCTGCATTATCAATAAGAACCCCTGCATTCTCATCAAACCTTATATATGTTCCATCTTTTCTTCTTATCTCTTTTTTACACCTTACTACCACTACTCGCACTACTTCGCCTTTAGGGATTTCGGAGTTAGGAACAGTCTTTTTAACCGCACCAACAACGACATCCCCTATACTTGCGTATCGTCGAGAAGACCCACCTAGAACTCCAATACACATTATCTGCTTTACTCCAGTATTATCTGCTATATTCAATCGAGTTCTAAGTTGAACCATTACATCTTCTCCTCTCTTTTTATTATTTCAACAACTCGCCAGCGTTTTTCCTTAGATAGTGGTCGAGTCTCCTCTATCCGTACAATATCACCTGTTTTACACTCATTTTTCTCATCATGGGCTTTTACTTTCTTATGTTTTCTTATAATTTTTTTATAGAGAGGGTGAGCAAAGGTTCGAGAAATCCTTACAACAACAGTTTTATCCATTTTATCACTTACAACCGTACCTGTTCTAACTTTTCTTTTCGTTCTTGCTTCCAATTTAAACTCCTCTACCTTTATCCTTATCTTTATTTATTCCAAGTTCTCTTTCTCGTAATAAAGTTTTTATTCTAGCTATATCTTTTTTAATCTGTCTTTT
>CAYRAK010000200.1:0-1695 GCA_964422215.1 uncultured Clostridia bacterium | reverse complement strand
CGTAGATGCCCGTGACCTTCAGAGCTTTATAAAATCTCTCATCAGTGAATAATTTCAAATAATTTCTTATCCCTATAATTTGTGGTGTAGAGATAAGGCTCCATTCATAAAAACTCAGGATAAATGTAGCAATGATGGGTCCTAGCCAAAAAATTATAAAGCCAATAAACCAAGGCAAAAGAAAAATATACCCTGTCAGTGTTTCTTTACGTATTTTCATCTTGCTCACCTTTGTTTCGCTGCAGAAGAATTGTCCATAGATTTTTTTGAAATTTGAAGCAAGAAGGTATGGTTTTTAACCATACCTTCTTGCTTTTTTGCTCGATCACTATTTTAAAAGCTCATTTACTTCTTTCTCTACTTTCTCTGCGAAATCCTTAGGACTAATCTTGTTAAGGAATAGTAGATCTAAGGCACGTCCCCATACCTGATCAATTTTGTAGGCATTGGGTAACACAACGTTATAAAGGAAAGCATACTTCATTGATTCAATCTTAGCTTTGTAGTTGCTGGGCTGCCCGGGGATTTTACCTAAATTCATGAACGCATAGGAGTTAGCATACTTTTTTAGTGAAGGAATGTTAAATCCTTGATGGAAGGACTGAACATCCCATCCTCTAAAGTCATAGACTGTAAGCTTTATATATTCCCATGCTGCCTCAGGGTATTTTGCTCCCTTTAGAATACCTAGATTTCCTCCATAAAAAGTGGTGAATCTACCTGCAGGTCCTTTCGGCAAAAGAGCGATATTCCAAGGATCCTCCATCGCAGTAGCAAGTCCGGGTGTCATGTAACTTCCTATGAGCTCCATAGCCACTTTCCCTGATGATAAACCTGTTACTACCATTGCTTCCTGTTCCGCAGGAGTGGGAGCTACTTTATACTTATAGATAAGATCTTGTAGAAACTTTATACCCTCAATTGCCTCTGGTGTATTGACAACACATCTTCTATAATCCTCACTGTACCGTCGTCCACCAAAAGCCCGGATGAATATTGCTAGTGGACGCTGACCAAGGTCATAACCTGCAAAGCCATATTGATCTCCTCTTGTAAGTTTTTTGGCTACAGTTAAAAACTCACCTTCCCATGTCCATTCTTCTGTGGGGAAAGCAATTCCATTTTCTTCAAAGATTCTTTCATTGTAAGCTAACAAATCATTGCCTACACCTAGAGGAACAGCTAGTATGGGATCTCCTTTATCATAGTGGCCATCTGGAGTAACCATATCGAGAGCCATCTCCCAATAATCCTCTTCGGTTACTCCAGCTGCTTTCATTTTTTCATTCAACTTCGTGAGATACTTTGTACCTAGCGTTCCCACTAAAGTTGAATTAATATTCGTCACATCAGGAAAATCTCCACCAGCAATCATCTGTAGAAGCTTCTGTTCATATTCGGTTTGGGCTTGAATCAACTCTACTTTTTTAAATTCAGGATGTTCAGCTAAAAAGAATTTATTTATTTCCTCAAACCATCCTCGTTTTACTACACCTCCCCAAAACATTACCCGTAATGTTTTCTCTGAGTAAGCTACAGAACAACATCCAATAACTAAACTTATACCTACTAATAAACCTACAAATTTTTTAAACATTTTGACCCTCCTCTCATGGATTGATTGTCATTTTTGGTCGATACTTTCTTGCCACTTCAAATGTTCTTTTTGCCAGCTCACTTATCCTCACATCAGTG
>CAYRAK010000199.1:0-1707 GCA_964422215.1 uncultured Clostridia bacterium | reverse complement strand
TTTATTCCCAGTATTTCTATCCTCTCGCCGCTGATATCTTCATATTTATTTCCTTCTTCATCCTGATAGCTGTATTTTATCTGTACATCAACCGGAGTGCGAGTCAAAAGCTGGGTGACTTTTGATGAGATTACCGGGTAATAAAGGTCTACCACACATCCCCCGGGAACAATAAGAGAATAAGTGTTGGGGATTGACCAGTCAGAGTATTCACCTAATTTGTAGCTCACCTTTAAGTTTCGAATATTACACTTCCCTGTGTTTTTAAAAACCGCTTTAGCTACCCACATACTTCCATCGGATATATCAGGATTCCCATATGCTTTGTAGGTAGCTGCCATAAGACGAGGCTTACATTTAAAGGAAAGTTCAAGTTCGCAGTAACCGGTTGCCGGTTTTTTGGGCAGGGAATAGGTGAGCAGTCCTTTTTTCTCATCATACTTTATACTGGAAGCTTCCTGAGGCAGGTTTATCATCATATCCATTACCTGAATCATCTGAGAGTCTATGGGGAGTATCTGCAAGAATATAGCCCTTTGTCCTTCCATCCAGATACAATCTGTCCCTTTCCCTATATCTATTTCCCAGCGTCCTCTTTTATTAACTGCCGCTCCCAGAAAGTCTGCAGTTAAATGAAGAGCCCTTTTAGCATCATCATATTCTATTTTAGCATTAGCTACCTCAAAGGCTGCTCTTTGAGAGGCAAATTCTCTGAGAATAACATAAGGGTTGGGAAAGTTTCGCTTTATTTGTATATAGAGAGCATTGGTAGGAATTTTCCAGTCCAAATTCATATGAAGATTACCTTTTAAATCTACAATTCCTTCTCCTGTGATTCTAAGGGTGTTGAACTCTTCTATAGAAAGCTGAGCAAAGACGAAGGTAAGGGGAAAATATACCACAACAAATAGAACTAAGAAAACAAATAAAAAAAACTTGCTTTTTTTCATCATCCTCTCCTAACAATGAAGTTATTCTTCTTATTATTTATCGACATCTAAAGACAAATTATTAAATTAATTTTTATTTAATCCACAATCCTTTTACAAAAAAAATCTACTAAATTATGTTTTTTGATAGATCTTCACCGTAGCTTTGCGTCTTACTTTACAAAAACTTGGTCTATCAGCTCTCACAAAGCTTTTGTGAGTATCGGAAAATGCATATTTTCTGACGGAGTAAAAAATGCTTTTGCATAAATTGATTGATGGAGGCTATACTACCCAATAAAAATGATAAAGAAAAAAACAAAGGAGAACTCAAAGTTTCGCTTCAAAATCTCTCAATCTGAGAAAAATATCTTTGTTATTAACACATCCAGGATCAGGAGCTTTGTAGTTGCCAAAATAACTATAAGCCCTTGCCCTGCAACCTCCACATACTGACCTGTATTCACATACTCCACAGTGCTCCTCAAGATCCTCCCTTGTTCTAAGCTCTTTAAGAATAGGAGATTTTTCCCATATTTCCCTGAAACTTTTTTCTCTCAAATCCCCTACTGGAATAGGCATAAAGACACAAGGAGTAACAACTCCATCAGGTTGAATGGAACAATATGCTCTTCCTACTCCACAACCTCCAATAAATTCTGCCAAAATTTTTGCTTTTTTCCCTTTTGAATAGGTATAGTGAGAGGTAGGAATCTTTTCCGTGCTCCCCCTCATCATACAGACCCTTGCATACTGGGGAGAAGTTGTCATACAAACT
>CAYRAK010000198.1:0-1749 GCA_964422215.1 uncultured Clostridia bacterium | reverse complement strand
CCTCCCTGTCCCATCCTCTTAAGGTGTAGTATTCATGGAGCATGTAGAAAAATTCATCTTTGCTAACTACCTTGCCATCATCTTTTCTTGGTTCTTCAAAAAGCCTTTGCGGAAGTATATCATCTTTTTTTGTAAGACCTTCCCTCATACTTATCATACGCCTTAAGGTGGTAATATCATTTGCCATTTTTCTAAGCTCATCTTGGGTATACTTTATTCCCGTTGTTGCTTCAATAATAGTTATAATATCATCCCACTGAACAAGGTCTCTGAAGAATCTGCACAAAATAAGGGTGTCAAAAATAGTCATTCTATCCTCCCACTCAACAAGAAGCTTTGCTTTACCCTCAACCTGCTCTGGTGGAATTATTCCGGCAAGTTCGGGTTTATAAAATGTTGCTGTTAGATGGCAGGCTCCTCGGGGAGATGTTCCATACTGAAGTCCCATTCCCTTTAAGATGCGGGGATCAAATCCTGCAGGATCAAGTCCTTTGACATGAACGGCAATATCCTCTGCATCAAAGTACTTTGCAGCATACTTTATTCCTCTGGAGAGAACATCTCCTATACCTTCTCTTTCCACTATCTTGTAAAGAAGATGTGCTATTTTATCAGGGTCACCATATTCTATTTTCTCTTTAACCCTTCCCCTTCTTGAAAGCTCCATATAAAAGGCAATGATATTTCCTGCTGTCATTGTGTCAATTCCCTTTCTATCACATATATCATTAAGGTAGGCAATCTCCTCAAGGGAGGATACCTTACACTGACCTCCAAAAGCATAAATTGTCTCATGTTCTGGACCTTCTATTTTTAAACCTTTGTGTCTTCCCTTTAAAACCTCTGATATTTTTCCACAGGCAATAAAACACCTGTGGCAGGCATGAGGGGTTACGTTAAAATTTTCAAGAAGATAATCTGCACTTATCTTTTCCCAATGATCAACACTTCCTCTTGACCAGTACTCAGAGGGCCAGGCCTTTGCCTTATTCAGTATGGCAACCATCTGAGGAGTTCCGTATTTTTTGTAAGCTGCAACTCCTGGGTCATTTTTTGCCTTTTTTACAAGAGATTTTACATAATCATCTAAAAGTTTATCATTTGCAAGAGAAGGGGATTTTTCTCCATGAAAGACAATGGCTTTTAGTTTTTTTGAACCCATAACAGCTCCCATTCCACATCTTCCTGCACTTCTCCAGTAGTTGTTTTCTATGCAGGCAAAGGCTACAAGGTTCTCCCCTCCAGGACCTATAGTTACTGCTTGTGCTCCAGGAACACCAACCTCCTCTAAAACCTTATCCTCTGTCTCATAGGTGTCTTTTCCCCAGAGGTGCCCCGCAGAGTGAAACTTCACACCCTTATCTGATATTTCAAGATATATGGGGGAAGAAGATGCCCCTTTTATAACTATTGCATCATAACCTGTCTGTTTTATCCTGGGTGCAACATCTCCCCCTGAATAAGAATCTGCAAAGAATCCTGTTAGAGGAGATTTTGTAAAAACGGCGTATCTACTTGCCCCCATCATTTTTGTCCCTGTTACAGGACCTGTTGCAAAGATGAGGACATTATCAGGAGAAAGAGGGTCTTTTCCTTTTTCAAGGTTTTTCCACAGAAGATAGGCTCCAAGTCCCCTTCCTCCAAGAAAAGATTTTAAAAGGTTATCATCTATATCCTCCTCCCAGAATTTCTTATCTGTAAGGTCAACATAAAGGATTCTGTTGTAAAAGCCGTGCATTTTTTCCTCCT
>CAYRAK010000197.1:0-1752 GCA_964422215.1 uncultured Clostridia bacterium | reverse complement strand
AAATAGGTGAGAAAATTAGCTTTGCCATCCCTGGATGGGTAGTATGGACAAGTGCCTTTTTTCTCTCATTTGGCATTTTAAAAGTAGGCTGGCGTATAATGAGAACTGTGGGAAAAAGACTGTACAGGATTCGTCCTATCCATGGATTTGGAGCTCAAAGTGGAGCAGGCTTTGTAATTTTATTTTCTTCTCTAACAGGCTTTCCAGTAAGTACAACTCAAATTGTTAACTCATCAGTTATAGGTGCAGGAGCCGCTGAGAGGCCAAAAGCAGTAAGATGGGGTATCATGCTCAATATATTTTTAGCCTGGATAATTACCATACCTGCCTCAGCAGCTATAGCAGGAGGAATTTACAGCTTTATAAGATTACTTATAAGGTGAAAATATGGGATTTTTAAAGGATTTTTTCTTTCCAAGGAGGGTAGATTTTCTGGAGATGCTCTCAAAGCAAACCCAAAACACATTAAAAGGAGTGAAGGCTCTTAAAAGGTTTATGGAAGAGCCTAATGCATTTAATGCAGGAATAGTAAAAGAGATAGAAAGTGAAACTGATGCTCTTCGTTTTGAGATCATAAAAAAGTTAAATAAAGTCTTTGTAACTCCTATTGATAGGGAAGATATATTTGCTCTCTCAAGAGCCATAGATGATATTATAGACTATGCCCAAAGAACAGTTGAGGAGATGATGATCTACAAAGTTACACCCACTCCTCAGATAAAGAAGATAGTTGATGTTCTGGTAGAGGCAACTGAGAATATAAATATGGCTATTAAAAACTTGAAAGAAAAACCGGAAAAAGTTTTAAGTTATGTAATTAAAGCTAAAAATAATTTCTGTTGCCGAAGCTGACCCTCCTTTTTAGACTTTTATAATTGACTTTTTATCTCACCTCATTTATTTTTCTCCAGTATGCTATTTATTACCATTCCTTCTGCCTGCGCGGGAGAAGGTATTCCAAGTAAATAACACAAAGTAGGTGCAACATCAACAAGTCTTGTCGGAATTGTGGACTTATATCCTTTTTTTATTCCTGGTCCAGCAATTGAAAAAAGAGTTCGTATAGTTTCAGCAAAGGGAGAAAAGTCTGGATGTTCACTTGTGTGTTCATCTAAAAGTTCTGTTCTTTTCAAAACCTTTCCATCTTCGGTTATCCCTATGAATTTTGAAGTAGGCTCAAGTCTCATTGCCGAACCACTATCATAGCCTCTTTGCATTATGTAAATAATGTCTCCTATTCCATCTCCATACAGACCCCAGGCAACCATTTCTTCTTTTTTGCAGGCATACTTTACAGGATGAATTCCTGTTTCCTCATCTTTGTAATCATAAAGAAGATTTATGATCCTCTCCCGGAGTTTTTCGTATTCTTTTCCAGGTTCTACAATTCCATGAGGCTCTCTTCCTTTTAAATTTATAAAGACACTTATATGCCCAGTAGCAAAAGCTTTAGATTTTGACCAATCTACTTTAAAGTTACCTTCAGAGTCTTTATGGGCAACAAGTAGCCCTTCTCTAATTAAAAGATTGTTTATAAAAAAGGTCTTATTGTAAAGTTCATGTCCATGATCTCCAACAACAACTACAAACGTATTTTTGTCCTTATATTTAAAAGCTACTCCTACAAGTTCATCCATCATAGAGTAGACTTCTCCTAACAGATTCCAATATTTCTCTCTTTCATCAGGTTTGAAATCCGAATGATCAGGATCAATTCCAGCCCAAATAATGTGTTGAGCATAATCTATAGGA
>CAYRAK010000196.1:0-1881 GCA_964422215.1 uncultured Clostridia bacterium | reverse complement strand
TATCCGTTCCATCAGTTGATCCATCATCAACTAAAATTATCTCATATTTATCTTTGGGATAGGTTTGATTAAAGAGAGCTTCCAGGCACTTTTGCAGTATTTTTTTCCGATTGTACGAAGGTATAATGATGCTTACCTCAATCATAAATTTTCCATTTTATGCTTTTTCATTCCCTCTCTTAAACCTTCAGCATATGCATGGATAAGATACGGTTTTCTTAAAATATGGTAGCAAAAATTTCCTTTCTGTAAAAGTGATGCCATGTGCTCGGATGTCAAATTTTTTTTACCTAAGCCTAAGTTTTCTAAGATATGAGAGTATATAAGATAGCGAAAACGAGCCTCTCTTTTTACCTTTTTTGTAGGATGCTTTTTATAGTAGAGAATGGCGTTTTCTCCTCTGTCCTTTTGTTTTTGCCAGAGAGCCTCAAGATCAATTTTGTTTTTATTTTTCTCTCTATAATGAAGAACATAGGCTTTTCTGTTTTTTATTCTTTTAAGTCCCATTTTCTCCAAGCGAAGACCAAGCTCGCGGTCTTGCCATCCAAATCCTTTACCAAAATTTTCATCAAATCCTCCAGCAAAAACTATATTTTCTCTTAGGCAGGAGGTATTGGCAGTAATAAAGTGTGCTCCCCAAAGATCAAAAAAAGCAAGTATCTTAACTTGCAAAGAATCAAAAGGGGGATTTGATAAGTTTTGCGCTCCAGATACATTTATAGCAGGTCCGTCAACAATAAGTTTAGAGCTTTTTTTATGCGATTTTGCATGTTCTTTAATGAACCAAGGGGGAGCAAAAACGTCACTATCTACAAAAATTATTACTCTACCTTCAGCCCTGGAGATTCCTTTGTTTCGTGCTTTGCTCTGTCCCAGTCTTTCTGGGTTTTGGAAATAAACCATTTTGCAAGGAGGCTTTAAGGAAAAGACCATCTTATCCGTTCCATCAGTTGATCCATCATCAACTAAAATTATCTCATATTTATCTTTTGGGTAATCCTGATAAAAAAGGCACTCAAGACATTTTTTAAGTAAAGATTTTCTGTTATAAGTCGCAATTACTACACTTACATCCATGGCCAAAGCTTCACTTTATATTTTTTCTCACCCTCTCTTAATCCCTTAGCATAAGCTTTATCCAGTTTCCATTGTATAAGAAGGCGAAGAAGAAATCTTTCATTATTTTCCTCGGCCCAGCGTATAAGTTTTTCTCCAAAAGGCCTATCAAGCCACCATAAAAGCTTATCCTTTAGAAGATGATGGGCTCTTATCCCCAATTTAATTTTGAAGGTAGGATGTTTTTTGTAATAAAGCACAGCATTTTTTCCCCTTTCAATTCTTCTTTGAGCAAGAGCTGGAATATCTTCAATTTCTCTTTTTTTCTTATAATGATACACTATAGCATTAAGATTTCTCTTTGCAGAAAGTCCAAGCTTTGTAAGTCTTAGTCCCAGATCCCAATCATGCCACCCTAAACCTTGAAAATCCTCGTCAAATCCACCAATTTTTATAAGGTGTTCTCTTCTTACTGAAAGATTGGAGGTTATAAAAGAAGGACCTGAAAGGTCAAATTTTTTCTTTTTTATCCTTTTTTTAATATCCGAGAAATCATCCATAAGGTTATCTGTTCTTACTGTAGGTCCACTTACAATGGTTTTTTCTCCATATATTTTGTGAAATTTTACATGTTCTAAAATAAAATTTGGGGGGGCTAGAATATCAGAGTCAACAAATAGGACAATATCACCTTTTGCCTTCTTTATTCCTTGATTACGAGCAATATGAGGTCCCTTTCTTTTCTGACGTATATATACAAGTTTACAGGAAGGCTTTAAGGAAAAGACCATCTTATCCGTTCCATCAGTTGATCCATCATCAACT
>CAYRAK010000195.1:0-1885 GCA_964422215.1 uncultured Clostridia bacterium | reverse complement strand
TTATATTCTTTCTCTCCTGGGTTTTAATCCCCTTTACTGGCTTCAAGACCCGATGCTTGCTATGCCCAGCATATGGTTTATCGCGAATTGGAAGCATTTGGGTTTTTTCCTGATTCTTTATATTGCTGGTATAGCCTCTATTCCAGAAGATTACTATGATGCAGCCAAGATTGATGGGGTTTCTACAAAGTGGCAAGAGGTGAGATATATAACATGGCCCTTAATTCGTCCTACAACTTTCTTTTTAGTAATTATGGGTTCTATGGGAGCATTGAGTGTTTTTGACATTGTATATGTAACTACGGAAGGTGGTCCGGCAAATGCCACACAAGTTATTGTTCTGTATATCTATAAAAAAGCCTTCCATCTTACCAAATTTGGTGAAGGTTCAGCTCTCACAGTTTTGCTGTTTGCTATATCACTTGTTGTTATCTGGATGCAGTGGAAATACTATGCTCGTGTGATGGGAGAAAAATAGATTTTCTGCGATTACATCCAAAGAAAATGTTGTACTGTAAAGCAATGACATATCTATGAAAAACTAATTTACTAATTATTTATCGTTAAATATTTGGAGAAAAAATGCTTCAGGGATACTTTTCTGGTTTGATGTCTTCCACTTTTTCCTCTAGGTGATTTTTTCTATCTCAGCCATGCTAAGCCAGAACAGATACTTCTTTGTAGAAATTAGAACAATTTTTCCTACCTTTTGTCTGGTCATTTTTTCCTCAGTAATAAATATAATATATTATTTTTTATTAAAGGATAATTTTTAATGCAATCTAAATTGACATAAATTATTTCCATCTATATAATGGAAGAAAAAAATAAATATTAACGATGAAAACATATCTTGATTGCATCCCCTGTTTTTTCAGGCAGGGATTAGAGGCAGCTCGGATGGTTACCCAGAATGAGGTGACGCAGAAGAAGGTATTGGTGAAAATAGCAGAAGTCATCCCCAAATTCTCCTTAAATAGTACTCCCCCAGAGATGGGCAGAATCATCCATAGAATTGTTCGTCAGTTAACAGGATCAACTGACCCTTACAGGGAAATCAAAAAGCAACACAACAAGATTGCTTTAAAGCTTTATCCGGAGCTGAAGAAAAAAATAGTCAAAGCAAAAGATTCGCTTTTTCTTGCAATAAAGATAGCTACAGCAGGAAATGTTGTTGACCTTGGAGTGAAAAGTACCATTAACATAAAGGATGAAATTGAAAAAATTTTTCATCAGGATTTTGCTATCTTTGATTATGCCAGATTTAAAAAAATTTTAAAAGAAGTTGACCAAATCCTGTACATAGGGGATAATGCAGGAGAGATTGTTTTTGACCGGCTCTTAATTGAGAACTTCAAAAAGAAAGTCACTTACGTTGTGCGGGACAAACCAATTATAAATGATGCCACCCTGGATGATGCTTTTTTCTGTGGTATGGACGAAGTGGCAAGGATTATATCTTCTGGATGTGATGCCCCGGGAATCGTATTAAAGGACTGCTCAGATGAATTTTTAGACCATTACAAGAAAGCTGAACTCATTATCAGTAAAGGACAGGGAAATTACGAGAGTCTTTCTGATGTGCAAAAACCTATTTTCTTTCTCCTTAAGGCAAAATGTCCCGTGGTAGCAAGAGATTTAGGATGTAGGGTAGGAGATATTGTTTTAAAAGGTTCAGTATGAATTTAGCATAGACACTCAATTAGACAGCAAAGTATTCATTATTTTCCGAAAACTGGTGTTAAAATTTATTTTTACCAATTTTAGATTAATAAGATAAACTTTTTAAAGAGACTCTAAAATTTTTTCTAAAACTAAAGCTCATGTAAGGTGTCAGGAGATTGTTACCACCCCTGACTGCCCAGAAGGTAGAAACATCATCTAA
>CAYRAK010000194.1:0-1967 GCA_964422215.1 uncultured Clostridia bacterium | reverse complement strand
TTCAGGTTGCTCTGCTAACCAAAGCAGTCTTGCATTTGGAGATATTTTCATTTTAAGCGCCTTTGTTATTACGTTCTACGTTCGAGGTTCGATGTTCCTTTTTCGTTCTAAGTTCAACGTTCGAGGTTCAAAGTTTAAAAGGCGACTATTCATCTATTAAAAAATTTATTTTTGCACCTCATTATATTAGTTGCCGTTTCAAAATCTTCTGGAGTATTTACACCCAACACTATTGTTGGGTCTTTAGAGAAAAATGCTTCTACCCTGTAGCCTTTATCATTCAATAAAGATATAGCATCTGTCAGGTAATATTCACCTGTTACAGGATTTGGTTGAAGCTGGGGGATAACCGATATTACTGCCTGCGTGTCAAAACAGTAAACTCCGCTATTTACCTCTTTTATGCCAAGCTCCTTTTTGGTGGCGTTTTTGTACTCTACAATCCTTTTTATCTTGTTGTAGCCATTCCTGATAATTCTTCCGTAATGGGAAGGATCTGGTATAGAAGCTGTGAGAATAGTTACTGCAGGTTTTGATTTTCTGTGACAGGCAATAAGGTTTTTAAGCACTGATGCTGTTACAAAAGGGGCATCTCCTGGAAGAACAAGAAGCTCACCTTTAAAATCTTTTAACAAAGGTAAAGCTTTCTTTAGAGCATCACCTGTTCCAAGCCTTTTTTCCTGATAGATGTAGGTGAAGCTATTTCCCAGAACAGATATTACCTTATCTGCCTGGTAGCCAACAACAACTATCACATCTTTTATCCCGCACTCCCTGCAGGCACCTGCTGGAAATTCAACAAGAGCTTTTTTACCGAGCCTGTGAAGAAGCTTTGTAAGATCGGATTTCATTCTTGTGCTTTCCCCTGCTGCTAAGATTACTGCTTTTACATTATCCATTTTTTACTCTTTTAGCTCACTTATACCAATAAAGAGGAAAATGGCACCTATAAGGCTTGCCAGAATACCAACTACCCCCTCAAGTAAAAGTAAAACTTGAGAGGCAAAAATAACAATAAGATATATCCCTACTACTGTGCTTACAAGTCCTCCCAGCACCATAAGCCACTTTGACATTCATATACCTCCTGCATGTTCTTCTGTATTCTATGTTGGATGGTCAAAAATCTATTTTGAAAACTCAAAATTTATGAAAAAAATGAGAGCTCTTTTCCTGGAGTTCTGGAATTATGGGCGGACAGGACTTGCTGCTCTTAAGTAGCTTTCTTCAAGACCTGCTGCTACAACTATATCCTCCACCCTCTGTCCAAGCTCAGGAACCCTGTCTTTTATGGTGGCAACACAAAGGGCAGCTACAGCAGGGTCTACATCAATTAAAGCGATACAGGCAAGTTTTATCTGACCCTCAAGCTCAGGTGCCCTTTCTGCAACTCCTGCCAAAACTAGAGCAACTGCTTGAGGATTTGTTTTTGCAAGATCAAGAAGCATATTTATTGCTGCTGAGGGATTTTCAACAAATAGCTGGATTAAATTTTCAATATTTACCTCTTCTTGAGCAAAGGAAAAAGATGCAAGGGCGGTAAAAAGAATGCATATTAAAACCAAAATTCCTATAGCCTTTACTTTTTTCATAAACTCTACCTCCGAAATTTATATTTAACTTATCTTAGCAGGAAAAGCTAAAAACAACAAGCTATTTTTATCTATAAAGCAAAAAATGTGCCAGAGGATAAAAAGAAGCAACAATCTTTTTTCTTTCAAGATATAAACAAAATTTTTTTCTCTCACACAACAAGTCAATTTAGGGAATATGTGTCTTAATTTCGGGAATAAATTCCCTACCTTTAATAAAAAAACCGGCCCTTTAATTTGTGTAAAAATAAAGCTTTTTATAATCGGGCCGGTTGCGTCACTGGATCCCCTTGCCTTAAGACGCCCAGGATTGTAAGGCAAGGTTCATCTCCTCCCGATAGCTGTCAAGGAGCAATCTTAAGCATCATTTTAGTA
>CAYRAK010000193.1:0-2000 GCA_964422215.1 uncultured Clostridia bacterium | reverse complement strand
CTCCTTTCTTATGATTTGACACGGCCCTTTTTTATCTCTCACCTCCTTAGTAGGCCTTTAGTTTAAGAGACGTTTTAAATAAAACTTAACTTAACCAACCTCCTCTAACTTTCTCTCATTAGGAATTCCTTCTTCACTCCATCCTCGAAGTTCATAATACCTGCCAAGCATCTTACCAAGATGAGGCAAAACTCCTTTTGCACCCCCTTCTTTTCTATCCCAGGTTAAAAGGCGAGGAGGGAGAAAATCATCCTTTCTTGTTATTCCCAATTTGTAATTGTACATTCTTTTCAAGTTAAATAACCTCTCCCCTATCTTCAAAAGTTCATCTCCTGTTAAATTCCATCCTGTGACAAGGTTTGTCCATTCAGCAATTTTGGATGGACCTATTTTCCCACAGAAGAGAAATTTACAAAGACCGAGAGCATTAAAGCAGGCCATATAATTTTGAAGTATTATGATAAGCTCTACTTTTCCTTCAACATCATGGCGGGAAAGGGAATGATTGTAAGGTATACCTTCAATTGGCATCCCTCCCTCAAAGGTGTAAGATAGGGAATCAAGGTGACAGGCACCTCTGTTTCCTGTGGCGTAGGTCAAGGCCATACTTACAAAAGCTCTTGGATCATGCATGGGAAGTTCTAAGCCTTTCACATGAACAGCAAACTCTATGCTATTTTTGCCCAATCTCTTTGCTGCATTTACCACACCATTTGCCAGTATATCGCCGATACCTTCTCTTTTCGCTATCTTGTGGATAAGTTTTATGACAGCCTCACCATCTCCCCATCTAAGCTCAACACCTTCTGTGTCTGAGGTTGATATAACCCCTTTCTCAAAACATTCTATGGCAAAGGCAACAGCAGAACCTGTTGAGATAGTGTCAAGGCCGTATTTATTACAAAGCTCATTTGCCTCAGAGATTAATTCAAGATCATCATTTAGACAAAGAGACCCTAATGCAGCGTTGGATTCATATTCTGGTCCATGCATTATTTTATCTTTAATTTTTATGATCTTTCCACAGCGTATAGGACAACCAAAGCATCCGTAATGTTTTTCTAAGAATCTTTCTACAAGAGTCTCACCTGTAGTCTTTTTAGCTCCCTCTTTCCAGCTTCCTTGGAGCCAATTTTTAATGGGGAGATCTCCCTGAGCCTCCACTACAGAGTCCATTCCAACAGCTGTACCAAATTTATGCAGTCCCTGTGTAGTCTGTCTAAGGAAGGAAAGTGTATTTCTAACAGAAGATAGGAGTTTTTCTTTTTCGCTTATTTTGGGACGTTTTGTTCCTCTTACTACTATTGCCTTTAAATTCTTGGAACCCATTACCGCTCCAATACCACCTCTTGCAGCAGCTCTTGATTCCCAACCTTCAACCATAACCGAAGCAATTCCACATAGATTTTCTCCAGCCTGCCCTATGCAAGCAACTTTTGCTTCTGGATCTGTCTCTTTTAACAAAGCTTGCGTTGTATCAAAGGTATTTTTCCCCCATAAGTGCTTTGCCTCTCTTATCTCAATTTTTTTCTCAGTAATCCAAAGATAAACAGGTTCTTTGCTCTTCCCTGTTATTACAAGTCCATCATAACCTGTAAATTTTAGCTCTGCCCCAAAATAGCCTCCCACTGTTGCCTCATTCCATATCCTGGTCTGGGGGGATTTTGCACAAAAGGAGGTTTTACAAGCACAGGGAACAGGTGTTCCTGTGAGAAGGCCGGTAAGAATTACTAAAGGGGAATCAGGGTGAAGTGGTTCTAAACTGTTGTCAAACTCCTCATATAAAATCTTTACAGCAAGGCCACTTCCCAACAAATAGCTCTTAAGGATATCTTCATCCATATTTTCTATTTTTATTTTTCCATCTGTTAAGCTCACATAGATTAGCTTGACTTCTAAGTCTAAACTCATTATCTTCCTCCATTCTATCTCCTCTTTTCCCCTACACAGGATAAAGAATTGTCTTGATTCCTTCTCCTTTTTCTTTACTTTCAAAACCT
>CAYRAK010000192.1:0-2008 GCA_964422215.1 uncultured Clostridia bacterium | reverse complement strand
TGCATTTCATAGTTTTGAATTCGGATATGCAGCAACTATGGCGACAGTATTGTTTGTGTTGCTTATGGGGCTCTCCTTGATTATTTTCAAAAGTTCCCGATTGTGGGTTCATTATTAAGTAATGAATAGATCTTCAAAAAGTGTCTAAATTAAAAATAGCTCTGAAAGGAGAGAATACCAAATGAGATCCCATAAAAAACTGAGCCTTGACATCATTACTTACCTTATCTTGGCAATTGGTGCCATTACCATATTGCTACCACTTTCACGTCTTGTATTGGCTAGTTTGCAATCATTAGCGGAAATTTCCAAACAAAGATGGCTCCCTCATCCACCCAGATGGAAAAACTACAGTGAGGCTTTAACTCTCCTAAATTTCGCACGGTATTTTCTTAATTCCGGTTTGTATTCTGGATCAGCAACATTAGGAGGATTACTTACCGCTTCGCTAGCGGCTTTTAGCTTCGCAAGGTTAAGATTTCCTGGGAAAAACTTTCTTTTCAGTATTTGTATAGGTACTATGCTGCTTCCCCCTGTTACAGTAATGGTGCCTCGATTTCTTCTGTTTAGAAAACTTGGGTGGATTAATACTTATTATCCGCTGATTGTACCCTGGGTGTTAGGTATCTCAGGATTTTATATTTTCCTTATGAGACAGTTTTTTATAACTATTCCAAAGGAATTGGATGATGCTGCAAAAATAGATGGTTGTGGTTCCTTCAGGCTGTATTGGCATATTTTTCTCCCGATAGCCAAGCCCGGGCTACTCGTTGCTGGAATATATATTTTTATGGCAACTTGGCAGGATCTTTTAGGACCCATCATTTATGTTAATTCAGAGAATCTTTACACTGCTAGTCAAGGTTTAAGCATGCTGGGGCAAGCTGCATCTGCAGCTACCGAAGAACCCTTTCTACATTTTCATCACATGTTAGCCGCATCAGTTGTTTATATGTTACCTCCTCTAATGATATTTTTCTTTACCCAACGACACTTCTTGAAAGAAGTAATTTTTGGAAGCTTTAAATAGTTAGTTACACATGCTTTTGCCTTACTCGTACAGAAATTACAATGAATTTTACACCTAAACCTGTCAACTTGTATATAAAGGTATTATTAAATTAATTGTCGCGGACTAACGTCATTCATGCATGGGAGAAACTTAGTTTTACACTAAGTAAAGAAAATTTTTTCTTGTCTAAGTTTTTAAGTACAGACCGAAAATCGACTCTGCATATAATATGCAACAAACATTATATTGGAGGTTTTCGATGACCTATACTCGACGAACCGATTTAAATGATCATTTTCTCGCTCCTTTTCCCCAGGTTTTATCAACAGGGGAATTTAACCATCAGTATCCAACAGCTACCAAATGTGATAATGGTTCAATTTGGGTAGCGTGGCAATGCTCTTCAGGGCATGAGGATAATGTATGTATAAGGTGTATAGAGAACAAAGATGATAAAAATGAAGTCCCTCAAATTAGGTTGTCATTTAATGGCAACGTATACAAGCCAGTAATAAGTTCTTTAAAAAATGATCTGTGGATATTTGCTTCAGTATTTGTTGATAATAAATGGTCCATCCAACTGAGAAAACTCAATGATGTCAATTCTATCATAATTATCGCCCAAAGTGGAGATAACTATGATTTGTCTGTTAAAAGAGGGGTAGACAGACTCTGGGCTACTTGGACAAATTTGGCTCAAGGATATGCAAAACCCTGTTTTGGTTTTCTAAAAGAGGGAAAGTGGTCTAATATACCAAGCCCTCCTGTGAGCTCAAATTGGAATTCTTCACCAACCATTGAACCAGACAGTGAAGGTGGACTATGGGCAGCGTGGAATGAATTTCAAGATGATACTTGTAATATTTGTGTTTACCATTTTAGGAACAACAAGTGGGAAAAAAAGGGGGTTCTGCGAGGAGAGAAAGAGTGGAATACAGCACCAAGCATTACAAAGGATCTTAATGGTAATCTTTGGGTTGTCTGGGAAAGTTGTTC
>CAYRAK010000191.1:0-2063 GCA_964422215.1 uncultured Clostridia bacterium | reverse complement strand
TGTTAAAATTTATAAAAGAAAATAAAGGTAAGATTGGAGGAGGTATTATTGGTCTTCTTTTAGCCATTCTTCTTATAATAGCCTGGCCTATAATATTGATATTATTTCTGATTTTTCTAGGTATTATTTTAGGAGCAGTTTTTGATATGGCAAGTAAAACTCGCAGGTGGATGGAGAAACAATTCTTTCAAAATACAGATAAGGATCAGAGAAAGGAAAATTAAAAGGGGTGAATTTATAATGAAGAGATTAGATGGCCGAGAAAATGATGAACTTCGTCCTATTTCTATTAAAAGGGGCTTTAGCGAATATGCTCAAGGATCAACGTTAATAAGTGTTGGCAAAACGAAAGTTTTATGTGTTGCTATGGTGGAAGATGGTGTACCTGCTTTTCTCAGAGGAAGTGGCAAAGGATGGCTTACTGCCGAATATTCAATGTTACCTTATGCTACTCCCAACAGATCTCCCCGGGAGATAGAGCAAAAAAAGGGAAGGTCATACGAAATCCAGAGACTAATAGGAAGAGCCTTAAGGGCGGTTGTAGATTTAAGCAAAATTCCAGAACAAACCATTTGGATAGATTGTGATGTACTCCAGGCAGACGGAGGAACAAGGTGTGCAGCTATAACCGGTTCTTTTATTTCTCTTCTTGAAGTTGACCATTGGCTTCAGGAAAAAAAAATGGTTGAGGGATCTATAATTAAAGATTTTTTGGCAGCAGTCTCAACAGGTCTTGTTGGAGAGGAGGTGTTACTTGACCTTTCTTTTCAAGAAGACTACCAGGCTAGTGTTGATATGAATGTAGTTATGACCGCTGAGAATAAACTGGTAGAAGTTCAAGTAAGTGGTGAGGGGTTCTCTTTCACCCGGGAGTTACTTGACAGGTTGTTGAATCTTGCTCAAAAAGGGATCAAGCAATTAATAGAGGAGATAAAGAAGCAACTTTAATGTTTTAAAAGAAGCTGTTAAGACAATGGAACTGGTTTTAGCGACCAGAAATGAGGATAAAATAAGAGAAATAAGAGAGGCTTTAAAAGGATTAGACCTAAAAATACTTACTTTCAAAGACTTTCCTCATTTTCCCACCGTAGAGGAGAAAGGGAAAACTCTTAAAGAAAATGCCCTTCTTAAAGCAAGAACTGTGGCTAAGGTGGTGGGAAAACTTTCTCTCGCTGATGATTCAGGTATTGAAGTTGAGGCTTTGGATGGAGCACCGGGAGTGTTTTCTTCTCGTTTTGCAGGAGAAAATGTATCATATGAGGACAATAACCGAAAACTTCTTCTTCTTTTAAAAGATGTTCCTGAAGAAAAAAGAAAAGCTCTTTTTAGATGTGTAATGGTTCTTGCAACCCCTGAAGGAAAAGAGCTAATAGTGGAAGGAATTTGCCCAGGGAAGATAACAAAAGAACCACGAGGAAAAGAAGGTTTTGGTTATGATCCTGTTTTTCAACCCAAGGGTTTAGATAAAACTTTTGCTGAACTTTCCCTCCAGGAGAAAAATAAGATAAGCCACAGAGCGATAGCTTTACGCGAGATTAGAAAAAAAATAGAGAAAATGGTTCAGGTGAAAGATAAGTTCTTGATAGGACTTACAGGTAATATGGGATGTGGTAAAAGCACAGTTGCAGATTTTTTTAAAAAATGGGGTATAAGGATTATCGAGGCTGATAAGGTTGGCCATAGAGTGTTAGAGAGGGAAGATGTAAAAAGGAACTTACTGAAAATATTTGGAGATAAAATCTTAGACAGTAAGGGAAAAATCTCTCGAAAGAGAATAAGACGTGAGATTAGTTTAGATAGAAAAAAAATGAAAGAACTAAACCAGATTTTACATCCAGTTATAGAAGAAGAAATTTGGAAAATTATAACAAATGAAAACTTTAAACTTGCGGTAATTGAAGCTGCTTTGATTTTTGAGGCAGGCTGGGATTTTTTTATGGATAGAATCATAGTTGTGCACTGTTCGAAAAAAAAACAAATTGAAAGAATAAAAAAAAGCACTGATTTTACATTAGATGAAATTAATACATTTTTAGAAGCTCAACTTCCTCAAGAAGAGAAAA
>CAYRAK010000190.1:0-2153 GCA_964422215.1 uncultured Clostridia bacterium | reverse complement strand
AAGAAATCACAATTTTTCACAAAAATTTTTTATTTTTCCATACCGCAAAATTTTGGATGTTAATTTACCACTGTTTTTTCTTTTTGTCAAGTGTTCGTGTTAATTCAAAATTGACTCACAAATTAAAATACATATTTATAATTTTCTGTCAACTGCCCCCTGAAATTGGTATAAAAAATTTTCTAACCTACTTTGGAAGGAAGAGCATTCATCCAAAGAGTATAAAGTTTTTCCACATCTTCGCAAATTAAAGTTTTTCCTTCATTTTTAATAATGAGTTTTTTCCCTCCAACTTCTCCTAAAACTTCTATTTTTACCTTATATTCCCTGGCCACTTTCTCTAAAGTGGGAAATTTCTGCGGTGAACAGGATACAATAATGCGAGATTGTGTCTCACCGAAAAGAAGAAGATCGTCCCTTTTTCCTTCTCTGTTTTTTAGCTCTATTTTTGCTCCCAAAAAATTTTCTCCATTCAAAAAGCAGCTCTCAGCAAGGCAGACAGCAAGACCACCATCAGATATATCATGGACAGAAGAAAGGAGTCTTTTCTTTATAGCTTTTAGACAGGCCCTTTGTAAATTTCTTTCCTTTGTTAGATCAAGATGGGGAGGTTTTCCTCTTTTTAAATGATGAATATAATAAAGATATTCACTCCCTCCAAACTCTTCTTCTCCCTCTCCTAAAAGAATAATAAGGTCGCCTTTCCTTTTAAACCAAGGAGTGACAAAAAAGCTTGTATCTTCAACAAGTCCCAGCATTCCTACGATAGGGGTTGGATCTATTGCTCCTTTAGGGTTTTCATTATAAAAACTTACATTTCCTCCAGTAACCGGAGTTCCAAGATAGCGGCATGCGTCAGCCATTCCCTCAACACACTTTACAAATTGCCAGAAAATCTCAGGATCGGTAGGGGTACCAAAATTAAGGCAGTTAGTTATAGCAAGAGGAGTTCCTCCAACACAGACAACATTTCTTGCAGCTTCTGCAACAGCAGCTTTCCCTCCCTCATATGGGTCAAGATAGCAATAACGTCCATTTCCATCACAGCTTACAGCTAAAGCTTTTTTTGTTCCCTTTATTCGGATAAGAGCACTATCTGCTCCTGGAAGAAGAATAGTATTTGTTCCTACCATATGATCATATTGTTCAAAAATCCAGGCTTTACTTGAAATATTGGGAGAGGTTAAAAGTTCTTGCAAGATCTCATTTAGATTATCAGGCTGGGGTAGGTTAGATACATCTAGCTTTTTTACCTCATCAAGATATTTGGGTTTTTTACTCTCCCTTCTATAGACAGGAGCCTCTTTTGTTAGTGCATTAACAGGAATTTCTGCTACTGTCTTTTCTTTATCTTTTATTCGGAAAATTCCATCACCAGTGACTTTACCAATGGGAACGGCATATAAATCCCACTTTTCAAAGATTCGCTTCGCCTCCTCCTCCTTTCCTTTTTTCACAATAACAAGCATTCTCTCCTGGGATTCAGAAAGCATAACCTCATAAGGAGTCATTCCCTCCTCTCTTCTTGGAACAAGGGATATATCAATTTCAGCTCCTGATTTTCCTCGGGAAGCCGTTTCAACAGTGGAGGAGGTAAGTCCTGCTGCTCCCATATCCTGCATTCCTACAACTGCACCACTTTGCACAAGCTCTAAAGTTGCTTCAAGGAGGAGTTTTTCCATAAAGGGATCACCTATTTGAACAGATGGTCTGTCCTCGTGAGACTCTTCGGTAAGCTCTCTTGAGGCAAAGCTTGCGCCTCCAAGTCCATCTCTCCCTGTGGATGCCCCTACATAGAAGATAAGATTTTCTTCTCCTTTTGCTCGAGCTTTGATAATCTTATTTTTTTCCACTATCCCGAGACAAAGAACATTTACCAGGGGATTTTCTTTGTAAGATTCATCAAAGAATGTCTCTCCTCCTACCGTTGGAATGCCGATACAGTTTCCATAAAAAGCTATTCCTCCCACAACCCCTCGCAAGAGAAATCTTGATTTAGGATTGGTTAAAGAGCCGAATCTTAAAGAATCCATAAGAGCAAGAGGTCTTGCTCCCATAGTAAAAATATCCCTTATGATGCCTCCAACTCCCGTTGCTGCACCTTGGAAAGGTTCTATTGCTGAGGGGTGATTGTGAGATTCCATTTTAAAGAC
>CAYRAK010000189.1:0-2174 GCA_964422215.1 uncultured Clostridia bacterium | reverse complement strand
AGGGCTTGGAAAAACAATAGAAGCGGCTAGTATCCTAAGGTATTTGGAAGTAAGAGAAGAGATAAGAAAAGCTCTTATTTTAACACCAAAAATTTTGGTAAACCAGTGGATAGATGAATTAAGAAGAGCGGGAGTAAGCTATTTTGATATAGAGGAGATAAAAAGAGCAAATATTGGCAACTTTGCAAGAGGAAATTTAAAAGCTTGCTATTTTGTAGTTTCAATAGACTTTGCAAAAAGACAGGAGTACAGGGAAATTATAAATAAAGTAGAGTGGGATGCAGTCGTTGTTGATGAGGCGCACAATGTCGGTTATAACACCCAGAGGTGGCATCTTGTCAGAGAACTTGTGTGCGGCGAAAAGGGGAGAAAAAGACATCTTCTTTTTTTGTCAGCTACGCCTCACAGAGGAAATATTCTTGACTATCTGTATCGCCTTTACTTTATTGATCCTTCTCTTCCTGAGGAGAAAATAAAAAGTAAAGAGCTTGACAGAAGAGATTTTTACATGTTAACCCATAGCTCTATTCTTTACAGGAGAACAAAAGAACTTGTAAATGAGGTTGAAGGGAAAAAAATTTTCACAAATTGTAACTTTTATGCACTGGCTGTTCAACCTACAAAAGATGAGATGGAATTTTCTCGTCAACTGGTAAATTTCTTGCGAGACAAGATATCTTCAATCTACGATGAAGAGGGTCCATCGCCTGAGGCACTTCTTGCAGCACTGGTGAGAAAAAGAGCAAGCTCAAGCCCTGATGCAGCTATCAAAACACTCAACCATATACTGCAGGGACTTTCTGAAAGAGTGCGCAAAAAAGAGGCAGTTTTATTTGAAGAGGAGATAGAAGGTATACTGGGGATAGATTATGGGGAGGTGGAGGATATAGAAGAGGACCTTGATGAAGTTGTAGAAAAAATAGTAAAAAGCTGCGCCAATGTTTTAAGCAAATCTGATGAGAGACAGATTAGAACTCTTATTGAATTTGCAAAAAATATTAAACAGGACGATTCAAAATTAAATGCAGTTGTTAGGCTGGTGGATACCTTTATCAGAAAAGGGAAAAAGGTAATAATTTTCACAGAATACAGAGATACGCTGGAATATCTAAGGTCAAGATTTGAAAAACTTGCTGAAAAATACGGTCAGGAATTTTTTGAAACTATTTCAGGAAAAGATAAGGATAAATTTCAGGATGTAAAGGAAAGATTTGAAGGGGAAGAATGCAATCTTCTTATAGCAACTGATGTGGCTTCCGAAGGATTAAATCTGCAGGTTGCAAGTATCCTTATAAACTACGAGGCTCCTTGGTCACCAGTTAAACTTGAACAGAGAATCGGAAGAGTGTGGCGCCTCGGGCAAAAGGAAGATGTGAACATTTATACAGCTTTTATGGGAACAGCCAGTGATGTGGATGTGATGAAAAACCTTTACACAAAGATTATGGCAATGAAGGATGCCTTAAGCGAGGTAAAACCACTACTTGGAGAGAAAGTTCAGATTGCATACAGGGCAACAGCAACGGCATCAGAGGGTTTCTGGAAGACAAGAGGAGTAGAATTTACAGAAGTTGAAGTTGAAGGAAAAAAAGAAAAGATAAACGAGTTCAAACTTGTCCTTGCCAGTTTAAAAGGAACTCTTTCCCGTTATGTGGAATCACTACTTTATCTTTTATCACAGATAAACAGAGAGCTTCTCGTAAAATCGGTGTACCCTTATGTTAAGGCAGAGGAGATAAGAGGAAACCTCCTCAGGAGAATATCGGATGTATCAGCAGAAAAATACGAGAGTTATTCCAGGAGACTCTGTGAGATTATCTGTGATAAGCTGGGGATGGAAAGACAAAAAAAAGATTTATGTCCAAGGGGTAGTCTGCAAGAAATCTGGGAGCTTATAAAAGGCGGGTTGGAGAAGGTTGAGGGTAAGCTGAGAACAAATGTTTTCTTCACCTCTGGTATAAAACCGGGCAATATTCTTTATCTTTTTTTAGTAGAGGTAAAACAGGGAAAAACCTCAATATTTGAAGAACCTATCTTATACGATAAATCAGAGGAAAGAATAATTTATGGAGCAGATTTTATTAAATATGTGGTGAGCATTTTTGAAGGTTTTGTTGTTCCCTGTCCACCGGAAACTGAAAATCAGCAATTTTCCTTTGAGATTGGGATGGGAG
>CAYRAK010000188.1:0-2187 GCA_964422215.1 uncultured Clostridia bacterium | reverse complement strand
TTTCAAGATTTACCCATACAGGTCCGCCTGTAATATCTTTTCCAAGAGGAAAAAAAAGCCTTTCTTTTTTTGTTCTAAATTCTGCCTCCTCTAAAAGTCCTCTTAGATAAACAAAGTTGACCTTCTTTTTAGGAACCTCGATACCCACCAAAGATTTGCCACTTACCGGGACCTCTATCCTTACATTAGGAACAGCTAATGATAGAGCAAGATCGTTGGAAAGACTCGTAAGTTTACTCACTCTTATTCCAGGAGCAAGTTTTACCTCATAGCGTGTAATTACCGGTCCTTCCTTTATCTCTTTTATTTCAACTTCTACTTTGAAGTCTCTGAGAGTTTGTTCCAGTTTCCTGCCTGCTTCCATTACCTCATTAGGGGAGGATCGAGAAGAAGGAGGTGGAGGGTTTAAAAGTTCAAGAGGAGGAAGTTTGTAATGAGATGAGGAAGGGAAAGAGATGTTTTCTTTGCCTTTCTTTAAAAAAGAGGAGTCCTTGTTTAATTTTAATCTAGCAGATTTTCCAATCGCTGGATTTTTCTGAGAAAAGATTTTCTTTCTTATCTCTCTTTTCTTTTTTATTACAGAAAAATCAAGATTAAGGAATATACAGACAAGTAAAAGCCCTCCTATTAAAATGAAGCTCCCCACCTTTCCAAAAAGTGAAAGAAAGGCTTTTGAAAAAAGAAAACCAATTAACCCACCTCCATACCAGGGAGATTTCACATCTACACCTAACATATAAAGTAGGCTAGCTGTAGCTATGAAGAAAAATATAAGACTTATTCCCTGAGCAAGAAAATTTCCAATAAAACCCTTTTTAGCTTTTTTTATTCCGATCCATATTAAAACTACCGGAAGGAAAAACGCGGATATACCAAGTCCAAGAAAAAGATAAGTTGCCACAAATATACCCACTTTCCCAATGTAGTTTTTAGGTGAGATTTCCGGAGGGAAAGTAAAAAAAGGAGCCCTTGCAGGGTGATAAAAAAGAAGACTTGCTAATATGAGAAAACCAAAGGTAATAAAGAAAATGGCCCATCCTAAATCTTTTTGTCTTTTCCAATTAAATGGATCCATATAAACTCCTCTAAAAATTTAACCTTACAGAAAAACTTACAAATCTTTTGTAAAAATTAGCAAATAATCAAGATAAATTAACCTGAATTGAATATTATCTGCCCGTATGCCCAAAGCCTCCTTCTCCTCTGGCAGTTGGATCAAGAGAGTCCACAAATCTTATTTTTGGACGAACAACAGGAGAAAGAACAGCCTGGGCGATTCTGTCTCCTCTTCTAATTAAAAATGGCTGTTTGCCAAAATTTATAAGACAAACCTTTATTTCTCCTCTGTAATCGTTATCTATTGTTCCTGGAGAGTTGACTATTCCTATTCCTTGTAATGCCAGACTACTTCTCGGTCTAATCTGAAGTTCATATCCATTAGGAACAGCTACTTTTATTCCTGTAGGAAAAAGTTCTATTTTACCTGGTTCAAGGTAAGAAGTTTTTGCTGAGTAAAGGTCCATTCCTACTGCTCCCCTGCTCATATAAGCAGGAGCTGGAAGAGTTTTGTCTATCTGAAGGATTTTCAACTCTACCTCTTTATTCATTTTTTTAATTTTTAATATATTATCTAACTTCTACCTTAAGTACATTTTTCATCTGGTTTAGGGCAAACTCGTGTTCTTCAGGAGATATAGAAGCTACACAATCTGAATAAACAATAACTTTATACCCTCTCATTGCGGCTTCTGCAACTGTGTATAGGACACAAATATTTGTCAAAATTCCTGCAATATGAAGAGTACTTACCTCAAGTTCCCTTAAAAGAAGTTCAAGTTCTGTGCCTAAAAAAGCAGAATATCTTCTTTTTTTGACTATAAAGTCTTCCTTGGATGGAGAAATTGCATCGACTATTTTTGCTCCCTCTGTTCCCTCTAAGGCGTGAGGAGGCCAATAATTGAACTCTTTATCGCAAGTTCTGTGAGAATCACATATATAGATTATAGGAATATTATTTTCTCTTGCCCACTTTATTTTTTTCTTTATTTGGGGTAGGATTCTTCGTGCGTCAGGAACCTCAAGAGGAGAGCCTTCCTTCACAAAATCATTGAGCATATCGATAATCAAAAAAGCTTCTTTGGTCATCCTCTCCTCCTACTTAACAGGTTCTTGAAGAAGGCTGTATAT
>CAYRAK010000187.1:0-2213 GCA_964422215.1 uncultured Clostridia bacterium | reverse complement strand
TACTTAAAGTATATAGTAATTGTACCAGATTATAAAAACCTTATCTTATAGGAAACCAAAATGAGAGATATCAAACAAACTTTATACTACTAGGAAATTTGTAAAGGACACGCATTAAACCGTGTAAGAAGAGCTCTAGATAAATTTTTATCAGTTTTTAAGATCTTGACAGTATCGAGAAATATAAGCTACTCGCTCTATATCAGCAGATGGTGGTACCTCATCAGATGCTCCTAAAATTAACCTGGGACAGAACAACTTTATTATCTTTTTTACAAAATCTTTAAATTTCTCTAAAGGATAATCAGGTAGAAACATAATAGCTGGAATTCCATCTAGAAGTATCTTATTTCCTATAGCTTCCTTTATTTCCTCTATACTCACATCTCCCTGAGGAAGAGGAGTCAAAGCCTCCAGACCATCAAAAGGCAGATCTTTAAGATACTTAAGTAAAGGTTTAAAGCTTCCATCAATATGGATATGGGTATATATGCCAGCTTTTTGCAGTTTTTTTGATCTTTTCTCGTAAAAAGGGAGGCAATATTTTTCAAAATAATAAGGAGAAACTATATTGGCATCTATATTCTCTCCAAAGTTTATTATTTTTACTTTTTTATAAGAGATGATTCCCTCACAGAGACTCTCGTAAGATTCATCAATTGCTTTCATTAGCCTTTCTACTTTATCAGGAATATCAGCAAGAGCATATATTAAACTTTCTGAACCCATCCAAAATAAAGAAAGATTTTGATAAGGACTTCGGGGAAAAAAGAATTGGGGTTCGCCTCTATTACCAACAAACTTACTACCCTGCTCAAAGTTTTCTTTTATAAAAACAAAACTTGTGTTTTTAAAAAACCACTCTGCTTTCTGAATATCTTCCACATTCTTGATAGGAAATTTTGTAATTCTCCAGTTTCCGTCAGAGGAGCGTTTCTCCTTTTGAATTAACTCTCCCTTAGGGGTACTAATAATTATGTTTTTTTCATCTTCTTTCTCCCCTTCTATTGTATCAAATGGTAAGCCAGTTATGGTAGGGTAAATAACACCAGGAACTATGTCTCTTTCCTTCTCTTTTGTCTTCTCCTTTATTTTTATCTTTTCACTGTATTTTACTCCAACAGTAAGTGGTAGACCGGTATAATACTCATAATACCTAATAGATGCTCCCAAATAATCAAAAACTTCTATTAAACTCATTTTTTGGTATCTTTTTGGAAGGGTTCCCCGGACTTTATTCCACTGATACCACCATTCAATCCGAGGTTGAAATAAAACTTGATTTTTTACCTTTTTCTCAAATATCTTTAAATTTAACTCTCGCATATTCTCTACTATTTTAGCCATTGACCAAATAAACCTGCTATAAACCATTTTTGAAAAAATAAAAAGAGTATTAAAGGAGGAATAAGAACTAAAATACCTATAGCAGTTAAACCTCCCCAATATGTTCCCCAGGTACCTATAAAGGATAAGATAGCCATGGGTAAAACTTTGAGAGAGGGAGAAGCTGTAAGAGCAGCAGCATATAAATAGTTATTCCAAGTAGTAATAAAAGTAAAAACAATTGCAGCTACCAGTCCGGGAGGCATCATTGGTAACGTAACTCTTAAAAGAGCTCCTATTCTTGAACAACCATCTATCAGAGCGGACTCCTCAATTTCTACAGGGCAACCTAAAATAAAGTTTCTTAGCATCCAAACTGTAAAAGGCATATTAACGACACTATTCACTATAATTAAAGAAAAAAGCGTGTTATACAAGCCTAATTTGTTCATATACCACATTAATGGTACCAAGATGGCAATTATGGGTAACATTGGAAATACTAAAAGTGCACTCCCAAGTTTTTTTGCTCCTGGAAAACGAAATCTTGCAAGAGCATATCCTCCCAGTAAGGAGATGGGTAAAACAATCACTATAGTTCCTAAAGTCACAGTCAAACTATTTTTAAAATAAAGGAAAAATTGAGATTGGGAAAGAATAGAAATATAGTGTGTCAAAACAATTTTTTGAGGTATCCAATTAGAGTCAAAACGCGGAGCTAAAGAAGTTCTTATTCCCCAATAAAAAGGAAACAGTACAAAAATAGAAATGCCGACAAATCCAATCCAACTTAATAGTGTCTTTACCTTCATTGTATTTATTCTTTACCTAAAAATGTTAAATAAAGCCCCATGAAAATAACGCTTATTAAAAGTAAAAAAACACCA
>CAYRAK010000186.1:0-2235 GCA_964422215.1 uncultured Clostridia bacterium | reverse complement strand
ATTATAGGAAAAATCGCTCTCTGCGAATTCAAACTTGTAGACGAAAAAGGAAATTTAAGCGAAGTTTGAAAAGGAAATATACCTCCTGACGATGAAATACTCTACGATTCAGAAAAAAAACCTTACTTGGTAAAAAAGGAAGCTCTTCTAACAGGTAAGGCTATAAAAGATGCAAGAGTGGAAATTGGACAATGGGGACAGCCCTACGTAGCTCTCACATTCACTCCTGAAGGTGCTGAAAAATTTGCCCAAATTACTGGAAGACATGTAGGAGAAAGACTTGCTATAATTTTAGATGGGGTTGTCCAATCAGCCCCTGTTATAAAAACACGCATTACAGGTGGAAAAGCAGTTATTGAAGGGAACTTTACGATGGAAGAGGCCAATAAACTACGAATAGTTTTAAAAAGTGGTGCTCTTCCTGTACCATTTAATATAATTCAAAATACCACTATTGGTCCCTCTTTAGGAAGAGATTCTATCAGAAAAGGTCTGATCTCTGGAATAATTGGATTTATCGCGGTACTCATCTTTATGGTGGTTTATTACAAAAAAGCAGGGCTTATTGCGGTTGGGGTTTTATTTTTAAATCTTCTTTTTCTCCTTGGTGCATTAAGTGCATTAAATGCTACTCTAACTTTACCTGGAATTGCAGGAATTATCCTTACTATCGGGATGAGTGTAGATGCTAATGTAATTATCTTTGAACGAATTAAAGAAGAGCTCAAAAAAGAGAGAGCTCCTCGTTCAGCAGTAGATACTGGTTACAATAGAGCCTTAAGAACAATTTTAGATGCTAACATTACCACTCTAATTACTGCTCTTATACTTTTTCAGTTTGGAAGCGGTCCTGTGAAAGGGTTTGCAACTACACTTTCTATTGGAATACTAGCCAGCATGTTTACAGCGGTTATGGTAAGTAAAGCTATATTTAACCTAATTTTGGAAGGAAGACCAGTACAAAAGTTAAGTATATAAATTTTTAATCCCCTGTTCGATGCTCGGTATACTATTAAACAATAATGTAATCTTAAAATGGAGGGTCTAAATGCGGATTTTGGGTGAGACCAACATAGATTTTATTCGTTGGAGAAAAATAGCCTTTATAATCTCGGGAGTTTTTATCGCCATTAGTGTAACTTCTCTTGTTATAAAGGGAGGACCTAAATTGGGACTTGATTTTACAGGTGGGATTGAGGTTCACCTCCAATTTGAGAAATCACCAAGTATAGGTGATATAAGATCTGCTCTCTCTAAAATTGGACTGGGAAGTGCTATTATTCAGCGTTATGGAAGTAAAGGAGAAAACACAGTTCTTGTAAGATATCATCTTGAAAAAATTTCTGAGAAGATAGCCTCTAGGATAATGGATTATCGCGAAAAAAAAGGCAAATTTACCAGCTTAGAGGAATTAAAGGAAATACGTGGTATAGAAGAAATAGGATATGAAAATTTAACAGGTATTTTTACACTAAAGGAAGAGGAGAGCAACAAAATTAATTTAAACAAAGCAGACAGAGAAACTATTGTTTCTGTTATTCAAGGTATTAATTCTCAACATATGGCAGATAAAATACAAAAGGCGGTGGAAAAGAAGTTAGGTAAAGAAAATCCATTTAAGGTTATAAGTGTAAATCTTATAGGACCAAAGGTGAGCAAGGAACTTCAGCGGAGTGCCATATCGGCTATTCTCTTTGCTCTCATAGCTATGTTGGTATACATTGGCTGGAGATTCGAGTTTCGTTTTGCAATAGGAGCAGTTGTTGCCCTCATTCATGATATTTTTATTAGCATAGGAGCACTTTCTCTTGGAAATTTTGAACTCACCTTACCAGTCATTGCAGCTCTTCTTACAATCGTGGGTTACTCTTTAAATGATACTATCGTTATCTACGATAGAATAAGGGAAAACATGAAAACATTTCGTAAAGGAAGGGCTCTTTTAAAGAAAATACTTAACTTGAGTATAAATCAATCTCTCTCCAGGACCCTTATCACCTCCTTAACCACTCTTTTTGTAGTAGCTGTACTCTTTATATGGGGAGGGGAGCCTCTTCGTGCCTTTACCTTTACTCTTCTCATTGGTGTCATTGTTGGAACATATTCCTCTGATTTTATAGCTACCCCGGTAGTATATGCCTGGAGTAAAAGAAGTTATAAAAGATGAGGATTTTAATTGTTGCTGGAGGAACAGGAGGACATATCTATCCAGCAGTTGCTCTTTTGGACAGATCG
>CAYRAK010000185.1:0-2245 GCA_964422215.1 uncultured Clostridia bacterium | reverse complement strand
TTATTCCACTTATCACAAGAAGATCCACTGCCTCCTGAGCAGCCTCTGCAGGAACAGTAACAATTCCTATATGAATTTTTTTTTCTCTTATTATCTTAGGCATCTGGTAGGGATGGTATATTTTAACTCCTGAAATTTCCCTTCCTATCTTTTCCTCATCCACATCAAATCCTGCTTTTATGTGAAAACCACTTTTTTTAAAAGTAAAATAATCAAGCAGAGCTCTCCCAAGTTTTCCCACACCCACAAGTGCCATATTCCACTGCCTGTCAAGACCAAGGGCTTTTGAAATCTGTTTCCTCAATCTCCCAGCTATATACCCTCTACCAGGAGTTCCAAATTGACCAAAATAAGAAAGGTCTTTTCTTATCCTTGCACTTGAAATTCCAGTAAGTTGGGCAAGTTGTTTTGAGGAAATATTCTCATCGTCCTTTATTTCTCTTAAATATCTGAGACAGATAGAAAGCCTAACTGCAGCATTTTCTGGAGCTTTTTCTTTACTCATATCCTCTCCTCTTTCTATACTATACTCCTTTTTTGTTGTTTCTTCTTATTACTCCCCTGGCTCTTTTTCTTTCGTTGTGTTTTTCTCTTTTCATCCTTTCTGTATCAACAACCTGCAACAAGATGCAAATAACATTAAAATAAACCTTCTCAAGAGTTCTGGAGGACTAAAGGTAAATTGAAAAAATGCTCCCTTCCCCCTCTCTGCTTTCAACTTTTATCCTTCCCTGATAGCTGTTCACTATTTTTGACACTATAGATAGGCCAAGCCCCGTCCCGGAAATCATGCGAGTCTTTTCATCCTTCACCCTGTAAAATTCTTCAAATATCTTTTCAATCTTATCCTGAGGAATACCTATACCTGTATCTTTAACCCTCAGTTCAATTTTTGAGCCCGCTTTTCTCAAACCCACCTCTATTTTTCCTCCATCAACATTATACTTTATAGCATTATCCAGCAAATTAGTAAACAGTAAAACCATATCATTTTTATCTGCCAGAAAAGGGGGGATGTTTTGGAGACTCATTTTCAATCTGATATTTCTCTCCTTTATTTTCTCCTGGTAAAGATCAACCACTTCTCTTATAATTTCAGCCAGATTAACAGGAACAAGACGCTTTTTTATCCTTTCTGCTTCCATTCTGGCAAGAGAGAGGAGGTCCTCTGTAAGCTCTCTTAACGTCTCAACCTTTATTTTAGCTCTTTGAAGCATCTGCACCATTTTTTTCTTATCCTCAACAACTCCTTTAAGCATTAAGTCAAGATAACCCTCAATTATACCAAGAGGTGAGCGAACCTCATGAGCCACCATGGTTAAAAATGCAGATTTAATATCACTGATCCTCCGAATTTCGGTAATGTCCCTCAAAGAAACCACAAGACCAAGCATTTCCTCATCCTCTTTAACCGGTGCTATATTAACAAGATAACTTTTCCCATTAATTTTTGTCTCTCTGGAAAGAGCAAATACTCCTCTGCCATCCATGATAGCTTCTACCATTTTTCTGATAGTTTGATTTTTCACTACCTCTTTGAAAGGTCTCTCAAGCTCTTCTTTTTTGATACCAAGTATTCTTTCTGCAGCCAGATTGTAAAGCACAAGCTCACCTTTATTATTTACAACAAGCACAGCATCGGTCATAGAATTTATAACAACCTTAAGCTTTGTTTTTTCTTGGGCAAGAAGTTGGAGATTTTTTTCTCTTTCTTCTTGAAGCTGGTGCATCTTCCTCAAAAGGAGCCTTCTATCCACTGCCTTACGGACAATCCTTCTCAATTCGCCAGCTGTAAAAGGCTTTGGGATATAATCGTAAGCACCTTCTTTTACAGATGTAACAGCACTATCGTAGGAAGGATATCCCGTGATTACAATACACACTATATCCTGGTCAAATTCACGAATCCAGTGCAAAAGTTCATCCCCGCTTAGCCCGGGCAGTTTTAAATCTACAATAACAACTCCAAATTCTTTTTTTTCTATAAGCTTTTTGGCTTTAGATCCATCAAAAGCAATCTCCACGTCAAATCCTTCTTTTGTCAGAATCTTCTTACATGCCTGGCTTATAGACAGTTCATCATCTACCACAAGAATTTTCTCTTTTTCCAGCATTCTTGCCTCACTTCAGTATATTCTTTATTTTTTCATATAACTTCTCAGGAGAAAAAGGTTTTTCCAGAAATTCGGTTACAGGCAGCCACTCTTCATCAGGTTCAAAAGTCCAGGGGAGTCTTTCTTTTTTT
>CAYRAK010000184.1:0-2330 GCA_964422215.1 uncultured Clostridia bacterium | reverse complement strand
CTATACTATACATAAGAAAAGAGGGATAACCCATTATTGCTTGGTCCCCTTTTTGAATAAACACTCTTGTAATTATAGAGATAATCTCATCAGAGCCATTGCCAACAATTATATTCTCTGGGCTAACTTTAATATGCTTTGCAAGTTCCTGTTTCAGATAGTAAGCTCCTCCATCAGGGTAGAGGTGAACTTGAGGAGCATAATCTCTAATAGCCTGAATAGCTTTTGGAGATGGTCCAAGAGGATTTTCATTTGAAGCAAGTTTTATTACTTTATCCACTCCCAATTCTCTTTTTACCTCTTCTATAGGTTTTCCGGGAATATAAGGGGTAATGTTTAAAATACTTGAAGGAACCATATCTTTCACAGATATTGCACCTCTCTTTCTCATAGCTCAACTTAATTTTTTATTTTTCAAGGTAATTTGTTTCTAAAGTAGCTCCTTCTGATGCTGACCTAACTAGACGAGCGTATCTTGTAAGGTACCCTTCTTTTACTTTAGGAGATAAAGGTTTCCACTTTTTTCTTCTCTTTTCCAACTCTGAAGATGAAATTTCGAGATCAATTCTTCTTCCAGGGATATCAATTGAGATAATATCTCCTTCTTCAATTAAGGCAATAGGACCCCCATCTGCCGCCTCTGGACATATATGCCCGATACAAGGGCCTCTTGTTCCTCCCGAAAAACGTCCATCGGTAATTAAAGCTACAGAATTTGAAAGCCCCATTCCTGCAACAGTTGCTGTGGGAGAGAGCATTTCTCTCATTCCTGGTCCTCCTCGTGGACCTTCGTATCTTATAACAATTACATCTCCTTCACTTATCTCACCTTTAAAAAGAGACTCCACAGCATCTTCTTCTTTATCAAAAACACGTGCTTTTCCTTTAAATTTTTTCATTTCATCAGCTACAGCTGACTGTTTTACTACTGCTCCTTCTGGCGCAAGAGAACCCCAGAGAATAGCAATTCCTCCCTCTTCTCTATAAGGATTGTTCCAGGGCCTTATTATCTCAGAATTGTGGACTTTTGCTTCCTTTGCTATTTCAAGAAGAGATTTACCTGAAACAGTAAGAGAGTTAGATAAAATTTCTTGCATATTTTTTAAAAGTGCAGGAATACCTCCAGCCCACTCCAGGTCTTCCATAAAATATTCTCCTCCTGGTCTAAGACTGACAAGTTGATGTACATTTTTTCCTATTCTGTCAAAATCAGCCAGTGAAAGATCAACTTTTGCTTCCCGAGCAATTGCCAAAAGGTGAAGCACTGTATTTGTGGAACCTCCAAGAGCCATATCTACCTTAATTGCATTTTGGAAAGCATCTTTTGTCATTATATCTCGAGGACATATGTTACTTTTTACAAGTTCCACAATCCTTGCTCCAGATTCATATGCTATTCTTTTTCTTTTGCTGGAGACAGCAAGGGCTGATCCTGACCCTGGCAAACTCATCCCCAGAACCTCTGTTAAACAACTCATTGTATTGGCAGTATAAAGACCCTGACAAGAACCAGGACCAGGACAAGCCTCTTGTTCCAAAGAACAGAGTTTTTCATAGTCAATTTCTCCCTTTTTATATTGTCCTACTGCCTCAAAGGAGTCCCTTACGTAGGAAAGCCTTTCTCCATCGTACCTTCCTGACAGCATGGGACCGACAGTTACCACTATGGAAGGGATATTTAAACGAGCTGCAGCCATAAGCACACCCGGGGTTATCTTATCACAGGCTGTCAAAAGCACAAGACCATCAAAGCCATGGGCGATGGCAACAGACTCGATGGAGTCAGCGATTATTTCTCGCATAGGCAAGGAATATCTCATTCCTTCATGTCCCATAGCTAACCCATCACACAGAGAGGGAATACCGAATACAAAAGGATAACCTCCCTTTGATTCTACTCCTCTTTCAACAAATCTTTCAAGTTCTCTAATTTTAATATGTCCGGGAACCATATCATTAAAACTTGAGGCTATTCCAATAAAGGGTTTTTTTAGTGATTCTGATGTTATCCCTGTAGCATAGAGAAGAGCTCGATGCGGGGTTCTCTCTACACCTTTTTTTATTTTATCACTTCTCATGCCCATTTTTTCTCTCCTTAAATTATCATTTAAGAGTTTACCTTAGGCAGGTTTATTTTTATACCCTTATTTTAGGGCCCATTTAAAAATTAAAAATAGGAAAGCCCTGTTGGAAGGGTAAATACTGGTGGAGGCAGGGGGATTCGAACCCCCGACCTCGTCCACGCCAAGGACGCGCTCTCCCAACTGAGCTATGCCCCCCATCAGGTTCTTACTTTTTTCTCACCTCGAGAAATACCTCTGATTTCTTTT
>CAYRAK010000183.1:0-2360 GCA_964422215.1 uncultured Clostridia bacterium | reverse complement strand
TAAATCTTTCAAGAAAACTGTTTCTTTTTCTATCTGACCTACAGAACGAATATCTATCTGCCAACCGGTAAGCTTTGCTGCTAGTTTCACATTTTCCCCATTAGTCCCAATAGCAAGTGAAAGCTGATCATCAGAGACTATAACCTTTGCTTCTTTTCTTTCTGGATTTATTTTAACCTGCTGTACCTCTGCAGGCTTTAGAGCATTTTTTATAAATTCAGCAGGATCATTGCTGTATTTAATAATATCTATCTTCTCGGGACTTATCTCTCTTAAAATCGCTCTTATTCTTGAGCCTCGAAGACCAACACAGGCTCCCACTGGATCAATTTTTTCATCATTTGATTCCACAACTACCTTAGCCCTTCGACCAGGGTCTCTTTTAATATACCTTATCTTCACTATCCCCTCTTCAATTTCTGGAACCTCCATCTCAAATAAACGTCTTAGAAAGTTGGGATGAGTTTGAGAAAGAACAATATGGGGTCCTTTAGGTTCCCTTGTAACTCGTAGCACATAAGCAAGAAGCCTTTCTCCCTGTTTGTGTGTTCTTTTAGGAAGACTTTCTTTTTCTGGAAGAATACCTTCCACCTTGCCAAGATCAACCAAAATAAATTTATTTCCTTGATAACGAACAGTTCCACTTATAAGTTTCCCCTCTTTATTTTTAAATTCTTCATACAACTTGTCCTTTTCTTTTTCCACGATTTGTTGCATCATCACATATTTACCGGTGCTAGCAGCTATTCTGGTAAAGTCAACAGGATTGAGTTCAACTTCAATCTCATCTCCCACCTTAGCCTCAGAATTTATTTTCTTCGCCTCTTCCAAAGAAATCTCTCTGGCAGGATTTTTAACCTCTTCAGTTATAACCTTCTTTACTAATACCCTAAGTTCTTCCTTATCTTCATCAAGTTCCACCCTCAATCCCTCTGGAGGCTGAGAATATCTTTTTTTAAAGGCAAAATAAAAAGCTTCTCTAATTCCCTCCAGTAGAACACTCTGTGGAAGACCTCTCTCTCGCCCTATAGACTCTAATAATGAAGTAAGTTCTTTGTTTCCCATACTATATTAACTCCTCAACTTTCTCAAGAAGCTGAGTTTCATCTATTTTTATTATTTCTCCACTTTTACGCTTTTTTATTTCTATTTTCCTCTCTTTTAAAAGAGCATTGCCGACAATTACTTTTAATGGGATACCTACAAGGTCAGAATCTTTGAATTTTACTCCAGCTGAGGTATCCCTATCATCCCACAATACATCATCACCGAGGACCTTTTTAAGATCAAAATAAATTTTCTCCGAAAACTTAAAAGTCCTCTCATTAGTCGGGATAACCACAACCTTAAAAGGAGCAATCTCCATAGGCCAGATAATTCCATCTTTGTCATTATGCTGTTCAATTATTGCCGCAGGAAGACGAGAAACACCAATTCCATAGCATCCCATAATAATGGGATGCTTCTTTCCTTCTTTATCTAAAAAAGAGGCTCCAAAAGCAGAGGAATACCGCTCTCCCAGTTGAAAAAGATGCCCAACCTCTATACCTCTTGTTATCTTAAGAGGAGCACCACAAACAAAACATTTATCTCCGGGTTCGACAAATCTTATATCTCCGATAAGATGAGGAGAAAAGTCTCGACCAGGATTAACATTGATAAAATGAGCATCTTTTTTATTGGCTCCGGCTACAAAATTTCTTCCCTTCATCACTGTCTCATCTACAACTAAAAGCCAATCATCTATATCCACTGGACCTACAAAACCTGTCTCAACCCCTATTTTCTCTTGAATAACCTTATCTGAGGCCAAATTGAGCTCCTTCACTCCAGCTATTTTCTTTAATTTTTCCTCATTTACCTGATGATCACCTCTCACAATAGCTCCTAAAAGACCTTTTTCTGTTTGATATATAATTGTCTTTAAAAGCTTTTTTGGTGGTAAATTTAAAAAACTGCTTACTTCCGTTACACTTTTTATCCCAGGGGTTTCAACTTCCCTTAAAGCTTCCATCTTTTCGCTATCTTCCTCTATCAGTTGAGCTTGTGCCTTTTCAAACTTGGAGGAGTATCCACATTTTTCACATTCAATTATTTTATCCTCACCAGTAGAAGATAAAGCTACGTATTCATGAGAAATATCTCCCCCTATAGGGCCGCTTTCTGCCTCTACCAGTTTGTAGTTCAGCCCACAACGGGAAAAAATCCTTTCATAGGCACATCTCATCTTTTCATAAATTTCTCTCATCTGTTTCTCATCTCCACAGAAGCTGTAAGCATCTTTCATCAAAAACTCCCTTGCTCGAATTACACCACCCCTTGGTCGAAGCTCATCTCTAAACTTTATCTGAATCTGATAA
>CAYRAK010000182.1:0-2363 GCA_964422215.1 uncultured Clostridia bacterium | reverse complement strand
ACAGAGCATCCAAAGTTTTACAGTCTAATATGAATATAGATGCTAAAATTCGCCTGATTTTGCGTATGAGTATGCATGTTTCTGGTGCACAAGACGGAGCTTTTTTTAACTTTCCTGGTAATAGAAAAGTCCCCTCTCTTAGAGTTCAAAGAGGCTCGAAGGTTGATACTGAACTTTTTTTTAAACTTGCCAGAAAAGCAGCAGATTCTGGTCAGGTTGTTGCTCTAACTAATGGGAAAGAAGTTGTAAAAGGTACTGTTAATTTTAAAGAGAAGAAAATCAATACTGTTGCCTATCCGTTGGGAAGAAAAAATAGTCTACTAGGAGTTGTTGTACTTTCCTTTGCTGATAAAAGTTTTGTTTTTGATGATCTACAGGTAGTATCTACCTTTCTGGAGGAGGCCTATATAATTATGGAAAACTTCTTTCTAACCAAAATCATCCTGGAGTCAAAACAGGTAGATTCCTTTAATAAGTTAGCCTCGATAATAATTCACGATCTAAGAGGAGCAATTACTAGTCTTTCATTGTCTTTATCTAATGCAAAGAAACATTACCACGAGCCTCAATTTCGGAAAGATTTTTTATCTACTATTTCTGCCAGTATAAATAAGATACACTCACTCACTGAGAAGATAGCAGGGTATCCTACCTCCTTAGAACTTAAACCCTGCCTCATAAATGATATTTTAAAAGAAGTGATAGATGAGCTTAAATTAAGGAAGTTAAAAAACATTACGTTAAAAGAAGATTTTAAAGATATTCCATCTCTTATGTTAGATGCATCTTCCGTTAAAAAAGTTTTTCGCAATATAATTGTTAATGCTCTTGAAGCTATGCCCCGGGGAGGTACTATTAAAATGAGTTCAAGTTTGGATAATTCCAATTACTGTGTTCTTGTAAAAGTAGAGGATACAGGGATGGGAATGAGTCAGGACTTTATTGAAAATCATCTTTTCAGACCCTTTGTTACCACCAAGAAAAAGGGACTGGGATTGGCACTTTATTCTGCTAAAGAGATAATATCTTTACACGGAGGGGATATGGAGGTAAAAAGCAGGGTAGGGCAGGGAACTTCATTTATAATAAGACTTCCCCTTTTTTCAAAAAATTCAGGTGTAGCGATGATAAGAAAAAGATTGGGTCAGTATCTTTTGGATATGAGGGCTATCACGGAGGAACAGCTTGAAGAGGCTATGCAAGTTCAAACCTCAGATGAGAGAAAAATAGGTAAAATACTCATAGATATGGGATATATAAGGAGAAGAGAGATGCAAAGAGCTCTTGAAAAGCAGAAAGAAGCAGAGAGAAAAGTAATGGAGCGACTTTTAAGAGATTATTATGAAACCAGCCATTTTGATAGTTGAGGATGACGAGAATTTAAGAAAACAGCTTTGTTGGGCCTTAAAAGAAGAATATGAGGTCATAGAAGCAGAGGATGCAATTTATGCCAGAGAAATAATTAAAAAAGAACCCTTTATAAAAGGAGTGCTTCTTGATCTTCATCTTCCTCCTGAACCTGATACTCCAGAGGAAGGTCTTAGCTTTCTCTCTTATCTTAAGGGTTCTTATCCTGATGTAGGAATAATTGTGATTACCGGGAGCAGAACTAAAAAAGCGCCTACAGAAGCCGTAGAATTTGGTGTGGAAGATTTTTTCTCAAAGCCTTTTGAGATCGATGAATTAAAACTAGCCTTAAAAAGAACTTTACATATGCTTGAGCTTAAGAGGAAAGTGAAGGAGATGCAAAAACAACTTGAGGAAAGATATACGTTTGCAAATATAGTGGGAAAAAGTAAAAAAATGCAAAAACTTTTTCAATTTATTTCTAAGGTAGCTCCCACTAACTCGACTATTCTTATAAGAGGAGAAAGTGGCACAGGAAAAGAACTTGTTGCAAGAGCCATTCACTATTGTTCACCTCGAAAGGAGACTTTTTTTGTTCCTGTTAACTGTGCTGCTTTACCTGAGAGTCTTCTTGAGGCAGAACTTTTTGGATATGAAAAAGGTGCTTTTACTGATGCGGGATACAGGAAGGAGGGAATGTTTGAAGTAGCCAATAAGGGAACCATTTTTCTCGATGAAATATCGGATATGAGTTTAAGAATGCAGGCGAAAATACTCAGGGTAATACAGGAGAGGACCTTTACTCGTCTTGGAAGCACAAAACCAATTCAGGTTGATGTTCGCATTTTAGCCGCTACAAATAAAAACCTTGAGGAAATGATTAATGAGGGAACTTTTCGGGAAGATCTTTATTACAGGTTAAATGTTGTATCCATTGAAGTTCCTCCTCTGAGGGAACGTAAGGAAGATATCCCACTTCTGGCTCAGCATTTTCTCAAAAAATACACCAGCATTCA
>CAYRAK010000181.1:0-2376 GCA_964422215.1 uncultured Clostridia bacterium | reverse complement strand
AACAAACTAGAGGTTAGAACTTTTAATACTATCTGTGAAGTAGTAAGGGAAAGACGGGAAGATCTTAAAGAGCTAGCTAAAAAAGTAGAGGCTATTATAATAGTAGGTGGACGCAACAGTTCTAATACAAAGCAAATGGTAAAAGTTTGTCAACTTATGGGAGTTAAAACCTACTTTGTAGAGAAGGAAGAGGATATTAATTATCAGGAAATAAAGAAACTAAACAGTATTGGAATAACCGGGGGCACATCTACTCCGGAGGAAACAATAAGAAAAATAAGTAAAATGTTAAATAAAAAACCTGTAAAGGAGGGGGGATAAAAAGTGAGTAAATCAAAGGATGAGAACATACTTGAGCAGACTTCCGATGAGTTAACTAAAGTAGCTACAGAAGGAGAAAATAATAAACCGAAAAAAGAAAGTAGTAGTGAAGAAGATATAAAAGAGAAGGAAAAAACGGAAGTAGAAAAGAATGATACTAAAGAGGAAAAAGAGAAGGAAATTTTTGCACATTTGGTACAAAAATATAAGAATATTGCGCGGATTAAGGAAGGGGATATAATCCAGGCAAAAGTAGTACAAACCACTCGAGAAGGGGTACTTCTTGATGTAGGAATGAAATCTGAAGGATTTATGCCATGGAGAGAATATGGTTCTCCAGATAAAATACCTCAGGTAGGTGAGAAGATGAATGTATACGTAATGAGGAAAAGCGAAACTGGAAGAGTAATACTGTCCAAAAAAGAAGCTGATTTCAGATTGGATTGGGCTAAATTTGCCGAAGCTTTTGAGGAGAGTAAACCTGTTAAAGTAAAGGTAACAAAGATAGTAAAAGGAGGACTTCTTGCAAATTTAGGTTGTTTGAATTGTTTTATCCCTGCCTCCCATGTAAGTTTAAAAAGAAATGTAAATTTAAAAAACTATTTAGGCAAATTTCTTGATGTAATGGTAATAGAACTTGATAAAAAATCCAAAAATATAGTGGTTTCTCGTAAATTTTTTGAACTTGAAGAGAAAGAAAAAAGGAAAGAACAAGTTTTGGAGAGTCTTGAAGAGGGGAAAATAGTCAAAGGTAGAGTAAGCTCTATAACTAAGTTTGGAGTATTCGTGGATTTAGGAGGAATTGATGGTTTAATTTACCCAGAGAATTTATCTTGGGGATGGGTAAAAGACCCAAGAGAAGTAGTAAATGTAAATGATGAGATTAAAGTCAAGGTATTGAAACTAGATAAGGACAGAGGGAAAGTATCCCTCGGATTAAAACAAACAGTACCAGATCCGTGGAGTGTGGTTAATGAAAAATATCAGGTAGGTTCACAGGTTAAAGGAAAAGTTACTCATCTTACTAATTTTGGTGCTTTTGTGGAGATTGAAAAAGGGCTTGAGGGACTTATTCACATATCTGATCTCTCATGGGATAAACGAATCTCTCATCCTAGAGAGGTTGTATCCATTGGACAGGAGGTTAATGTAAAAATACTGGATATAAATGCTAAAGAAAAGAAAATGAGTCTTGGTTTAAAACAACTCCAACCAGATCCCTGGGAAAAATTATTAGAAAAACATAAAGTTGGAGATGTTGTGACAGGAAAGGTGGAAGAGATAACAAATTTTGGTGTTTTTGTTAACTTAGCCCCAGGAATAGATGGTCTCATCCATGTATCCGAACTAGACAGTGAATATGTTCATCGCCCCGAGAAAGTAACCTCTGTTGGGGAAAATATAACAGCTGAGATTATAGAAATTGATCCCGAAAAAAGAAGAATAAGACTCAGTGTAAGAAAATTAAAAGAAAGGGAGAAGAAAAAAGAAAAAGAGGAGGAAAAGAAGATAGCTTTTTCCTCGAATCAGGAAAGTGAAGAAGTTGTAATAGGAGACTTCATTGAAAAAGAAATAAAAGAAAGGTTAAGACAAGGATTTTAAATGTTAACCTTTTTATTGTTAGCTGTGCTGGGATATGTTCTTGGTTCTATTCCGGGAGGATACATTGTAGGAAAAGGTTTAAAAGGTATTGATGTAAGAAAATATGGTAGTGGAAATATCGGTGCCACTAATGTACTTAGAGTAATAGGAAAGGGTCCCGCTTTTCTAGCTTTTTTAATAGATTTTGGAAAAGGAGTAGCTGCTATATTGATAGCAGAAATTTTTAGTCCTCAAGCTACTCCACTGATAACTAAATCTATAGCGGGGCTTGCTTGTATATGTGGACACAACTGGTCATTTTTTCTTAAGTTTAGAGGAGGTAAAGGAGTTGCAACTTCTGCTGGAGTTTTTTTAGTTCTTACTCCTTTACCTTTTGTGTTTGCTCTTTTAACTATGATTGCAGTAGTTGGAATAACCAAGTACGTTTCCCTTGGTTCTATAATTTCGGCGTCA
>CAYRAK010000180.1:0-2400 GCA_964422215.1 uncultured Clostridia bacterium | reverse complement strand
AGCTGAGAGAGTGTTTAACAAACTGTTTGATCATCTTGGTGAGGGAATTTCCTGGAGAGAAGCAAAACCCCTGCAGGATTTTCTTATGCATCAGGTTATTCAAAGGGCTATAGAAGCAAAACTTCCTATTCAGATTCATACCGGTCTTCAGGAAGGAAATGGCAATATTATCACAAATTCCAACCCTACTCATCTTGTGAATCTTTTTGTTCAGTATCCTCAAGCAAAATTCGATGTTTTCCACACATCTTATCCCTATACCGGGGAGCTTACCGCTTTGGTTAAAAACTTTCCTAATGTTTATGGTGACCTTTGCTGGATGTATATAGTTTCTCCTTATGCAGCAAGAAGAACCCTTGCTGAATGGATAGAGACTCTTCCTTCAAATAAAATATTTGGATTTGGGGGTGATTATTTAATTGTAGAGGGAGCCTATGCTCATGCCAAAATGGCTCGAGACAATGTAGCAAAGGTTCTTGCAGAAAAGGTGGAAGAAGATTATTTTTCCCTTTCAGAGGCGCTCGAGTTTGCCCAAAAAATTTTCAGAGATAATCCTGCAAAAGTTTTCAACTTAAAATTATCTAGTTAAGACCAATATTAATCTTATTAATTAAAACCCCATCTATATTCTGTACAGAGTAAAATCTTTAAAAGAAGCGGTTGCGTACTCTGCAAACATACCTATTTTCCCTTTTTTCAAGACCCAACTTAACGTTGAGAGTTTAACTTTCCCGTTAAGAGATATCTCGATATACTCATGAGAAGCTATTATGCGAATCTTATATTCCTTTTTCTTTTGAAAAGAGGCACTTGCAGATTGGATAATTTTCCAATTGATCCAGGGATAACCTGGCTTTATTCTTCCTGTCTCCCTTGTTATTCTTATAAGCTGTATCTTCTGTTCACTTAAACTGAGACGAAGCATCATTGCCTCATCTGTATCATAATGAGCTCGAAAGAGAACTCCAGCAGCAATCCCTTCCTCAACCTTTAAAGTGCCCTCTAAGATAAAATTCTCTTCCTCCTCTCCTAAAAAGATTGTACTCATATTATGAGGAGAGCAACATACAATCTCCCCATCCTTAACTTTCCACTTTTTATCTGAAGACCCTTTATTGTAAAGTAGACTTTCCTGGGTAAACAAAGATACCTTTTCTTTACATTTATCTGTCCATCCCTCAAAAGAAGCGAGAGTTAAACTACCGTCTTCTTCAACTACAATTTCCTTGGGAGGAGCAAGCTTACGATACCTAGATATTCTATCATTCCAGTCTGGATTAACCTCCAACCAATGAAACATTAGGTATTTATCATTCCATTTACATACACGATTGGCATAGTTTCCAGGAGGAAGAATCTTATCATTTAAGGGAGTTACATACGGACCTTCAAATTTATCAGCAACACGATAGTGACAACACCTTGTCTCAATAATTGATCCAAAAAGGTAATATCGTCCCTTAAGTTTTAAAAGCACAGGAACCTCCCAGTCCATATAGTGATCCGGTGCATAAAGAGGAGGCTCAACAGTCCAGTTTGTCTCATTTTTTAAACTCATAAGTCCAACACATCCTCTTTTAAATAAAGGTCCTTCTTTTTTTCTTGCGCATACAAGAAGGTATAAAGTGTCCTTCTCAATAAAAGGATAAGGATCTCTCCAGGAAACCATTCCCCGTTTTGGTTCAGTTTCATACCAGCGAGGATCAGCTTCCCCAATAGGATTTTTTGGATATTTTTTCCAATTAATAAGGTCGTTTGAAGTTGCCAAACCTACTCTTTGTATCTGACCCTGTTCAGCTTTAGAAAGAGCAGTATAGAACATATAATATAGATTTTTATATCTTAAAACACTCATTGTCCAAAGCATATCATCATCAAAGGAGCCAGGATCACCTGTATGCAGAGCATCGGGAAGTTCCTTCCAGATTAGTCCATCCTTAGAGACAGCATGGGCAATAATATCATGATTAGGAAGACAAAGGTGAAATAGATGTATCTCATCTTTCTCTGCAAATACCTCCACATCCCCAATCTCCGGTATCTCTAAAAACCCGGGTGGAGAGTACATATAAGGACTTGTCATTACGATCCTCCTTTCGAATTTTTGGAAAGTTTACCAAAAGATTAATAAAAAATCAAAATGGATGCTTTCTTTCAATTTTAAATACATAAGCGTGCTCACAAGGTTTTCTGGAAGGTGTTTTAATCTTAAGACCTTCTTTTGTCATTTTCCACGAGAGTGTTTCATCAACGCCCAGCATCTTTATAGACTTTATTTCAGAAGCATAAAGTTTCTCTGCTGCAGACTTGATAGTTATCTCATCTTGTGGCCAACCTAAACAGATGGCATAAAGCACATCGTCCTTCGCCGTGAACCGAATATCCTCTGAGGTGTATCGA
>CAYRAK010000179.1:0-2427 GCA_964422215.1 uncultured Clostridia bacterium | reverse complement strand
TTAAAAGTAAAAACAAAAAAATTTTTTGTCAAGCTTATTTGGTAAATATGTCAGTAGATTGTTACCGGGGGACCCTTTACAGGTAATAAAAAGGTTTGTTAAAATAGCTGGTATCCCCAATCTGGAAAAGTTTTTCCAAAAAGAAAGAGAAAAAACAGCTTTTGCAGTATCTTGGGCAATATCTTACTTTTTGGGCAGTTAGGGGTGGTAACAACCTTTTAACGTCTTCAGTCCACTTTGGTTAGTATTATGATGTCAAGGTTATCTACTTTGTTTCGAGGATAGAAATAGATAAAAGAGAAATCCTCAAATTGAAATAGTAACAAAATTAAAATTCGATTCACACAAAGTTTGAATTGTTTTAAATATAACGATCCAAAGATAATATCATCGCATTATAAAACTTCCTCAATGGGAGAATAGGATAGATTATGAGCTTCTGCAACTTTTTTACAGGTAAGTTTACCGTTTATTAAATTCAATCCTCTGGCAAGACTAATGTCTTCTCTTAATGCACCTTTGTACCCTTTGTCTGCTATTTTGAGTACATATGGAAGAGTCACGTTAGTTAAGGCTAATGTAGAAGTTTTAGGATAAGCACTAGGTATATTATCAACGCAGTAGTGAATTACACCATCTACCTCATATATTGGATTATCCTGACTTGTAGGATGGGTTGTTTCTATGCATCCTCCCTGGTCAACTGCTACATCTACTATTACCGAGCCTGGTGACATAAGCTTCAACATTTTTTTTGTCACAACACAGGGAGCCCTTGCTCCAGGAATAAGCACAGCTCCAATTAAAAGATCCGTATTAGGTAAAATCTTCTCTAAGTTGTATGAATTGGACATTAAAGTTATAACATTTGGGGGCATAATATCATCAAGATAGCGCATCCTTTGAACATTTACATCCAGAACAGTCACTCGAGCTCCCATTCCTGCTGCTATTTTAGCAGCATTCGTCCCAACTATTCCCCCGCCAAGGATTACAACATTTGCCGGAGGAACCCCTGGAACCCCACCTACAAATTTCCCCATTCCACCTACGTACTTGGCAAGATAAAAAGAACCAACGAGAGGAGCTACCCTTCCCGCAATTTCACTCATAGGGGCAAGAAGAGGAAGAGAACCGTCATCTTTTTGCACTGTTTCATAAGCAATTCCTACAATCTTTGATTTTAAAAGAACCTCGGTTAAAGTTTTATTCGCTGCAAGGTGAAGGTAAGTAAAGAGAATCTGTCCTTCGTGAAATAAATTGTACTCCTCGGGAAGTGGTTCTTTCACCTTAAGAATAAGCTCTGCATTATCAAAAATTTTCCTCCTATCCTCAATAATCTCAGCTCCAGCTTTTTGAAACTCTACATCAGAAAAGCCACTTCCTTCCCCTGCTCCCTTTTCTACAAAAACTTTGTGCCCCCTTTCACATAAGGCTCTGACCCCTGCAGGAGTTAGGGCAACTCTATACTCTGCTTCTTTTATTTCTTTGGGAACACCGATGAGCATTTTCTTAAAATTCTCAAATAATAACTGTTGTGTTTCTGATATTTTTCAAAACCCGAAGCCTCGGAAGGAGCTATTTTTTGTTCTTCTTATCCTCTACCGGTTCAATACCTTTTTATAAAGCCCTTTTACTTTGATATCCTTAATTATGAGGTGTTTTTCTAAAATCCCTTAAAAACTCATTCTAGAATTTCTCTATTTTACCAAACACACACTTCTCCTCTAGCTTTCCTATGAGATAAATCTAGAGAACTTACCTTTCGGTGTAAGATTAGCCCATATTTTTTTCCGTTTAATCAAATCCAGTTTGAAGCTCATTAGTTATAAAAAACCCACAAAATCCCATAATGGTAATTCCAAAATACTCTTCAAAAGAATTATAATATATCCACCCTTACTAACAACTATCCATTACCTTTCTGTTAGTTTCTCTTATGCTCTTCTATATCTCTTATATATCTCTTTATCAGGAAGTTCTATTTGAGCGCGCTTTAACTCCCTAATATTATCTGGATGTGTCACTTTCTTAAAAGCGCTAATTATTTGATCTAAAAGCTCCCGACAAGGCTCTACAAAAGGGGAACCGGGCAAATTTAATTCCGTCTCCTTACAACGGTATTCAGCTACTGGACAGTCACCTTCCCTGTAGATCACCTCTCTTCTAGCAAAAGGACACTTCCAGGGACAGCCCTTACCATAGTAGTAATGTTCTTGAAAACGAGTTCTAAGATGAATAGGAAGACCAACATAATGAAAGAGAGGTACTCCTTCAGCTCTCATAGCTGCAATAAACTTCTCCCGATCTAAGTCTTCAATTTCTTCCTTTTTATAAGTTAAGGGATACATATGACATCCATGTGTACATCCCGGAGCCACATAAGGAGGCTCAATTCCAGGGACTTCCTTTAAACCTTGACTAAGA
>CAYRAK010000178.1:0-2451 GCA_964422215.1 uncultured Clostridia bacterium | reverse complement strand
CTGACCTGTCTCGTTGATTTAAGACCCATTTCCTTAGCTGCCTGAGATTGAGTTAGCATCTGTTTGATAAGTAGGTCCAAAATTTTACCTTGGTGAATGACCTTTTCAGAGTAGACAAACTCTTTTTCTTTTTTTATCCGCTTCATCGTTCCTCCTTTGAGAAGTTTTTCTACCATTATACGTCTCAAAGGAAAAAGCGGAACTAATTACTTTTACAAAAAGCGGAAATTTTAGCTTTTACGTAACACTTACTTAACAAAAAATTATTAGTATAGATCTTTGAGATAAGGATAGGCTAAAATAAGGGCCGGGAGGTGGTGAGATTAGAAAGGTAAATAGGCTCATCAGCCTGGGGGGTAAGGAAGGCTTTCCAAGAAAGAAAGTGTTGAAAGATTATTTTTCTCTTTTGGAAACTTTCCACAAAAGAATGAACCATGTTATAAGGAGTATTTTATGCCCAAAGAACTTATAGCACCCTCTGCAGGAAAAGTGATTTTAAGAGAATACCAGGAAAGATCCCTTAAACCTAACGAGGTTCGTGTTAGAAGCGAATTTTCAGCTGAAAAACATGGTACCACTCTTGTTTTTTATAAAGGCTTAACTCCTTTTTCAAAGAAAAAGTGGGATGATGAGCTTGGACTTTTTGTTCCAGGAGAAAATGAGACCTCTCTTTTTCCCATGTACTTGGGCAATATTACCGTTGGAACTGTAGAGAAGGTGGGAGAGAAGGTTAGCTCATTTAAAGTAGGAGATAGAGTATACGGGTATTTACCCATCCGTGAGACTCACACCGTAGATGAGGAAAAATTACACCCTGTTCCTTCAGGTCTAACAGATGAAGAGATTGTCTGTATTGATCCCGCAGTTGTTGCCTTAATGTCAGTGAGAGAGGCTCATCTTCGTTTGGGGGATAGAGTGGCAATATTTGGTCTTGGCGCTATAGGATTGCTAGCTGTACAGATGGCACGTCTTTCTGGTGCAAGTTTTATTGTTGCAATTGATCCTATATCTGATAGGCGAGATCTGGCTAAAAAGTATGGAGCAGATCTTACTCTTGATCCCAGTGATTTAGATACAGGTCTTAAGATAAAACAGGCTACAGGGAAAAAAGGAGTTGATGTATCAATAGAAGCAAGTGGCTCCTACAGGGCGCTTCAGGATGCTATAAGAGGAACAGGATATGGAGGAACAATAGTTCCTGTATCCTTTTATCACGGAGAGGCAAAAGGACTTAACCTGGGGGAAGAGTGGCACTTTAACAGGCATATCATGGTATCGGGGGCACGGGTGGAAAGTGAACCTTATAGGGATTATCCTCTCTGGGATAGAGATCGCATTTATAAGACAGTTATTCAACTTTTTCAGAGAAAAGCTCTTAATATAGATGGATTTCTTCACATCGTTAACTTCAAGGATATTCTTCAGGCATATAAAATTCTTACCGAGCAACCCAATAAGTGGATCAAGCTTGCAGTACGATACAAAGGGGAGGAAAAATGAAGCTGGCCATTCAAGAGAATCTTCTTTCGGAAGGAAGTTTTTTAGAGAAACTAAAACAGGCTGAAAAATATGGCTTTGAAGGAATTGAAGTGTGGGGACATAATCTTTCAGAGAGAAAGGAGGAGATTAAAAAGGCTCTTTTAAAGAGTAAAGTAACTGTTAGTACTATCTGTGCAGGCTATAGAGGTTCTCTTTTGAGTGCAAAAAAAGAGGAAAGAGACACCGCTGTTAAGGATATAAAAGAGCTTCTTAGCATAGGAGGAGATCTTGGAGCAGTTGGTCTTATTGTAGTTCCCATCTTTGGTCCTCCCAAGATACCTGATCTTTCTCCCTGGAAGAGTGCAAAAGAGCTGGAGGAGAACCTTCTATGTGAACTTCTTCAAATAATAGGTGATAAGGCGCAAGAGGCAGGCTGTCTTTGTCTTCTTGAGCCTCTGAATCGATACGAGACTCATTTTTTAAACACTGTAGAGGATGCAGTAAGGATTGTAAAAAAGGTAAAAAATTCTGGAATAAAGATTATGGCTGATTTTTTCCATATGAGTATTGAAGAAAAAAGTATAGAAGATGCCATAAAAGAGGGAGAGGATTTTATTTATCATGTTCACCTTGCCGACTCCAATCGTCTTCTTCCTGGATATGGGCATACTGATTTTGCGAAAGGATTTTGTGCTCTGGAAAAAATAGGTTATGATAAATATATGGCTCTTGAATGCAAGGTTCCAGGTCCACCAGAAGAGGAGCTTCCGCGATGTGTTAAATTTTTAAAAAGTCAAATGAGGTAAACGACTGCTCCTAAGAACTCTGATGATGTTCCCAAAATAAGGGCATGGTTTGAGGAAAGGGAACGAGAAGAGATCATTGTGGCAAGAACATTACTCCCATCATGAAATCCATTGACAAAGGCAAAGATAAGGGCAGCAGCAACTACTCCTGCTAGAAAGATAAAAG
>CAYRAK010000177.1:0-2482 GCA_964422215.1 uncultured Clostridia bacterium | reverse complement strand
TCCAGAGAAAATATGGTAAAAAGAAAAATTTCTACTACAAAGGCTTTCCAGCCTTCCCTGCAGTGGAGAGGAACTTTTAAAAAGCCAAAGAATCTTTCTATCACCTACTCTTATAAATCTGATGTTACGAAAGAAAGAGCATTTGGTGCTTCATCCTCGAGCTTAGAATTTTCTTCCACTCACAAAATAAAAGTCGATTGGCCCACCTATATTCCTTGGGCGATAAAATTACCCCTTTTAGGGCATATAATAAATTTTAAGGATAAAATTGCTCTTTCATCAACTCTTACCCGTGAGAGAAACTATAAAGAGAACCCATCAAAGCTTGTGGAGCAGGATGAGGAAAAATGGAATCTGGAGATGAATGTATCTTATAAGATGACCGAAAATCTAAATATAAAACTAGGTCTTGATTTTACTTACTATAAAAACAGGGTGAAGGCAGGGGAAGATTATTTTAGTTACGGAGGCTCTGTGTGGACAGAGATTATCTTTTGATGTTATAAAACGGCCCTAACCTTAAAACTTCAGTGGTTGACAAAATACTAAAATAATGAATGTTAAAGAAGATATAAAGGTGAGAGTATAAAGATGACCAGAGAAAATCGTCCTTCAGAGAAAAAACTAAAAAAGAAGCTTTTAAAAGAAAAAGTAGTCGAAGAAAAAAAACCGCCTTCCAGGCATCTTCCTCTTATTAACAGAATAATGGAGATAGGAATTATCCTGATCGCAGTGGGAACTCCTCTTCTTTTCTCAATCTGGTCAAAAAACAATTTTCTTTTAGTAAAAGAAACTTATGCTGAGAGTATTCTCATCATTTTATTTGGCATCTACCTTATTAAAGTGGTGGAGGATGAAAAATTTAATATAGTAAAATCGGATCTCTGGTATCCTCTTCTTGCTTTTATGGGAGCCTGTTTTATCTCCCTTTTTCACTCTATTTCTTTATATCTTAGTCTTCTTGATCTTGCCGATTTTTTGAGTTATTTTTTTATCCTATTTTTAACCGTTAATTTTATTCGTACCTATACTCAGAGAAATCATATTTTCTGGGCTTTGTTGGCTGTATGTTTTATCTCATCAACTTATGCTGTGTGTCAGTTTTACAATATTGAATTTAAATTTTGGGCAAGACAGGGAGGGAGAGGTAACATATTTTCAACCTTTGGCAACCCTAACAGGTATGCCGGTTTTGTGGGGGGAGTTTTACCTGTTATGATGGGTTACTTTCTTGTTATGAAAGGTGTAAGAAAATATATCCTTGCCCTTGTTATTCCCCTCAGCTATACAGGTATGATGATGACATTTACTCGTGGTGCACTTCTTGGACTTTTTGTGGCACTTTGGACTATGCTCTTTACAGTTTTTTATTTTATTGGGAGAGATTTTTTTAAAAAATATTTCAAAAGAATTTTTTATCTTGTTTTTATTCTTGCAGTTATCACCGTGATATTCTCTACAGAAAATCCCATAAATATTTCCCATTTAACTGTTGCACAGAGAGCAGCTTCTGCTGCCAGAGGACAGGAGGTATCTGTCAGGCAGAGACTCATGATTTGGCAGATATCTTTGCTTATGGCAAAGGATCATCCAATTATTGGGCATGGAGTTGGAACTTATAAGTATCATTACCTCTGGTATCAGGGAAAGTACTTTGAAAATCCTGCGAATCACGATAAGCTTAATCTTGCAGTTTGGGCAAGAGAAGCTCACAATGAGTATGTTCAGATACTTGCAGAGACAGGTCTGGTTGGGTTTTTCTGTTGGTTATTTTTACTTTTTACCTTTTTCAAGGGAAGATATAGAAATTTAAAAGAGGAGAAAAAAGACCATAACTTATTTTTCCCTCGTCTGGGTTTTACCATGGGAGTCCTTGTTATTCTTGTTCATGCAACGGTGAGTTTTCCTCTTCACATTATACCTAACGGGATTTTGCTATTTTTATTGATGGGACTTGCAACTTTGTCCCCTGAGCTTGACTTTTATTAATTTGATGTTGAATTGTGGCGAATAAAAAGATGCTATTTTTATGCATAATGAGGAGATGAAAAGTGAGGACTATATTGAACATTGATAATGAGCTTTTAGCTGATGTCATTAAAATTACCGGGAAAAAAGTAAAAGTAAGGCTATTAATAAAGCTTTGGGAGAGTATATTTATTTAGAATTTTGATAACCGAATTCTAGATATACTAGTAAGGTTGACCCATGGCAAAATATTACAGTAAAAAAATTAAAAAAGAAAAATCAACTTTTGTTGCCAAAGTTCTTCAGGGTGTTGTTGCCTCTTTTGTTGTGGGAGTTGTAATTATTCTTTTAAGATCATTAATTACGAATATACCTCTTGCCATGCTTTTTGTGGGTGTGGGCTCTCTCATTGTTTCTCTTTTTGTCCGTCCTTCAGTTAAAGCTGTATGGCATTCTTTCATATGTGCAGGATGCTCAGGTCTTCTTCTTTTAAATCTTTGCCCCTTTGTTGCCA
>CAYRAK010000176.1:0-2489 GCA_964422215.1 uncultured Clostridia bacterium | reverse complement strand
CAGGAGATCGTTACCACCCCTGATACCTTACAGTGCAGGCTCTATCTCAAAAAGTTGGTAAGAGATTAATGGGTCCAACCCCAGCATTATTTTCTTGATGTAAGGCTCTATATCCTTCCTCCTGTAGCTTGAATATCATGAAGAACACATCCTTTTCCACTCTGCATCTATAATAACTTTTTCCTTGCTCTTTTATCTTTTTTATTTTACAATTAGTATCGATTTCCATAATCTTTTCTATTTTGAAAATTTGAAACAAAAATATAAGTTGAACTTTTAAGATAAATAAGATAAATATGGTTTGTAAGGTGCATTAAGAGGGAAGTTGTTATTTATGGTAAGGAAGATCTCCGATATGGAAAGATATAGTATATGTGCTATGTGTTGTTGTTCTTGAGACAAATGGAAGTCCAGAGGCTGTTGGGCAGGCAGTAAATATGCTTCGCAGGAAAGGAAGATTAATAACAGGGGAACGTCTTGAAACTTACACTTATTCCTTGGCAATAAAGTATCTAAGCGAAGACCTTGTGAAGATGGATAAGATAGTAACTCATAACTTGCTTTTAAAAGAAAAAGGCAATCGAAAAGCTGAAAAACACTTGGAAAACACTATAAAAGTAACAATAACTCTCTGAAATGAGAGAAAAATTTCTTTTAGGGATAGATGCCGGTACTTCAGTAGTGAAAACTGTTGTATTTGATATTGAAGGAAAAGAAATAGCAGTTTCTAAAAGATATGTTCCTATTGAAACTCCCAGACCTGGATGGGCTGAGCAGGACATGGAGAAGGTATGGGAAAGTGTTAAGCAAACAATTGTTGAGGCTGTTGCAAAGGCGAAGATATCTCCCTCATCAATTGTTGCCATAGGTGTAACAGGTCAGGGCGATGGCTGTAGATTGCTTGATAAAGACAAAAAGCCTGTAAGGCCTTCCATACTGTGGATAGATGGAAGAGCAGGTGATGTCGTCAGTGAATGGAAAAGAAAAGGTTTGGAAAAAAGTAGTTTTAAAATAAGTGGACATCCTGTCTTTTCAGGATCTCCTGCATCTATTCTTAAATGGCTAATTATTAATGAGCCTTATAGTTTGAAAAAGGCAAGATATTTTCTTTTTGCGAAAGATTGGATAAAATTCAGGTTAACCGGTAAAATATGCACTGATCCCTCTGATGCCTCTGAAGCTCCCTTTTCTCTTGATAAGATGTCTTATTCAGAAGAACTTTTTTATCTTTTTGATATTTCTTCCACCCTGCCTTTTTTTCCTGAAATATTTCTCTCAGACAAGATAATTGGTAAAGTAACCGAAAAGGCAGCAAAGGAATGCAATTTGGAGAAGGGAATACCCGTTATTTGTGGTATGATTGATGTTGTGGCAACATCAGTAGGACTTGGAATCTATAATGAGAAAGAGGCTTATACAATTCTTGGAACTACCTCTTTTAATGGAGTGCTATCTTTAAAACCTATATTCTCCCCTCCCAATGCTGGGATGAATTTTGTATATGCCTTCCCTAGCAAATTTATTAGAGCTATGGCGACTCTTGCCGGAACTTTGAACCTTGACTGGTTTACAGAAAATTTCTTTGAAAAAGAGAGAAAGGAAGATTTTTATCTTTTTTTGGAGAAAAAAGCCTCTTCTATCCCACCTGGCTCAGAAGGGCTAATTTATCATCCATATATCAGCCCTGGAGGAGAAAGAGCTCCCTTTATAAAGCCCTCTGCAAAAGCTCAGTTTTTTGGAATGAGCTTACATCATACAAGATGGCACCTCTTGCGAGCAGTCTACGAGGGAGTTGCTTTATCTATTCTGGATTGTTTTTTCCATATTCCTGTTGAGATATCAGAGGTGAGGGTTTGTGGAGGAGGTGCAAAAAGCTCTTTGTGGTGTAAAATTTTATGCGATGTCTTGGGTGTACCTTTGAAAATTCCCTGTAATACAGAACTTGGTGCATTGGGTGCAGCATTAACTGCAGGAATAGCTGTGGGAGTTTATTCAGATGTAAAGGAGGCTGTAGAAAAAGTAGTGAGATTTTCTAGGATTTACCAGCCTCAAAAGGAAAATCACTTAATTTACAGAGAATATTACAATCTGTATAAAAGTATATACGAACACTTGTGGGAAGACTGGGATAAAAGAGATAGATTAAAAAAGAAGTAAAAAGCAAAAATAGCAATGACAGGATTTTATAACTTGTAAGTTAAACAAACTTTTGGTGCACCAACGACTTCTCTATAAGTTGTCAAGCCCCTAGACCTGAAATTGGGACACTTTTTTTAAAACGGAATAAAAAACTAACATTAAAGCAAAGTTTACAGAAGAAAATTAAGTTAATAAGGAAAAAACTTCCAAGAATCTGTTTTTTGGTTCTTTTGGGGATATTTTTTTAAAAAATTCAGCAAACCTCCTCTAATTTTTTTTATTAACCTTCTTTCTTTAATTTTTTCTTGATATATTAATTAAAACTTTACAGTGATAGTTTTAAGACTTCC
>CAYRAK010000175.1:0-2508 GCA_964422215.1 uncultured Clostridia bacterium | reverse complement strand
TTTACATTTTTCCATAATACAGGATTTAGGTAATTAGAAGTCATGCTCTTCTCCTTTAGAAAAATTCTAGTATTCTATCAATACCATAACTCCAAAGGGATCAAGAGTTATCTTTCCTTCCATCTTTTCTCCTTTTATAAGTTCCCTATAGCTCCTTTTAAGAGAAATCTTTGATGGTGCCTCTGAAAAATTTATAACAAATATAAATTTTTTCCCATCTTTTTCCCTTATACTAACCTCTACTTCCTCTGGAACTTGAATATCTTTAAGAGAGGCATCTTCTAAAATTTCTCCTAGCAGTTTATTATAAAATTCCTGAGGTAGTCCACATCCAATATAATAGGCTTGTCCTTCTTCAAAGTCGTTAACTGTGGCTGCTGCATATGAGGCATACCAGCTACTTTTGTAATTAGCCAGAGGCTTTGCTTTATTGACTATTATAAGATCAGCAAAGGTATCTGCTTCATATACATCTCCATCGGTCGCTTCTACCTTAACCTTTCTTTCCCTTAGATTATCCCAGGTATATATACTTATCCCAAAAACATCTCTCAGCTTTCCAGGGAGCACTTCTTTTATCATGTTGTTATTTTCATCTTTTATTCCAAACCTGAATCCAGCAACAAATATGCCCCCTTTCTGCACATACTTTCTTATATTATCTGCTACTTTATCGGTAACTATATACATTAGAGGAGCAACAACCAAACGATAGCCTTTGAGATCATCTGTAGGCCTTATAATATCAACGTTTACTCCTTTTCTCCGTACAGCTTTATAAAAACGAAGCATCTCATCTGGATAGCTATACATGGGTTCCTCTTTATACGCGTAATTTGCCCACACATTATCATAGTCATAAATAATTGCTACAGGAGATACAACTTTTGAACCTTCAATCTGGGGCCAGATTTTTTGGAGCTCAGATGCTATCTGAGAAACTTCTTTGTAACTTATGGATTTATCTGTACCATCATGTTGTAAAATACCTGAGTGGAATTGCTCTATTCCAAAAGTACAAGCTCTCCATCGAAAATATAAAACTGCATCAGCTCCATGAGAAAAACAGTGGTATGTCCAGAGCCGCATTTGTCCTGGGGAAAAAGTTGGGGTTATATCTTCTCTTGTGAGGTAGCTACACTGTTGCTCCATTACCCAGAAGTTTTTCTTCTTGAGTCCTCTCATAACATCATGAGCCAGGGAGGAATAAAACCTGTTTTCTAACCTCTGAGGATAATTGTCCCAAGAGACAAAATCATACTCTTTTGCTAAATCATAGTAGTTAAGATGAGGGAAAAGTCCCATGAAATTGTGAGTTACAAATTTGTCAGGAGTTATACTTTTTAAAAGCTTAATCTGCATATTGCTGTATTTTACAGTCATATCTGAGAAAAACCTTCTAAAATCAAGATCAAAAGCAGGATTGTGGTATTTCACTACAGGCAGGGGTATTTCATCCCAAGAAGTATAATCATGACTCCAGAAGGCATTACCCCAGGATTTATTTAAATTTTCCAAGGCTTTATACTTTGATTTAAGCCATAGCTGAAACTCTCTTCTACAATTTTCACAATAGCATTTTGGATTGCCAAATTCATTATCTACCTGCCAGCCAATAACCTGGGGTCTGTTTTTATAATGTTCTGCCAGTTTTCCTATAATCCTTTTTGAGTAATAATAATAAACTTTATTTGTAATGCAGTAGTGCCTCCTTGCTCCAAAGGCCATACGATTTCCGTTGCGCAAAACAGGAAGTATATCAGGATGTTTATTTATGAGCCAGCTAGGAGGAGCAGCAGTAGGAGTACAAAGAATAACCTTTATCCCCTTTGCATCAAGAATATCCATTACTTCATCAAGCCAGCTAAAATCATACACACCATCCTCTGGCTCCAGCTTACTCCAAGCAAATTCGGCAAGTCTTACAAGGTTAATTCCCGCCTTTTGCATAAGCTCAGCGTCTATCTGCCAGCGCTCTTTTTCCCAGTGCTCCGGATAATAATCAACACCTAGATACATATAAAACTTCCTTCTCAGTCTAGTCTTTATTCTTTCTTCAATTCATTTTAAAACATAAATTACGTTAAAGTCAAGTATAGGATGTGGAGTTTATGCTCGAGTTTTGTCCTATAAAAGCAATAAACATAATTGGAGGTAAGGCATTACATTGATTAGAGTAAATGTATAAGATGTTTTAATTGCAAGAGGAATTGTCCGAGAGGAAGAATCAAGATAAAGACAAAAAATTACCTCCATAAACAAGTTAAAAGATACCTTTAGAAAAATGAAGAACTCATAAGAGCTTTTGAAAGACTTGACAAACTGAACAAAAAAGACAGAGAAATAGGTCTAATCTGCAAATCTTAGTTTTTTGAGTTAATAAAATAACGAAAAATTCCCACCGGTTTATTTCTAATTAAACAGAAAGTATCGCATTTAAAGTCATAAAAATCGCAGCTATAAGTGTAGAATAGGCAAAGATATGTTTTAATTTTTGTGGTTTAGTTT
>CAYRAK010000174.1:0-2540 GCA_964422215.1 uncultured Clostridia bacterium | reverse complement strand
CCATCTCCTCTTCAAAGAACTTGCTTACAAAAGAGTCGGGTCCACAGCCAAAGTTTGTAATATAGATAGGAAAAAGATTATCTGTTTTTTTAATGTATCTTGCAGCAGCTAAAATTCTTTGCCCATAATTCCAGTACATATTGGGATAGTCTTCCGCAATTAAAGAGGGATCTAAAGGTAAAAAATCCATAGGGATAGCGAGCATACCAAGTTCTCTCATCTTCTCTGCAATATCCATATTAAGCCCTGGGTCACATCCATTGTAAGGACGGGAGATTATCACAAAAGCTCTTTTCCCTTTAAGATTTTTTAAGACCTCTTCTCCTCTCTTTTGAAGTTTTCTGTAAAACTCCTCCTGTACTTTCTTTGCAACATCTACTGCTTTTTTAAGTTTTCTTCTTCTTATCCCAAGTTCTTCTCCTATTTTAAAAAGAGCTTTATCTAGACCTTCTCTTAAAGATATTTTCGGCTGGAGAACATGTATTTTGTATTTTTCCAAGGGAAGAGCAGAATTTATAAAGTAAGGAAGACCCTGTGACCATGGACAGTTATAAGTTCTTCTAAGTCTTTCATCTTTTTTGGGAAAATCGATAATACTGGGAAGAAAAAGATAGTCCACTCCCTTTTCTACAAGGTCTAAAACATGACCATGAGCAACTTTCATGGGAAAACAAATCTCTGCTGTAACAACTTCTATACCTTTGTGAATGATTTTATTGTTTGTCCTTGAAGACAAAACCACTTCAAAATCTAGCTCTGTAAAAAAACTCTCCCACAGAGGGGATAGTTCAAAGGTATGAAGTGCCCTTACAATGCCAATTTTCTTACTTCCTTTTTTATGAGCATATTTTGTAAAAAGAAGTTTCTCCCTCTCTTTAAAAAGATTTGGGATGTCCTTTCTTTTCTTCTTTCCTTCTCTCCCGCTGTATTTATCACATCTATCACCATAAGTTAAAGGTTTTTCTTCTCCCTCAATAAAGACACGATTCACTTTACAGTTGTTGGGACAATCCTTGCATTCAAATGATTCTATCCTATAGGAAATATCGGTCAATCTAAATCCTTTAAATTTTGTCTTTCCTTTAACTTCCTCTTTTGCAACAAGTGCTATACCTATTGCTCCTAAAACTTCATTGTGGGGTGGTACTATGATTTTTTTCCTAAGTATTTTCTCAAAAGCAGCAACAACTGACTTGTTGCAAGCTGTTCCCCCTTGAAAAAATATGTTATTTCCTATCTTTCTTTTCTCTACAACTTTATTCAAGTAATTATAGGCAACAGAATAGGCAAGTCCTGCAACAAGATCTGGAATAGGAATTCCTCTTTGCAATCTCTCAAAAAGAGCAGATTCCATAAAAACTGTACACCTATCTCCTAAGTTTACCGGAGCATCGCTTTTAAAAGCAATTTCCTCAAACTCTTTTTTTATGTTTATTCCTAGATCTTCTGCTTGTTCCTCTAAAAATGAACCTGTTCCTGCTGCGCAGGCTTTGTTCATGGTAAAGTCAACAATGACTCCTTTATCTAAGCTTATATATTTTGAATCCTGTCCACCAATTTCAAATATGGTATCAACGGTAGGATCGATATGAAGAGCTCCTTTGGCCTGAGCAGTTATCTCATTTCTTATCACATCTGCTCCCACAAAGGCACCAATCATGTATCTTCCAGAGCCTGTTGTTCCTACGCCTTTTATTCTTATCTTTCCTTCAACTTTTTCCTTTACCTCTTTTAGTCCCTCTTGGACTGCCCGAATAGGACGGCCCGCAGTAGGAAGATAAGATTTGGCGATAAGACGTCCCTCCTTATCTATCACTGCAACATTTGTACTCACAGATCCAACATCAATACCAAGATAAGCATCTACTTTTTCTCCGTTTTTGGGAAAGATGTAATTCTCGTTTTCTTTAAAACAAGGTTTTTCATTCTCAAAGTCTAGAGAAAGTTTAGGCAATCTTCCTCTTTTTTCTTCTTTTATATCAATATTAACTTCCACTTTAGCAGGTTCAAAATGATAATGCTCTTCTTTTTCTTTTAACAAAATAGCAGCTCCCAGAGCACCCAAAGAAAAAAAGTGAGGAAGAACAAATATGTCATCCCTTTCAAGGACTTTCTTAAAAGCTACAAGCATTGCCTGATTTGCTGCAACTCCTCCTTGGAAGGAAATTGGTCCTTTAAACTCTTTTCCTCTAGCAATGTTGCTTCTGTAACTTCTTGCAAGGGCTTCACAAAGGCCCATAGTTATATCTTCAAGTGGGGTTCCTTTCTGTTGTAGGTGAATCATATCAGATTTAGCAAATACAGCGCATCTTCCAGCAACGCGGGCAGGGTTAGTGGACTTTAGCGCTTCTCTTGCAAATTCTCCTTCGATTTTGAGTCTTAGTCTTTTTGCCTGTTGATCCAGGAAAGAACCTGTTCCTGAAGCACAACTTGAGTTCATTCCAAAATCTACAACTTCTCCTTTCTCATTCAAAGCAATGAATTTTGCATCCATGCCCCCTATGTCAATTATAGTTCTTATAGACGGATTTATATGATAT
>CAYRAK010000173.1:0-2543 GCA_964422215.1 uncultured Clostridia bacterium | reverse complement strand
TAGGCCATCAATTCTGTCTCCATTAAACCAAATCTCACCTCCATCAGGTTGATAAAGACCACTTATAAGATTGAAAACTGTGGTTTTTCCTGCTCCGTTAGGACCAATAAGCCCCGTAATAGAGCCTTTTTCCACTTGAAGAGAACACTTATCTACAGCTTTTATTCCTCCGAATCTTTTTTCAAGCTCTTTAACTTCTAACATTTCTCAACTCGCCTCAGCTCGGGTCTTTAAATAATTTAATTTAAACAAGAAAAAAGTCAACCAATCTGCCCCCACCTGAAGTTGGAATACCTTTGTTTACATAATTATATTAAATCGGAGACTCCGGATAGTGTACGAATGTAGCCTTGCATGTTAAAGAGATCATTAGGGCTACCCAAAACCTCCTAGATTTATACAATACAAAAGCGTTAACCTCATATTTGCTGTAATTTAGGAATATTATATTATTTTATTTAAAATATTTTTTTAAGAAAAATTTTCTGCAAGGAGGAAAGCTTTGAAATATAAAGCAGGTTTTTGTTTTATATTACTTTTTCTCACAATTTTTTCTTTAAATTGTTTCGCTCAAAAACTACCACAGGTTAATAAGATTGTTATTGTCTCTGAAGTAGGAAATTCTATCCCTGATGATACTGGGAAAATTGTAAAATATGAAGATAAGATTAAACTTTATGCTGTAATAAAATCCGGGAAAAAATGGTATCTTGGCTACAAGAACTCCTCCTTGCCCAACAAAATAAAAATAAATGGAAAAATTTACTCAATTAAAGAAGGGTCTTTAGAAAGATGGAATGAGCTTTCGTGGGGAAAGATAAAAATAAAATGGTACAAAATAATACCCAGGATGGCTCCTTCCCGTCCTTTCGGAGGATATAAATGGTACTCAAATGTATTCAGTGAAGAAGGAGGTGAGGAAGGAAAATGGAGAGGGTGGCAGATTATCGAGTATGAGCAGTATCCTCTCGCAGAGGAAGGTTGGAGCATAACACCAGAGAAAGAGATTGGAACAGTTAGATTTAGAGCTGAGGTTATCTTTAATGGAAAGGTAGTATCCTCCCCTGGTAGGCCTGATCCTACTCACCCAAGCGGTATATCTGCTAAGGATTATGATAAAGGGATAAAGGATACTGTTCATAGAATATCTCGTCTTTCCAATCATCCCAATAAACTCATAAGGTATATTGAAGCGTTAAGGAAAGTTCCCTGGCTTTGGGGAGCAGAATATAGGGATACTCCTAAAAACACTCCATCCTCTCATCAAGCAGATCTTTCCAATCCAGTTGGCATCGATTGTGCCTCACTTGTTATATCTGCCCTAAGAGCTATGGGAAATAAAAAGCTTAAATACGTCTCTGCTAAAGATTTAATTAAAGGAATATATACTCATCCTATAGGGGATTGGAAAACCTTAACATTTAAAAAAATTACCCTTTTTGAAAATTGGACTCCAAGAGGCATTACTTGGGGAAAGGAAGGGGTATTTTATATTTTTGGTGAGAAAAAGATCCAACTAAGAGATAAAAGATTTAATCTCATAAAAGAAATTAAGATTAAAGATCCTTCTTTTGAACTTTTAGATATCAAAGTTGCAGATAACGGAAAAATTTATTCAGTACTACAGGAGGGTTTGGAGCGTAAAGTAGCTATAATAGATGGGGAGGGAAAAATAAAAGAGCTTTTTATTCCAAAAATCAGAAAAAGCATAAAACTTAAAGGTGAGGAATACTCCTGCATGGTGGAGATTAATCCAAGCGGTATAGAGGTTAACAGTTTTTTAGAAAATTCTGAACAGAAAATTAAAATTTACCTTTTTGCCTCTGATACAATTTATGTATTTGACTCAAAAGGAGAAAGGATAGACTCAATTTCTCTTGATAAAAAAATCTCCAGAAATTGGAGTCCTGTGGGATTTTTTTCCTTAGAAAAAAAATTGTTCTACATACCTGTGGATGATAAAAAAATCTTAATCTACAATTTTAAAGGAAAGCTTTTAAAAGAAATAAAACTTGACGAATCTATTCTCGATATAGATGTTAAGGATCAAAGGATAGCTGTTTTATCTTTTTTCCCTTTGAAGGTTCAACTTTACAACATAGAAGGAAAATTTCTCTGGGATTACACTGATAGATTCTTAAACGAGAAAGGAGAAGTGATGAGAATAAAAATAGGTTCCTCTTCAGAAAGTTTGCATATAGGGGATTTGATTTTAACTACTTCTCCAACCTATCATACATTACTTTTATACAAAGATAATGGAAATGGATTGTTTGATAGCAAAGATGAGGTAATATGTGCCGGACACAAAGGAGTTGAGATAAGGAAGGCAAGTTACTTCGAAGGTAGAGAATTCGTACTCAGACGAGTTGAAGAAAAGATAAAAACCTCTCCATAAAAGACTCTAAGGAGCTCTTTTATTCTCTTTTATGTTATCTTGATATAGAACTGTTTTCAGAAAACCTTCCCTACTTGGCATGACTTGTGCTGGTTTGTTTGCCAATTTCCCTGATAAGTTAATTTTTTAATTAATTTTTTCCTCA
>CAYRAK010000172.1:0-2562 GCA_964422215.1 uncultured Clostridia bacterium | reverse complement strand
CACGGTACATATTATAAGGGTACCATGTACCATTTGGATCACATGCCGGAACTGAGTATATTCCCCAGTGAGTATATATCCCAAATTTGGCGTTCTGAAACCATTTAGGGATAATATGAGTTCTAAGTGAATCCCAAGATGGTTTATATGACATAATATATCCTCCTTTTATTTTTTATATGGGGAAAAATATCCAATCCCCTCTTCTACAATATTTGCAGTATCCACAACCAATGGTACTATGAATTGCTATCCTATCGCCGGGTTTAATCCGGGTAACCTTTTTCCCTACTTCTACAACTTCGCCTGCAACTTCATGTCCTGGAGTAAATTTCCATCCTGTAGGAGAAAAATATAAATACAGATCACTTCCACAAATAGCCGAAGCCTTAACTTTCACCAATACCCAATCTTCTTCTATTTTTGGGATTGGAACATCAATTACATCAACACGACTATTTCCTACCAATTTAACTGCATACATAACTTCTTCTCTCAAAAATTTTCAAGCCATACTGTTAAAGAGACATCTCTCTATAATCAAATACCTCTGGTTTCCCATCAAGTTCTAGTGCAATTACAGTATCATATGGATCAGGGGGTTCTTTAAGAAGTCCTGAAATAGATATCTTACCCTCACCCATCTTCTCAACTTTAACTTCCTTTTTGGTTGCAAGTATTTTTGCCTTCAAGACTTCGTTTTTTATCCCAGTTATAGTTATCCTGCCATCTTTAGGCCAGTGAAAAACATGAATATAGACAACATTCCCTTTAGCTGTGACAGAACCTAAAGGTGCCCACCACATCCCTGCCATGTGACAAGCAAATCCTCGATTGACTCTCTCTGATCCATAAATAGACTCACCATTTTTCTCAAGCCATTTACCAATCTCCTGCAGAATAGCAATAAATTCTGGCCTAATACTACCATCTGGATCTGGTCCTATATTGAGAAGAAAATTTCCCCCTCCACTTGCACATATAACAAGGTACTGAATCAACTGAACAACTGATTTAATGGCAGGTTCTCTATCAACATATCCCCAGTTATCTCCTATAGTCATGCAAGATTCCCAAGCTCTATCTTTATCTGAAGGGATAGCAAATCTCTCAGGAGTATCAACATCTTCGGCAAGGCCGGATCTATTGTTTATTACAATGTGGGGCTGAAGTTCCCTTACTATTCTGTTGAGCTCTTTTGAACGCCAAAGCTTTGCAATTTCTGGAGATTCCCCTTGATTTATAAGGTCCCTGTTAAACGGAACACCCGGTATCCATTCACCATCGTAGAAAAGATAATCAATTTTTCCATAATTTGTCATAAGTTCTTTTACTTGAGAATGTGCCTGTTCAACCATTTGCTCAAAACCTTCTGGATCTTTTTCAGGCCCTTTAAAATAAGCAGGAAACCTCCAATCTAAAAGAGAGTAATAAAACCCTATTTTCATTCCAAACTTTCGACAAGCATTTACATATTCTGCAACAAAGTCTCTTTTAGCTTTCGTTTTTACAGAAGTAAAATCAGAAACCTTGGAATCAAAAAGGCAAAATCCATCATGATGCCTTGTTGTTAGAACCATATATCTCATTCCTGCTTCTTTTGCAAGCTTTACCCAAAGCTCTGGAGTAAACTCTTTTGGTGGGCAAAACTTATCTGCAAGCTCTGCATACTCCTCTTTAGGAATACGTTCATGATGCATTACCCAGCAATCTCTTCCTAAAACAGAGTAAAGTCCCCAGTGAATAAACATCCCAAATCTTGCTTCATTCCACCATTTCATTCTCTCTTTATATTCCATTTTCTTTCTTCTTTCAATTATACTTTTCTTACAAAAACTTGAAAATCTCGTAACATTAAAAAGAGTCTGAGCAACTGATTCCCTATCAAAAAGCCAAACGAATATTATTCTTACTTACTTCCATTTTTGCAATAATAAAAAGACAATAAAGTTTTTCTGGTTAGAAAAAATAACTTATATTCCACCACTTCTTTCTGATGCATTACAAAACTCACATAAATGAAAAATTTCATCATCCTACTTGCTTTTCTCTAAAAGGTTCGCTATTAAAGTCTTCAAACAAAAGGAGGGGGTCAGTTAAAATAACTGACCCCCTCCTTTTTAGAATAATCTATTTGAGTACTTTATTTAGAATTTTCTGAGCCTCCTTTTGGAACTTCTCTAAAGCAGTTTTTGCATCCTCTTTACCAGTAACAAATACTGGATCAAGATATCTACTCCACTTATCAGCAAACTCCATATATCCTGGATGATACCAAGGTAATACACCATCTTGTGCTCCTAATTCAGAGAAAACATAGTGAAAATTAGGGAGTTTCTCATACATCTCTCTTGTAAGTGCAAATGGAGCAAAAGACTTTCTAGCTACATATCGAGAATCTATACGTCCAGCAACAGACTGTATCTCGGGATTACTCAGAGTATAGCGGATCACTTCGTAAGCTAAATCAGGATGTTTAGCTCCTGCAGGAATAGCTAGAGCAGAACCACCAATAAATTGGAATCTCCCTGTAGGTCCCTTTGGAGAAGGTGCAACGCCCCA
>CAYRAK010000171.1:0-2579 GCA_964422215.1 uncultured Clostridia bacterium | reverse complement strand
TTATTCTTCTATAGTCCATTTTTCAACCCTTCCTGTAAGAAATCTCTTGGTGTAAGTTTTTACCATAAACACTTTTTTGTCAAGAGCATGCAGCAAATGGGCCAAGGGATGCTACCAGAGTACCCTTACAGAGAATAAAAAGGAGAAAAGACTGAAAGGAGCAATGAAATATTAAGTCTGTTTTAAAGCATAACTTAGTCACCAGATCAACATCTTTAAAGCAAAGCTCAGGGAGAGCCAATATTAAAAACCTGCAAGGGGTTATCTCTCAAAATCTTCCTGGCAAACTTTATTGCCTCCGATGCAGAAAAGTATCCCTCTCTTATCTTTTCTACAAAAACTCTTGTAATATTATCTTGAGCCATTTTAGCATGAGTATAAGCTCCTTCAACAATTAAGTAATCACCCCAAATCCAAGATGATCAAATACTCTATTAAACACTCTTTCAGCCTGGTATTTGGTAACTTTCTCATAACAAATAACCCGATTGTAAGCTAAGGCTGTTTTATCCCGATTATCCCCTCTTTTATCCTTCTCTCAAAGGATAAGTCCATTACTTTTAACAAGTCATTTAAATTAAAAATACTTGTCAAGTCCAAAATTTTCTGTAAATTACCTCCATGGTAAGGGATGGAGGTGGTGAAATGTTAAAAGGTAACAAACTAATATTAGTGCTCGGTGGCATTAATATGGATTTTGTGGTTAAGGCGGAGAGAATTCCCAAACCGGGAGAAACTTTAATAGGTTCTGATTTTTCTGTAGTTCCTGGAGGAAAGGGTGCAAATCAAGCTGTTTGTATTGCCCGTCTTGGAGGAAAGGTAGTTTTAGGTGGATGTTTAGGTAATGACTATCTGGGGCATAAACTAAAACAAGGATTAGAAAAGGAGGGTGTAATTACAGATTACCTGATCATAGACAAGAAAGAACATTCAGGAGTCACAGTGATTATCATTAATAAAGATGGAGATAATAGTATTGTTCTTGATCCTGGAGCAAATATGAAGTTCTCTCCACAGAGAGCTGCCCCTCTTAAAGAGATTCTTCCTCAGGTGAGTATCGTTCTTGCTCAGCTTGAGATCCCGATAGAGACAATTGATTTTATTTTCAGTGAAGCCAAAAAATTGAAGATAAAAACTGTTCTCGATACAGGACCAGCAAGACCTCTCCCTTCATCTCTCCTACAAAACACAGATATTCTTTCTCCCAATAAAACAGAGCTTGAAGCTTTAGTGGGGGAGGAAATAAAAGATGTAGAATGTGCAAAGAAAAAAGCAGAAAAACTTCTCAGCTGGGGAGTAGAAACTGTAATTTTAAAATTAGGAGAGGAAGGATCATATCTTTTGACAAATAAGGGAAGGTCTTATTTTCCTGCTTTCAAAGTGAAGCCTGTTGATACTACTGCTGCAGGGGACGCCTTTATGGGTGCTTTATGTTTGAGTTTAAGTAAGGGGGATTCTCTTCCTCAGGCTGTAGAATTTGCTAATCTGGCAGGAGCGTGTGCGGTAACCAAGATGGGTGCTCAACCTTCACTACCCACTCCGGAAGATATAAATAAATTAAAAAACAACTTAATTAGAAAAAGATATAGATAAGACCTATTCCCCAGATCTTGTATCAAGGTTCAACAAGGAACCTGGAGAAGCTCTCGCTTTATGGCAGGAAAGACCGACTTAATTTTTCAGAGAGCTCTTTTAAACAACCCAACCAATACCTTTTCGGTTACATTTTAAGTAGACGACTTGATGCGACGATGCGTGGCGGACTCCACAAGGTCGTATAATGAATATTCGATGGTATCTAAGAACCAGTAGCCGTTTCTCGTAATCGTTTTGCTCTTAGTAATCTCTATTTTCTTTTTGAATAGTGGGCCATTGGTCACGAAGGTGTGGTATTCTCCATTTTCTCCACAAAGATCAATATTGTTGTTTTTTAAGTATCTTAAAAATTTTCTATCCACCTTCCGACCAATCCATTTTTCTTCAATTAAATCAGATTTGGCGCTAACTATTATTGCCTCAAAACCAGCATCCACAAACTCGATTAGAATTTTTTCAGGGTCTTTTCCCCAAAGTGGCTCAATAGCCTCAATCCCTAACTCTTTGCAAACTCTCTCCGTCCAATCTTTATGCTCTTGTAAATATACATCACCAAAAACCATGCCTTGCACACCATTAGGAATTAGTCCTCTTACTGCATCTTTGAACTCATTTTCATATCCGTCCCATGTAGTTTCCTTCTGCAATAGAGGGATACGAATTGCCTCAGATTGTAATTGAATTAATTTAGCTTCTGTTCCATGAAAACTTACCCGTTTATATTCTTTAGAGATGAAATTTACGAGATAAGAAATATCATACCCACTGAGAATTGCCCGATAGCAGGCAAAACAACTATCCTTACCGCCGCTCCATGACGCAATATAGGTCATATGATTATTTCCCTCCTTTTATTTTTAAATGCTTGCAAATCGGGCCCGCCATGCCATATAACTCGTTCATATGTGGACTGTCCGCATATACTTGCCGCACTGATATTTTGTTCTATTGATTTAGTACTTTTCCGTTTCATTGTAGTTTTT
>CAYRAK010000170.1:0-2591 GCA_964422215.1 uncultured Clostridia bacterium | reverse complement strand
TTAGATCCTTATTTAAGGCTGCCTTATCCTACCTTGTTTTCAAAGATCATTTTTAAGCACTGTTTATTATATCTTCTTGTTAAGAGTTGTCAAGAGGTCTAAAACCTTAGGGTTAAAATAATTCTTGGTATTTTAATTTGGATCCGAAGTAATTTTATTTTTCCCGAAGAGAGGCACCTAATTTTTCTTTTAAAGATTTGATAATTATGCTTTGTATCTTATTTACCTCATCGTCAGTAAGAGTTTTGTGAGGATGACGAAAAATTATAGAGAATGAAAGACTTTTATGTCCGGAAGGAATATTTGCTCCTCGATATACATCAAAAAATCTGATCTCCTCAATATACTTTCCTTTTTTAAAAACGACATCTTTTACTTGTGCAGCAGTGACATTCTCTTTAATTACAACAGATATATCCCTCCTCACTGGAGGAAATTTAGGCAGAGGTTGATAGTATCGTTTTCCTTCATAAAAGGATAAAATAAGGTCCAGGTCTAGCTCGAAAAAGTATGTCTCACAAGGAAGTTTAAACTCTTCGCAAAGTTGAGGATTAAGCCTTCCCAGGTAACCTAATTTCATCTCATTCTTTTCTAAAAAAGCCGATTCTTGAGAGAGAAAGTAGGGAAGAGAGTGAAAAGTAAATGCTACATTGTCAATTTGTATTTCCTCTAATATGGCCTCAACTATTCCCTTTAGAGAGAAAAAATCAAAACCTTTCTCCACTACAACTCCAGCTAATGCCATCTTTTCTTCAAATGCATCCTTTTTTTTCTTAAATACCTTTCCTATCTCCATAATTCGTAAATTTTTAATCTCTTGATTGTAGTTAAAAGATGCCACGTCCAAAAGCTGGGGGAAAAGATAAGGCCTAAGAATCTTTTGTTCCAACGATAGAGGATTACGAATATACACTTGTTCTTCTTTAAAACAACCACTTATTCGAAGAAGCTCCTCTCCCACCAGGCTATTGGTTATAACTTCATAAAATCCACAACCCTTTAAAATGGCTCTTAATACATTCTTTATCTTTTCTTTCTTATCTTCTTTCTCCTCCCAAGAACCCAGGGAAGGAAGTGTTGTTTTCACTTTATCATAACCATAAAACCTGCAAACTTCTTCTACAAGGTCAATTTCCCTCTCTATATCATGACGAAAACTTGGAACCTCTACAATCCATTTTTTATTTTTTCCTCTTTTAACTTGAAATCCTAAATTCTTTAAAATCTTTTCAATAGTAGAAGAGGCAATTCTGCTTCCTGATATTCGATTGACTCTTAAAGGACGAAAATATATTTTCTTTCTTTTCTTGGGTACTTCCCCTGCTTCTACAACCGTATCCACTATTCTACCTCCTGCCACTTTTTGAATAAGCAGTGCAGCTCTATCCAAAGCTTTTTTCACCATTTCAGGGTCTATTCCTTTCTCAAATCTGGAGGATGCTTCTGTAATCAAGCCTATTCTTCGAGAAGTCTTTCTTATAGAAACAGGATCAAAATAAGCAGCTTCAAGTAAAATGTTACAAGTGGAAGATTTTACTTCGGTTTTCTCTCCTCCCATTATCCCCGCAAGAGCAATGGGGTCCTCAGAGTCAGCTATAACCATCATCTCCGGATTAAGCTGTCTGAATTTTCCATCCAAAGTTACAAGATTTTCCTCGATTTTTGCCTGTCTTACGACTATTTTTTGATCTTTAATTGTTTCAAGGTCAAAGGAATGTAAGGGTTGTCCCATCTCCCACATAACATAGTTTGTCACATCTACAATATTATTTATGGGCTTGCCTCCTGAGATGATGATTTTCCTTCGCAACCAGAAAGGTGATGTATCCACCTTTACACCCTTTATTATTCTGGCTGTGTAATACAGACAGTTAGGAGTATTTATTTGAACCTTGGGTAAGCTATCAGCTTTTATCATACAATCTTTATTAATTTCAGTTGAAGGAAAATAAATTTTTTCTCCAAGTAAAGCGGCAATTTCTCTTGCTATCCCTAAAATTGACAGACAATCTCCCCGATTAGAAGGAATCTCTAAATCGAAAATAGTATCTTCAAGCTCTAAAGCCTGAGAAAAATCATCTCCGGGAGAGAGATTATCTGGAAGTATCATGATACCAGAGTGGTCCTCTCCTAATCCTAATTCACGCTCAGAACAAATCATTCCCGGTGAGTCTACACCTCGTATTCTAACCTTTTTCACCATAACTCCCCCTGGAAGTTCAGCCCCTTCTAAGGCCACTGCTACACATCGTCCCTCCTCAACATTAGGTGCACCACAAACAACAGAGATTTTTCTCTTTCCCACATTCACTTCGACAATTTTTAATCTGTCTGCATTGGGATGATTCCTTATGCTTAAAATTCTACCCACTACCACATTCTTTAACTTACCAAAAGTATCCACCTTCCTTACTTCGAGACCTAAATTGGTTAATATGTTTGCAATTTCTTGGGGACTGTAAGGAAAATTTACCATCTTTTTAAGTTCTCTAAAAGAGACAAGCATCTTTTCTATCCTGCAAAATTGATTAAAGTTTATTTTATACAGAGAAAAATCCTTGTCAAACGAATACCAGCTGAAATTGTGACAG
>CAYRAK010000169.1:0-2616 GCA_964422215.1 uncultured Clostridia bacterium | reverse complement strand
ACTTTCTAAAGACAGGAATAGCTATCTCATCGTATCTTTTGAGAAATTTTTTGGATTCTTCTTCGGATTCTTCGAAAGTATACCTCATCAGAAGCTTTTTTAATTTAGCATCATTTTTTTCGCTCTCTGAAAGTACAGAAACGATAGAGTTTTCCATTTTTGTATCCCAGTTGTTGTGTGCTTCGTCGTATCTGTTCCCCAAAGTTCTAACTCTTAAAAAAAGGTCATGTTCTTCTTTACTTTTTTCCCTTTTGGCTTTGTTCCATTCTAAATATGCTATTAGATAATTTTCCCAGGCAGAAAGTACCTGCATGGCTTCTTGGCTCAATTTAATATCCCACGAAAGCGCTTCCCTGGCTTCTTGGCTGAAATATTTAATCCGTTCTTGCCACTTAGGCATTATGTTCTCCTGGGCGGCCACGGTGGAAGGGACTGATATCACAAGTAAAGCCCAAATTAAACCTATAGTTATAGACCATTGCTTGATAGCTAAACGAAACATTGATTACCTCCCCGTATAATATGGGGCACTGTCAAATTTTACCCCTCAAAATTGACCTAAGTTTTTTATAGATGAGGATTTTTAGCTTACCCCCTCATCCAGCACCCACCAGGAACTTTTCATTTTGTTTTTGACAGTGCCATAAATTTTAACAGGACTTGCAATTTCTTCCTCGCCGGGAAAAGTAAAGTGCAGATGGTAAATGCAAAAAATCTGCTATCCCTGTTATATTCCAGAAAGATTGCCACATCATACACCACTACCTTCAGGGTTAAATTGATAGATAAATTATGGGGCAGGAGCAGGTTTATGTCAAGCTCATCTTAAGAGAATTTGGGAAATTTTTTATTCTTTTTTTTGTTACTGGATTCCTGCAAAGACAGCAATCCAGATCCCGGATAGAAAAAACCCCATGGATCCCCGCGGAAGCGAGGATGTCCCTCTTTCGCAGGGGTGAGAGGAGGCGAGAATGCCTCTTCTGTGCAGGGTGAGAGGGGCAGGCCAAAAGGAAGATGGCATTTTTTATCATTTTTTGCCAGATTTAATTTTATAAACAGGCTTTTCTTAAGGTACCCTTGAATTTTTCCCGAAACTGGAAGAGCTTGTTCTCTTGACTTTTCTTCTATTAAAAGTAAAATTATCTAAAATAGAATAAGGAGAAGAGTGTATGGAAGTAAAAACTGTTATCCGAGGAAAGAAATTAACCATTTCCTCTCAGGATGTGGAGAAGGTTGCTGAAAATTTGTCCCCCGAGAAGATCCGGAAATACTATATAACTGTGCGCGGCCGTAGGTTCCCTCCAAAACAGCTTCTGGAAGGCATTTTGAAAATGAAAGGTATTCAAATGGACCGGGTGCTTTTTACCACTAAGGATGCCTGTTACCTTTTTGCTCGCCTGGGATTTTTCCCTAAGCAACTGGACAGGAGAAAAAAGAGCCTTCTTGCTCTTGAGAGATTAAAGGGGACAGTAACAATTGGGGGGAATGCAGTAGATGACTCAGAGAAATACTATGAGTAAAGTTGTAGCTGATACCAGTTTTATTGTTGCCCTTATGGACAGGAAAGATCAGCACCATAAAAAAGCTTTAAGTATCTATAATGAAGTAAAGAAGAAGGATGTGGAGATTATCTGTATGGATTGTATTGTTAATGAAATTTATTCTGTTATGGCCAGGAAATTAATTGAGAGGGGGATGTCCAAGCAGTTCTCCAAAGTAGCTGATTTGATTGGCACCTTTTTAAAGGATATAGATGTGATAAATGCTTACCAGTATTTACCTAGATTTCATTCAAAAGTGGTAGATCTTATGAAACAAACTGAAGGAAAACTTAACTACCATGATGCTCTCATAGCTTTGTGTTGTAGACAAATAAAGGTAGACAAAATTATTAGTTTAGATAGTGATTTCGATAAAGTGGAGGGGTTGAGAAGAATTTGTAAACCATAAATACACAAAATGGCAGTTCTTAACTTTAAAAGTGAACCAAACAAGACTACAAAGTATCAACGACAAAAACACAAAACAAAAGCTTTTTCACTGAAAGGAAAAAAGTTTGCTCTGGGGTTGATGTTTTAAGTTTATATAAGCAATGAGGATGATTATGGGGGGTGTATCCGGGCTGAAGAAAGGTAGCCAGTAAGGCTATGAGTAATGCGTTTAGAAAATAATTTAGTAAGGGGAAGAATGAGAAATGCTAAAAGAACAATTAAAAATATTAATTCCAGCACAACAAACAGGCAAAAAATAAAGAACCTAATCGAAGGGTAGACGAAGGTATAAAAGTAAGCTCATTAAAAAGAGGAACAAATGAACAAAGCAGAATTAGTAGGCCAGGTAGCAGGTAAAAAAGGCTAAGTAAAAAAAAGATGTTGGACTTGTTATTGACAGGTTTATTAAAACGGTAAGTGATGCTCTTTGTAAAGGTGAAAGATAACTTTGGTTGGCTTTGGTACTTTTCAGGTGATAGATAAAAAAGCAAGAAGGGGAAAGAATCCCCAAACAAAAGAAGAGATCCAAATACCAGCTAAAAAGGTTCCTAAATTTGTCCCGGGGAAGAGTTTAAGGGAGAAGGTAAGGTGAGAAGGTTATATTTATGGCAGAAGAAAAACCAAT
>CAYRAK010000168.1:0-2657 GCA_964422215.1 uncultured Clostridia bacterium | reverse complement strand
TATTTAAAGAAAAATGCCAGCAGTGTGGGGAATGTGAGCTGGGCAAAGTTGCTGGTATCTGTCCATTAACCCAATGTGCAAAAGGACTTTTAAATGGTCCTTGTGGCGGTTCTCGGAATGGAAAATGTGAAGCAGATCCTGAAAAAGATTGTGCCTGGATACTGATTTACGAGCGCTTAAAAAAATTAGGAGAACTTGATAAACTTAAAAAACCAAGGAATCCTCACGACTGGAGTAAAGTGAAAAGACCACGTCAACTGAAGGTCAGTCCACTTGAAATTAAGTAAAAAGACAGAATAATGTAAAAGATTAAAACTATCTTATAAACTTGGAGAAACTGTTAACAAGTTCTTCTACTCTTTCGTTAAAACTTTTCTCATCTTGACAGGAAAAACAATCTCTCATGTAATTTTGCATAATTAGCATGCCTATTTTTCCAATTGCTGCGCGGACAGCACTTACTTGTATCAAGATATTAGAGCAGGAGGCATCTTTCTCGATCATCCTTTCTAAACCACTTATCTGTCCCTTTACTTTGCGCAACCTTCTTAAAAGATCATCTTTTGTCTTCTCCGCTACCATGAAAGTCCTCTTTAGTTTTTGTTTATTTATATTGATTTTTTTCTCTTTTGCAAGGTCTAATTTATATTTCCATCTGTGATTTAATACGATTGTATGTCAAGCCAGGTATGTAGAGACCTCTGGGTATGTTATAGTATAAATGAGAAAATATTATAATATACCCAGATGTCTCTCCTAATATGATTTGACTCAGTTTCATAAAAATTTTACTCTTTCTCTTATTAAGTTACAGGCAGATTAACTTAAGCAACATACAGAAAGGGAAATAATATTTTTAATTAAAATTGACACAAAAAGTTTCCATATTATAATGGTACAAAATTTATCAAATGGAAACCTTTAACAACAAGGGAGGAATAAAAAGATGGCGCTTATATTTTTTCCGCAGTTTAAAAAGGGAAAGGAAGGAATTGAATTCAACCAGGGAACTATTCTGGAGGTTGCCAGAAAACTAGGGGTGCAGATACCATCTGAATGTGGAGGTCAGGGTCTTTGTGGCAGATGTATAGTGAGAATAGAAGGTGAGAGATATTTATTATCCCCAAAAACTCCTGCGGAAAAAAGATTTAATTTAAGAGAAGATGAAAGACTTGCCTGCCAGGCAAAAATTAGTGGATCGGGAAGTATTCGTGTCTTTATTAAAAGTCCGGGTAAGTATAGTATTCTTTTTCGAAGTCTAAAAGATAGGGTAAGCTTAAATCCTCTGGTTTATGAAAAAAATGGTAAAGTGTTTCACCAAGATAAACAAATTGACAAATTTAGAGGAAAAATTTATGGACTTGCTATAGATGTGGGGACAACTACCTTGGTATCTCAGATTATTGACCTTCAGTCAGGAAGAATAATAGCTACTCTTGCTGACAAGAATCCTCAGAGTTTGTTTGGAGATGATGTTATATCACGCATTGATTACACAATGAGAAATAAAAATGGGCTGAGGCAATTACAGAAAGTGATAATTGATGGAATAAATCAGGGATTAAAAGATTTTGCTGGTCAGAAAGAAGATATTCTCCAGTGTATATATGAAGTAGTGGTGGTCGGAAATCCTACAATGCGCAATATCTTTTTTGGAATTGATGTTTCTTCACTAGGAGTAATTCCTTTTGAGCCTTTAGAACCCGGGCCTGTAAATAGAACGGCTGAGGAGATGGGTTTAATAATAAATCCAAGGGCAAATGTTTATGGTGCACCTCTAATTGGTGGTCATGCTGGAGCAGATGCTTTAGCCAATATTATTGCTACTGAGATATACAAAAATGAAGCCCCATCGATGATTATAGACATTGGAACTAATGGAGAGGTGGTTATTGGTAATAAATACAAGATTATGAGTGCTTCCTGTGCTGCTGGAGGAGCTTATGAGGGAGCTACTGTAAAATGTGGTATTGGAGCAGTGGAGGGAGCAATAAAAAATGTAAAAATTGTAAATGGCAAGGTTAAGTACGAGACTATTGGTGGTAAACCCCCTATAGGCATGTGTGGTTCTAGTTTGATAGATCTTCTGAGCGAATTGCTGAAGAGTGGTATAATGAGTAAAAAGGCAAAGTTAAAAGAAGATTTTTTTATTACTAAAGATATAAGTATATCTCAACAGGATATCTACCAACTCATAACCGCAAAAGCTGGTCTAAGAGTGGATCAAGATCTCCTTATGAAATATTACGGAGTTGGTCTTGAAGATATTGGCAAGATCTATCTTTCTGGGGCTTTTGGAAATTTTATTAATTCAGAAAATGCTATAACAATAGGTCTTTTGCCAAACGCAAAGGATAAAATAGTCAAAATTGGTAACGGAGCTTTGGCTGGAGCAAGACAAATGCTTTTATCCAGAGATGAAAGAAAGAATGCCGAACTTATAGCCAGGAAGGTAGAACACGTTAAGCCCAACGAGAGAGAAAAAGACTTTGTTTATCTGGTAGCTGAAAAAATGTACTTTTAGCAACCTATCAGGATGATTAATATTATCGCTGTTAGTGCAGGTATATTCATTATCGCTGTGGTTATGGCTATGACAGGACGAGGTGGAGGTAATTTCTATGTTCCATTACTAATAGCAAGTGGAATTCCAATAT
>CAYRAK010000167.1:0-2664 GCA_964422215.1 uncultured Clostridia bacterium | reverse complement strand
TTTGGTATTCTATCCTGTATAGATAAAAAGAGTTTAGAGGAATTTTTTCCCAGAGACGAGCTTTATATTGACTCTCCTACATGGAAATTCCACAACAATACTTTTGAGCGAGGAAATATAAAAAATATGTTAAAAAAGTACTATAAGGACCCTGAAAGTTTATCCCTTGATGATTATCTTACCTACAGTATGCTTATTCAAGCAGAAGCATTAAAGTATGCTCTTTGTCACTGGAGGAGGAGAAAATTTTTTACCTCAGGTTCTCTTTTCTGGATGTATACCGACTCTTGGGGAGCAACTGGAAGCTGGACAATAGTTGACTACTATCTTAGGAGAAAACCGAGTTTCTACTATGTTAAAAGAGCCTTTGCCCCTGTAGCTATCTCTTTTAAGGAGGTTGAAGGAGGTCTTTCAATTTACGGGGTAAATGATACCTTAAGGAATTTTACTGGATACTTACAGTGGGGACTTTCAACTTTTAAAGGAGAGGCGCAAGAAGAGTATGCCCAGCCAGTATTAATACCTTCAAACTCATCAATTAAATTGGCAGAAGTAAAATTTCCTCAACTAAAGGAGGAGGAAAAAGAAAATGTATTTTACTGGGTAAAGCTATGGGAAGAGGGAAAACTTCTATCAAAGGATAGATACTTTTTTACAACCTTTGGCAGGATTAATTTTCCTCAGGCAAATGTGAGGTATGAAGTCGTGGAAGAAGAGAGGGGATATAAAGTCAGGTTAAAAACAGATGTTTTTGCCTGGTTTGTCCGTATAAGCGGAGTAGATGAGGCTACTTTATCTGATAATTATTTTGATCTTTTCCCAGAAGAGGAAAAAGAAGTTTTTCTTACGGGAATTAGCAAAGAGGATGTGAAAAAATTATCTGTTGAGTGGAATAACAGGTAGTAATAAATAGGGATTTGACATTCGATTTTCTCCTGTGTTAAAATTTTATTAGTGTGTTTTTGCAACAGGAAGATTAAAAATTTTCCTCTGGAGTGAGAAATGAACAAAAGAAAGATTAGTTTAATTTTTTCTGTAGCTTTTTTGATCTTTTTAATTGGGTGGGTAGTAAAAGCAAATGCAGTATCTTCTATTAAGGCATCACCTTCTTTTGTAAGACCTGGAGAAAAAATTTTTGTCAGGTTTTCAGGTGCTCCTGGAAATGATAGTGATTGGATTGCAATTTATCCTGTTGGAGAGAAAAGTGAAAATTATGGGGAATGGTACTATCTAAAAGGGGAAAAAGAAGGAGAGTTAATCTTTACTGCTCCTGATGAAGAGGGAAGGTATGAGTTCCGCATGTTTGCAAATTGGCCCGAAGGAGGATATAAACCAATTGCTACAAGCAATATTATAACCGTTAGAAAAAGTATTACCTATACTTCCACAGTTCTTTACAACGATGATGTTTTTCGCCTATCTACAGGAGAGTTAATTACAGGTAAGCTTTTGAGTTTTGATGGAAGGATCTTTAAGGTGAAGACTGGGGAAAAGGTTGTTGAGAAAAAAAGAGAGGAAGTAGTATGCATCATCCTTGGTACAAAGTCTTTGGGTGAAGAAAAGATAATTTCCCAATGGGCTTTAAAGGCTAGGGCAAGCAGTGAATATACAAGTTCTGATTGGTCAGCTATGCAAGCTACAGGAAAGCCAGATACATTTAAGTGTGGTGATTTTAAAACTGCCTGGGCTCCAAAATCAAGTGGTTCTGAACCTGAATGGTTAGAACTCACGTTCAATACGCCTGTTTATGCCACAGGACTAAGAGTCCATGAGACCTATAACGCGGGATTTATCTATAAGGTGGAATTTGTTGATATATCAGGTAGAAGGTATCTTATCTGGCAGGGAAAAGATACAACGAACTGTCCCGGCTGGTTTGAAGTAGAAACAGAGCCAACCCCTTATCTTGTAAAGAAAGTTATAATACATACCAGAAAAGAAGGATGGGAGGAGATAGACGCTGTAGAACTGAAGGGGTTTACCGCTTTATAAAATTTTTATTAACTTATAATGGAAAGAGGGGAATATGATGCAGGTTAAAAAGAGTTTGGTTCTAACACTAATAATTTTGTTATTGTTATTATTTTGCCTTTGTGTGTTTGCAGAAACTTCTAAGGAATCTTTTCGTATTTATCCTGCGGGAAATATAAACTTCTGTGGAAATACCTACCGTGCAGTTGTAAAAAATTACGGACAGGGAAAGATTACAATTATCCTTTATCCTGAAGGAAGATCTGTAAAGGAGAAAATAGAGATTTCCTTTTATGATTGGCAAAGATTTGCAGGTGAGGTAAAAAAAGTTAGTAGTATAGCAGTAAGGGAAAAGGTAAAAGAAACTCTTAGCTTGAAGGAATTTCTCAAAATAAGAGAAATGATTGGTGAGGAAAATGTTAAATTAAGCGGAATAGCAAAAGGTATTAAGATAACAAAAGGGCTTTTCTTTTACTATACGCTTTTTACTTTGACCGATGGAGAAGGAAATTCTCTTAAGGTCTCCCTTGATGGAAAATACAAAATACCAGAGGGGAAAAGGGTAGAGGTTGAGGGAAAATACAGCGAATATGATAAAGAGTTTAAAGCAAGAAAGATAAGCTGGTAAGTAGAATAAATAAAACTTAGACACCAACATACCAAAAATTTCAATATAATTTACCTGTTTTAATC
>CAYRAK010000166.1:0-2765 GCA_964422215.1 uncultured Clostridia bacterium | reverse complement strand
GCGACACGCGGCTTAGGAGGCCGCTGCTCTGTCCTTCTGAGCTACAGGCGCAATTGAATATCAAAAATTTCTAAACTTTAGAGTATTTGCTGATTTACTACCTTGATTTTCTATGTATATTTCTATGTATATTTTGGTGAAAGTCAATATCTTCTAACTTCCGATAAAAGAGGTGAGAAAGTTTTAATATCAGCTTCTACCTGACATTGGCTTTATGTTTATCTAAGAAGTGTTTGTCTTTGAGATAAGATATTTTATTAGCTCAAAAACACCCTGACTTGCCCAGTCCCTGGCTCCTAAAACCCTACCCACTATTTTTCCTTCTTGATCTATAAGAAAAGTTGTGGGGATAGCTCTAATTCCGTAGATTCTTGCCACTTTTCCTCTAGAATCTAAAAGTATAGGAAAAGTGTAACCTTTCTCTTTTGTAAAAGATTTTACCTCATCTTTTCCTTCCTGAATATCTACCGCCAGGATAACAAATTTGTTTTTCTTGAACTTATTCCAGAGTTTCTCCATAGAAGGCATCTCCCACTGACAGGGACCGCACCAGCTGGCCCAGAAGTTGAGGAGAACTACCTTACCTTTAAAGTCTTTTAGACTTAATTTAGCTCCCTCCAGATTTTCTAGAGTAAAATCCGTTGCCTTTACTGGAGGATTAATTTTTTGAATACCGAGAAGGGTATAAAGATCCTCGTAAGAGTTTTCCTTTGCATTTATTCCTCCCATCCATAGCAGAAGTATAAAAATAGAGATTAATAAAAGGGTTCTTGATATTACTGGTTTTCTTATTCTCATTCCTTTGCCTCCTCATTGTCCTACAAATTTTCATTTATAATACTTAAATATTGAATTTGTTTAAAAAAGGAAACCACCTATTAAAAGCAGCTGTTAAAATCAGAAAATAGTTAGTCATTAAAAGAATCCCCACTCCTATAAGAAAGATGCCACTGACAATCGAGATAAGGCGCAAGTGTCTCTTTAACCTTTGATAGCGTTCTAAGAAAGCTTCCAATCCTAAAGAAATTAAGAAAAAAGGTAGAGCAAACCCTGCCGAATAAGTTGCTAAAAGTGCAATGCCGGAGAAAATAGAGTTAGTTGTAGAAGCATAAAATAAAATTGAGACCAGGATGGGACCGATGCAGGGAGTCCAACCAGCAGCAAAGGTAACTCCTACTAAGGAGGAACCAAGATAACCTATAGGTTTTTCCTTAAGGTGGAATTTTTTCTCCCTTTGAAGAAAATTTAGATTAATAAGTCCGGTAAAATGGATACCTAAAAAGATAATAAAAGCCCCTCCTACTCTGGCTATCCATTCCTGGTATCTGTTTAGAAGTTTACCTACAAAAGAAGCTGAAGCTCCAAGAAGGATAAAGATAAGAGAAAAGCCGAGAATAAACATTAAAGAATGAATTATGGTTAGTTTCCTTATTTTTGGCTCTTTTTCCTTCTTTAAAAGATCATTAAGAGATACTCCAGTAATAAAAGAAAGATAGGAAGGAATTAAAGGAAGTACACAGGGAGAAAGAAAAGAAAGAAATCCTGCTCCTAAAGCTATAAAAAAAGAAACATTTTCCATCTTCTCTGAACCTTTGCCAATTTGAGTTATTAACTAACTTCATGCTACATACAGACCCCTTAGATACAACCTTGTAAAAAACCGAGTGGTAGTTATATTTTCATCTTTCCTCTAATTTTTCTTTTAGTACCCCGCATTTTTTAAGTCTTTCTTTATATTGTTCAATATACTTATCAATCTCATCTAAAATAGGGATGATATATTCCTTATCCAAATAATAAACTTTGTTTTTCCCATTGCGCCTTGCCACCACAAATCCGCAGTTTTCCAGACACTTTAAATTATGCGAAACCCTACTCTGTTCAAATCCTAACCGCTTTGAAATACTGGTAACATCCAATGGTTCTTTTCTGAGCAGCTGTATTATCTCAAATCTTGTTTTGTTGGAAAGTGCCCTAAAAAATAATTTATATGATGTTAATCTCATATGACATATTCACCATAATAATTTGGAATATTTTGTCAACTCGAAATAGTCTCCAGTTTCGGAAAAAATTCCAGGATACCTTAAGATAAGCTCATCTTATTGATTTAAAATTGGTAAGAGTGGATTTAAGAGGTAACAAAGAAGAAAAAGTATGGTAAAAAGGGTCACGGGGGAGAGAAATCTCACGAATTTTAAAGAGGTTTATCATGAGAAGACCCGTGACCCAAATAAAAGCCAAAAAATAGGTTTGCTCAAGCTATGGGCTGGTCTCCTGGAATAAGTTTAATTACCAATTGGTGGCCTCGTAAAAAGAGAGGATTTGCCATGGGATTTCTTCTATCTTCGGATGGATGGGCAACTATAGCTATATGACTGATTGGAGGATGGGTAGGATAACTCCTATTAGCATCTCTACATGGGTTTACTTTTGGGAGTCTTTAAAGGACGTACTAGAAAAGATTGCAATTGTTAGTTATTCATATATAAATATAGGCAGATAGGTCACATTTAGACTTAATAGTTGCTCCTGATTTTTTGATGATTAAAAATTTGCTCAAAGATCTTTTCCTTCAAGTACATTCACTGTATGCGCCCTTCTCAGGTGTTAATATTGCAGCACTTGATGAAGAATACAGAAAATGTTCTTTATCCGACTACGACTCTTTTTTAATCAATGTATAAGGATATGATGACTTTGCTATTAAAAATAGGTGAGAAAATTAGCTTTGCCATCCCTGGATGGGTAGTATGGACAAGTGC
>CAYRAK010000165.1:0-2780 GCA_964422215.1 uncultured Clostridia bacterium | reverse complement strand
CCTGTATCCTTCTTCCTCATGACACGGACAGTTGAGGGTTTCAGGAGAAATATTAAAAGTAGCAATTATACTAGGATAGAGGGAACGAAAATCAAGCACGGCAATATTATCATGTAAACCAGCAACTGGCTCCTTTACAAATCCACCAGTATAAGTGAAAGTCTTCCTCTTTTTTATCTCCTCCCACTTGGGTTGATTAGGTATAATTCTTTCTGTTTTAACTGCCTGCTGAGTAAGATACCATTCGGCAAGTTGACCATAAGTCATTCTTGAGGTATCAAAAGGAAGTTGTCCAACTGTCCGTGATATTTCAAGAATTTGAGGAAGAAGCAAAGAACCAAGATTGTAGGTAAGCTCTGCATCTTTTGTACAGTATTCTGCAAGTTTAGACAAATTTTTCTTTTTGCGCCAGCTCTCCAAGAGTTCTTGGTAGTCCATTTCGATTTTCTCATCTCCTAAAAGTTCACTAGAGACAGCATCTAAGGTTAAAACTTCGGTTTGAAGATTTGGGGCAAGAATATTGTTTATAAAACTGTAAAGATCAATATGAGGACGACCTTTTATTCGAGCAGAAGATACTCTAGCTCTTCGAGTAAATTCTACCTCTTTACCATCTCGGGAAAGGTTCAATTTTACTTTGTGATAGCGGGCTCTTTCACGAATTACCAAGAAATCAAAACCATCACCATTGTATGATAGTAGTATATCTGGATTGTAATAATTAACAGTTTCCACAAATTTCTCCAAAATTTTTTTCTCATTCTCTACTACTTCCACCCACGATGGAAATTTTCCCTGATAAGAGGTAAAGGCTTTTTTGAAATTATCTGCCCAGAAAGAAAGCATGATTATTTGTTTTTTTCCTTTTTCTTCATATGTTTCTACATCAAATGAGAGAAGCTTTAATGGAGGATGGGTTAATTTTTTTTCCTCCATTGTTATCTTCTTTCCCATAAGAACAATATCACATTTAAGCTTTGATTGAATAGGTTCTCCTTCTACTTCGACCCAGCAACTTCCTGCTATTTCTTTATCTAATAGGAAACGCCGATAAAAATTAATCGTATACTCATACTCTTCTATTACTGAGCCACTTCCTCCTCTTTCCCTTTCAAGATACTTCACAACATCCCTTATTTTTTGAGTATCCTGAGGCAGGTTACAAAATATCTTTAAAAACTCCTTGTTTTCTCCCTTTAAGACCTTCTTTACCTTCTCTATTCTTTTTATTTTAACATTCTTCTTTTTAACGAGAGCTTTTATCTCCTCTATTGCTTTTTGTGCATCAGAAGAAAGTACATAAAAGTATGGCTCATACTGAAAAAATGAGGCAATAGTTTTTCCTTCTTCAGTAATACCAAAAAGCCTAACCAGGGCTTCATCTCTTTCTATTACATAATCTGCATCTAAAAGGAAAAATTCTACCTTCAAAAGATAACCTCTTTTTTATTGTTTATTTATATATTTATATCCGAGTCCAATATAGGCTAAATAAAAAACGTGTCAAGAATTAAGATTATCCTGAGGTTTATTGAGAAGCTCACTTAAATTTTTTTCAGAGAAAAGTTTTATACAAGCCTCTACTACTTTTTCATCTTAAAGTATGCTTTTTTTCTTGCAATCTCTTCCAATGCTTTTGCTAAACCAAGAGCTGGCCTGTATGACCTATGAAAAGACATTGCCTCAATAACATCAGCTACTACTAAAATACGTGCCAATAGTCAAATAAGGTATCCATTACCCAAAATAATATTCCATAGCTAACCGATAGAATAATAACTTCATGCTCTACTTTTAGATTTCATAAATCTTTTTGGACAAAAGTTATAGTACAAGAATCTCATTAAATCTTTTTTCATCCTTAAAGGGACCAATTATAGCTATGTTTAACTTACTATTTTGAAATATACCCTGTGCTACTCTTTGAATATCTTCTGAAGTAACCGCATCAATTCTTTCAAACACCTGATCGACGGTTAATATCTCTTTTCTAAGTATTTCTTGCTGCCCTAGCCAGAAAGCAAGTGCACTTGATGACTCTAGATTTAAAAGAAGCCTTCCTTTAAGGTACTCTTTTGCTTTGTTCAACTCTTTGTTTGATACTTTCTCTTCTTTTATCTTTTTAAATTCATCTAAAATAACTTTTATGCTCTCTTCAATCTTTTGGGTATTTACACCAGCTTGAACAACCAAATATCCAGTATCAGTATAATTTTCTGAACTGCAGCAAATGTAATAGGCAAGACCTCTTTTTTCTCTTATCTCCATAAAAAGTCGTGAACTCATTCCTCCACCTAAAATTGAGGATAAAACCTTTAAAACAAAATAATCTGGTGAAAAAAGAGAACAGCTTCTTACTCCCAGACAGAAATGTGTTTGATCTGTCTTTTTATAATGAACTACACCTTTAGGCCCATTTTGGTTTTCCTCAACAGGTAGCTTATCTTTAGGCTTTCCCTCTCTCACATCACGGAAATACTCCTTTATTTCCTCGATTGCCTCCTCCTCATCAATGTCTCCGGTTATCAATACAGCGGTATTGGATGCTACATATTGAGTTTTAAAGTATTCTAAAAGATCGTCTCGAGTTAACATTTTAATATTTTCCTTACTTCCCGTAATCAGCCATCCTATTGGATGATCATCATAAATAAGTTTCTCGAAGAGACTACCAACATAAGCTGTGGGAGTGTCTAAATGCATATTTAGCTCTTCAATAATTACACCTCTTTCTTTTTCAATTTCTCCTAAAATTTGTTTATCCAATGGTTTAAACAACG
>CAYRAK010000164.1:0-2812 GCA_964422215.1 uncultured Clostridia bacterium | reverse complement strand
TATAGGGAAAAGGTTGTTTGACCATTTTATTCCACAAAAGGTGCGCAAAGAAGTTGAAAATGTTTTTAAGGGGCTTCTTGAAGGAAAAGAGAAAAAATATGAGTATTTTGAAAATCCAATTTTAACAAAAACAGGAGAGGAAAGAATCATCCTGTGGCATAACAGAGTAATAAGGGAAAAAGATGGAAGGGTGAGGGAAATTGTAGCCTCTGGTGAGGATATAACAGAACAAAAAAGAATGCAGGAGGCTCTCCGACAGGAGCGGCATATTCTAGATCAGCTTATAAACAATCTCCCCGACTCGATTTACTTTAAAGACAAAAACTGTAGATTCACCAAGGTTAATGTGGCAAAGGCAAAGCACGCAGGACTTTCTCCTCAGGAAATGATAGGCAAGACCGACTTTGATCTTTACCCGGAGGATGAGGCAAAGAAAATGTTTGAAGATGACCAGAAAGTTATGAAGTTTAAAAGACCTGTAATCAATAAAGTGGAAAGGGCAACTCATAAAGACGGAAAAAAGCGTTGGGTATCTGTCACCAAACTGCCACTTTTTGATGAACAGGGGAATGTTACAGGTATAATGGGTATATCTCGCGATATAACCAAACAGAAGGAAAAAGAGGATGAGCTTTCCTATATAGCAACTCATGATCCTCTCACAGGACTTCCCAACAAAGCCTTGTTTGAGGATCGCCTGAATCTTGCAATCCTCAGAGCAAAACGTAATAAAGAGAAATTTTTTATTATGCTACTTGACCTTGATGACTTTAAACGAGTAAATGATATATTTGGACACTCTGCTGGAGATATGCTCTTAAAGCAGATAGCAGAGAGGATAAAAAGTGTTTTAAGAAAAACAGATACTGTTGCTAGAATGGGAGGAGATGAATTTCTCGTTCTCCTCCCCGACACAAAAACAATAAAGGATGCAAAACTTGTTGCAGGGAAAATTTTATCGGTATTTAACGAGCCTTTCTCCATTAATTCTCATACGGTAAGCATTACTCCAAGTATAGGAATTGCTGCGTTTCCAGATGATGGAAAAGATAAAGAAACTCTTCTAAAAAATGCAGACATTGCCATGTACAAGGCAAAATTAGAAGGCAAAGCAAATTACCGGTATTACGGAGATTTATAGCAACCCCATTAAAGGAAGATATTTCTGTAAAACTTGTAATATTATCTTATTACTCTCAATTTACCTGATTTATCTGTGTTTTCAAGTATACGCGTTAAGCCCTAAAATATAGCTGAAGAGCACAGTCTTTAAAAGCAAGATTCAAGGAAGGAAAATTGCTATTTTTACAAGATATGTGGACAAAAACCTGGATCTTTGCTAAAAGAAGAACTTACTTCTTTCCTTTTTTGGAAAACCAGCCTTCTTTTTCCATTACTTTTCTTGAAATCCTGTTGCTTGGACCATCTCCTCTGGCTACAAAAACACCGGTATTTTCTCCAACTGCTTCTTTTATCTCTGCGACATCTTTATGTGTAAATCCTGGACAGAGGAGGACCGAGTGAATCCCTTCTTCTCTAATAAACTTTTTGCACACCTTAACTGCTTGATTTTGATCCTTGACCAGAACTACAAAAAGTTTATACCTGGACGTCTCAATCACGCACCTATGTTTTTCTGGCTCTGCATCAGGTGTGTGTGCCAGGAAGACTACTTTAAATGCCATATTCCTCACCTCTTACTGCAATTTTCCTCTTCATTTTTTGATAAATCTTAACATAACAGAAGTTTCTATTTGTTTTTCGGGAATATCTCAGTATTTTCTTAAAAGGTTGACTTTTTTGATGTTAACTTAAATCCATGTTTTCATAAAACTTAATAGTCCAAGTTTATTTTTCCGGACTCCTACCAAAATTTCGGAAAATTTAGTTAAATTCATCACGAAGAATAGATTTATGCCTTGCTGTTTTTATCTCGTAGCGTTAGCTAATTGCGAGAGGAAACTTTGTGATCCCTCCAAACAAAGAAAAATTTTGAAGGATATAATAGGAAATTTTCTTACTCCTGTCAAATACTGGATTGATCTTCGAAACCTGAGGAATACAGGAAAGCTTATTGTCTCTATCTATATAAAGGGGGTTTTTGATGTGCCGTTAATTTGACATGTTATTCTAGATTTGCTACGTTAGAGACAGAATTTTAAAAATTTCATTCAATAAGATTCTGGTGTTGGACAAAGGTGAAACTTATGTTTCAAAGTTTTATTCAAAATTTAACAAACTGGGTCTTTGCTCACGGGATAAAGGTCGGAAGTATCCTGATAATTGCTTTTGCAGTTTGTCGAGTAATTAAAATACTTATTTTGAAATATCTGCAAGCTCTTTTTGAGAAAGGGCTTAAATTTAAAGAAATTAAAATCGAATTAGAAAAGAAAAGAATAGAAACTCTTCAAAATGTATCTTATTCAATATTAAAAACCATAATCTGGCTGATTGCCATTGTTACTATTTTGCCAGAATTTGAGGTTAACATTGGACCACTTTTAGCAAGTATTGCAGTAGCGGGTCTGGCTTTAAGTCTGGGTGTTCGGAGTTTAATTCAAGATTATTTATCAGGAGCTTTTATCCTTTTAGAAGATCAGTTTAGAGTAGGAGAAGAAGTTGAAGTAGCAGGGAAAAAGGGAAAAGTTAAAGATTTCAATTTAAGAAGAACAGTAATAGAAGATCCAGAAGGTACTTTATACTATATCCCAAATAGCCAAATAAAAACCACCTCTAACTTTTCGAGAAAGTAAAAATCTTAAAAAGATCTAAAATGGACTTATCTATTTTTTCTCTATATAGATAGTTCTAG
>CAYRAK010000163.1:0-2830 GCA_964422215.1 uncultured Clostridia bacterium | reverse complement strand
TATTTTATTCAATCCGGGATAGGCTGTTTGAGAAAGAGAATAAGAAAAACTTTCCTCTTTTCCCTCAAGTGATGCCTCCAAAGCTATCTTAATCTCTCTATCAGTAAAATTCTCCAAAAAACCTGTTACATTAAGGATAGCTCTTTTGTAATTTGAGGAAAAGGTGGGATAAACAAAAATATCTCTTAAGGCCACTTTTTCATAAGATATAAGCTCAACACTTCTCCATATACCACAGTTTAAAAGGCGGGGCGCCCAATCCCAACCATAGGTAAACTGAGCTTTTCTCGTCCACACTCTTCTATAATCCTGCCCCTCCTCTCTTGGATAGGGCTGAATTGGCTTCCCTTCAGTAGATTTAATACCACAGTCAATCCTCACAATCAGAACATTTTTATCCTTGAGTTTACCTGTTACATCAATGATGCAGGGAATGTGCATATTATGATGCTCTCCAATTTTCTCTCCATTAAGATATATATCAGCATCAAGGTCAAGACCGTGAAATATAAGTTCTATCTTTTCTCCTTTAAAGTTTTCAGGAAGAGAAAACTCCTTTTTATACCAGAATTCTTTTTCTTCTATCCATTTTTGTTTTTTTGCATTTTCTCCATAAAGAGGCTCATCAATTATTCCTGCCCTTTTCAAGTCAAGGTGCACCTCTCCTGGTACATGAGCTTCTATTGGATTTTGAAAGGAATAATCTGGACGGTTAAGACCTTTTTTTATTCCTTCTCCGTAGTTCACGTATTCAAGCTGCCAAAGACCATCTAAAGATAGTTTTTGCATAAAATCCTCCTGTTTAATTTTTTGCTTTTATTGTAGCCTAAGGTATTCTTATTATCAAGTTCCTGATATTAGCCTCAAGGAAACTTCTACAGTGATAATACTACCTGGCATAAAAAATTACCTTTTGTTAAAACTTTTAAAAAATGCGGTTCCTCGGATAGAAGAGCAACTGGTGGTGTTATCTCAATAAAAGAAGGGAAAGATAAGGATAAATTTAACATAAAAGGGGTCGGGTCTCAACATTTGACATTCACGAGACCTCGTCCTTCGGTTTTTCACTATCCCATAAAAGACGAGATTATCATCCCAATTCCTCCTGCCAGTAGAGCATAAATGAGCATAGGCAAGATATTTTTGCGGATGATCTTTCCTTCCTTTCCTATAAGACCAACGATGGCACAAACTGCAACAACATTATGAACACATATCATATTACCAATAGCACCACCTACTGCTTGTAAACCTAATATTAGAGCAGAATTAAGACCGGTCTGTAAGGCAATATTGTACTGAAAGGCGCTAAACATGATGTTAGAGACAGTATTGCTACCTGCAATGAAACTCCCAAGCACTCCCACAAAGGGAGAGAAAAAGGGCCACATCTTTCCTGCGAAATCACCTAAAGCCTTTGCTACTACAAGGGGCATCCCATCTAATCCTGACAGGTTATAGGAAGAATAAATCATAACCTGCACCAAAGAAACTGCACAGACAAGGGCTAGCCCTGGAGATACAACTTTACGCACCGCTTCCTGCCAGGCTCTTTTCCTGGCATCAGACCTCATTCCATGAAAAAATGGAATAAGAGCAGCAATTAAAGTTAGAGGAAAAATTCCAGGTAAAATGAAGGGAGCAAGAGAATAACTTACCTGGGTTTTTAAAATATTTGTCCAGTGAAATCTTAAGGTTTGCAAAAATTTAGCAGAAGGTAGATAAGGGATCCTGGTTAAAATTAAAATGATACTTATTAAGATATAGGGAATCCATGCTCTAAAAAGGGACAAATTTTCTTTATTTTTAGAAGAAAAACTCTTTAAAGCTTTTGTGGTTTTTCCTTTTTTCCTCAATTTGTGTTTTTTTCTTAAAATATAGACCGCAAAAAAAAGAGCTACAAGACCTCCGATGATAGAGGGAAATTGGGGTCCAAGGAAAATAACTGCAAGAAAGTAGGGTATAACAAAGAATATACCTGCAGCTATGGCAAAGGGCCAAATTCCAAATCCTTCTCTGAAAGATCTTCTCTGTCCAAAAAATTTGGTAAAAAGGCAAACTCCTAAAAGAGGGAAAAATGCTCCAATAATAACATGATGCAGGGCAGTGTAAATTCCTACAAGGTGAATAAACTTATCAAAACTAAGACCTTCAGGAAGCGTTTGAATGATTGATGGTACACGTAAAGTTTCTCCAAATCCTACAATAATAGGAACACCAACTGCGCCAAAGCTTACAGGGGTGGAATTATACATAAGAGCAATAACAACAGCAGCAGTGGGAGAAAATCCAAGAGCAACAAGAAGAGGAGCAGCAATTGCCGCTGGTGTGCCAAATCCGGCTATCCCCTCAATAAATCCTCCAAAGATAAAACCAACAAGGATAGCAAGGATTCTTTTATCTTTGCTCAGCCCTTCAAACCCTTCTCTTATTACCTCAAGTGCACCACTTTCCTTGAGCATACATTGAAGAAGAACTGCACCAAAAACAATGGTGAGTATCTCACAGGCTACTAAAGCTCCTTTTATAGATGCGGCAAGAAGCAGGGAGAGGTTCATCCGCCACACACCATATCCTACAATAAGACCTACCAGAAGACCAACGGGCATCGTTTTATATGCTGGCCAGTTAAACCCAACAAGAAGGAAAAGTATCACAAGAATTGGAAGTGCTGCTATGATAACATATAAATCCATAACTACTCTCAAAGAGGTAAGATATATTTTTTCAGCTGTTACATCTACAGTTATATATCTGAACTCTAACTTTCAAAACATGCTCCAGCTTTTTTTAACACCTTTTGTAAATCAACAACATCTAAATCTGCTGG
>CAYRAK010000162.1:0-3006 GCA_964422215.1 uncultured Clostridia bacterium | reverse complement strand
ATCCTACTCGTATGGAGCTTCTAAATCAGAGAAAAAGGCTGGCAACGGCAAGAAGAGCTCATGATCTTTTAGAAGATAAAAGAGATGAGCTTATTCAAAGATTTCTCCCTCTTATAAAGGAGGTAAGAAAACTTAGAAGAGAAGTTCAAAAAAAGCTGTTGAAGGCTTATTTTGACTTCCAAGTGGCAAAAATGTTAAGCGGGGGAAAGCAAATAGAAGAATCTCTACTTCAAACAGATATAGAATGTACTCTTGAGGTTACATCCCGTACCTCCCTTGGTTCTCCTCGCTTTAAAATAAATATAAAAGGAGATCCTCTCTGTTATGGATTTTATGAGAGTAACTGGAAACTAGATGAAGGAATAAAAGCTTTTAAAGAGGTGCTTTTCTCACTTCTGGAGCTTGCTCAGAAGGAGGAGGAGGTAAAAAGACTTGCTCGCGAGATTGAACGTACCAGAAGACGTGTTAATGCCCTTGAGTACATATTCATCCCCCAAATTGAAGAAACGGTAAAATATATAACTATGGCACTGGATGAAAGAGAACGTTCCCATATCATAAATCTAATGAAGGTAAAAGAACTTATGGAAAAAGGCAGATGAGAGAAATTGAAACAAAATATAGCCTCCTTTATCCGAACTTACATTTTTCCCTCAGAAACTTTTATTTATGAGGAAATTAAAAGCATAAAAAAATTTAAAGTGTTTATTTTAACAAGTAAACTGGTAAATACTCACCTTTTTCCTTACCCAGATGTGATTTGTCCCTGGGAGAAAAAAACTCCTTTTATTGCGCGAAAGATAAGAGAAAGAAAGTTTTTTTATAATATCTTAAAGGAGAAAAAAATTAATCTGGTACATGCTTGGTATGCTTGGAGTGGAATAATGATTTTACCTGTATGCAAAAAAACAAATCTGCCTCTTGTTACAAGTTTTCACGGAATGGATGTATCTCGTCTTCCACGTCACTTTCTTTATAAGAAAGCTCTTTTAAAATTGTTCAAGGAGGGACAGCTTTTTTTAACGAGATCTTTTTCCATGAAAGAAGATGTTATAAAACTTGGATGTCCATCTGAAAAAATTGTTGTTCATTACGGAGGAGTTGATGTAAAAAAGTTTATACCTACTAAAAAGAAAAATTCAAAGAAGATTTTAATGTGTGGCAGAATGGTGGAGAAAAAAGGCTTCTCTTATGGAATTTTGGCTTTCTCTAAGATTTTAAAAAAACATCCTGATGCAAAGCTTATCATTATAGGAGATGGCAAGCTGAGAAAAAATCTTGAAATACTGGTAAAAAAATTAAAAATTGAAGACAAAGTAAAATTTCTAGGATTTTTGTCTCATGAAAGAGTAAAAAAGATAATGCAGGAGGTAAACATTTTTTTATCTCCCAATGTAACTGCAAAAAACAAAGACAAAGAGGGGATACCCAATGTTATAAAGGAGGCTATGGCAACAGGACTTCCTGTTTTATCTACCTATCATGCAGGAATTCCGGAGCTTGTTGTTGATGGAAAAACAGGATTTTTAGTTGAAGAAAAAGACGTAAAGGCTATGGCAGACAAACTTGATTATCTTTTATCCTCTCCTGATCTTCAAGATAAAATGGGAAAGGAAGGAAGAAAGATTATTGAGAAAAAATTTAACCTTGTAAGTCAAACAGAGAAGCTTGAGGAAATTTATTCAGAACTTATAAGATGACAAAAACGATAAATAGAAAGATTCTTAATTTTCTTTGTTTTATGGTCTTTTTTGTTGCTGCTTTTAATTTTTTAGCTCTTCCGCGAACCATTTACGATATTGGATTGGAGTACGGATGGAGTGGGATACAAAAGGGAAATCTTTTATCTGTAAGCGCTGTTGGATTCATATTTTCTGCAGTTGTTAGTGGGTATTTATCAGAATTTTTTGGGAAAAAACAGGTGTTAATTTTTGGAATTATGTTCTCTTTTTTAGGTAATGCTGCCTTTGGATTTCTTCCCAAATTTGGTCTTAAAAACCCTTTTCATTTTTTTCTATTTTTTAACTTCTTAATAGGTGCTGGAAATGGGATTCTCGAGAGCTTAACCAATGCTTTGGTAATTCATCTAAACGAGGAAAAAAGTTCTCTTTACCTTAATCTTGCTCACGCTTTTTTCGCCCTGGGAGCCGTTGTTGCTCCTCTTGTGGGTGGATGGATATTACTTATATCCGGCTGGCAGATGATTTTTCAACTAAATGCAGCAGTATCTTTTGTCTTACTTATAAGCTTTCTTCCTCAAAAATGCCCCACTTTTCGCTCTTCTGAAAAAATAAGCTTAAAATCACTTTTGTACATTGTAAAAAGTAAAATATTTCTTCTTATAAATCTTTGTATAGCGTTTTATATAGCTGCAGAGGCAGGACTTATGGCTTGGTTGGTGGAGTACGTTAGGATAAATCCGTATTTTAAACTACCTCAATTTGAAGCAGGTCTATTTTTAACCTACTTTTGGCTTGCAATGCTTATTGGACGTTTTATATATGGCTGGTGGGTGGAGAAGACTTCTCCTACCTTTGCTCTTTGTATCTCAAGTCTAGGTGGTGCAGCTGCAACAGGTTTATTTTTGACTACAACCAATATAAACTTTGCCTCATTTCTCATCTTTGCCTGTGGAATTTTCCTCTCGGGAATGTACGCTACAATTTTCTCTTTTGCTGGATATAGATTTCCTCAATACTTAGGAGTTGTAAGTGGAAGTATGACAGCCTGGGTTGGCGTTGGAGGAATAATCTCGCCTGTTGTTATTGGTAGGTTATCTGAAACTCAAGGAGTGGGACTTTCTGGGGGGCTTGCTACATGTAGTTTTTATCTTCTAGGAGTATTCATTATAACGCTTTTTTTATCATCAATTGGAGTATCAGAACCTAAAAAATGTACGTAAGTATTGTTATACCCACGTATAACAGAAAAGAGGTGCTAAAAAGGTGTCTTGAGCTTCTTTTTAATCAAACCTATCCCAAAGATAAATATGAGATAATTTTAGTT
>CAYRAK010000161.1:0-3040 GCA_964422215.1 uncultured Clostridia bacterium | reverse complement strand
TCCTGTAGGGATAACAGGAGCAGCAAATGCAGTTAATATGTTGGCAGGATTTAATGGTTTAGAAGTTGGAATGGGGATAGCAGCTATGAGTTCTTTAAGTTTTATTGCTTACTTTACAGGAGCTTCAACGTCTTTTATAGTGCTTCTTGCTGCTCTTGGGGCGCTTATTGCTGTTTTAAGGTATAATTGGTATCCGGCTAAACTTTTAATCGGGGATGTTGGAACTTTAAGTATAGGAGCTATAATTGCCTCGGCGGTTATCCTGGGTAACTTTGAACTTGCGGGAGCGATAATAATTATTCCTTATTTCGTCGATTTTATATTTAAACTTTGCAATGGCCTACCTAGTAAAGGATGGGAGGGTATATACAAGAATGGAAAGCTTTACTGTCCTTCCTCAGGTCCTGTTGGGCTTTGTCAGCTTATTATGAAGGTATCTGGAGGGATTAGTGAGAAGGCATTAACTTCTACTCTTATAGGAATAGAGATTGGTTTTGGAATACTAGCTATTTTTGTGTATTGCTTTAAATAAGTATTTTATCTACTTTTGACCACCCCGATTTTTTCACAAAAATTCTCAACTGGACATTTGCTACAAAAAGGTGATAAGGGCTGGCAGATTCTTTGTCCAAAACGCACAAGAAGGGTATTAATTTTTATCCAGTATTTTCTGGGAAGTTTTTTTCTCAGAGCAAATTCTGTCTCTTCTGGAGTTTTAGTCTTCACATATCCCCAGCGGTTTGTTATACGATGTACATGAGTATCCACGCATATACCTGGCTTATCAAATCCTATGGTAAGGACAAGATTAGCTGTTTTTCTTCCCACGCCTGGTAATAGGAGAAGCTCATCCAATTTAGAAGGAACCTTTCCTTTGTATTTATTAACAAGGATATTGCACACTTTTTTAATATTCTTTGCCTTATTTTTGTAAAATCCAACAGGATAGATCAGTTCTTGGATTTTTTCTTCAGAAAGTTCAGCCATCTTTTCGGGAGTATGTGCCACACTAAAAAGGTTTTCGGTTGCTTTTCGTGTTACCTCATCTTTTGTTCTTGCACTTAGAATACAGGATATAAGGACTTTAAAAGGATCAGGTGTTTTCTCTGTGATCTCAAGAGTGGTAGAAAAGTCCCACTCCTGCACTTTATCCTGAAGTATTCTAATTACTTCGTATATTTTTTTATCTTCCATTGTTTGTTTTTTAATTATACAGATGTTTGTTTTTTAATTATACAGATTATCCTTATAAAGGACAACCTCAGGGTAAGTAAGAAAGAATGCTAACTAAGTATTCTTGCCTACTTATCCTATTTCTGATACAATATTTTTCCAAACTTCATCTTACAAGGAGGATCAAAATGGCTAAATTTTCGATTGGCATAGATTTTGGTACGGAATCTGCAAGAGCAGTTCTTGTGAGAGTAGATAATGGAGAAGAGGTAGCTAATGCCGTTTATGAGTATAAAGATGGAGTAATAGATGAGAAACTACCTGGAACAGATGTAGAACTTGAACCTGATTGGGCACTTCAAAATCCAGCAGATTATCTTGAGGCTGTAAAGACAACTATTCCCAAAATTCTAAAGAAGGCAAAGGTAGATGCAGAGGATGTAATTGGTATTGGTATAGATTTTACCTCCTGCACCATGCTCCCGACAGATAAAGAAGGTGTCCCTCTCTGCATGAAAAAAGAATACAGGAATAATCCTCATTCATGGGTTAAACTTTGGAAACATCATGCTGCACAACCTGAGGCTGATAGGATAAATCAGATAGCACGGGAGCGAGGAGAGAAGTGGCTTATACGATATGGAGGAAAAATCTCATCGGAGTGGTTTTTTCCAAAATCTTTACAAATTTTAAATGAAGCACCAGAGATTTACGAAGCAGCAGACAGGCTTATAGAAGCAGCGGATTGGATAGTGTGGCAACTTACAGGCAAGGAGAAAAGAAGTTCCTGCACAGCTGGATATAAAGCTATATGGGACCCAGATGAAGGTTTTCCCTCCAAAGATTATTTTAAAGCTGTCCATCCTAGGATGGAAAATATTGTTGAGGAAAAAATGAGCCAGGATATATATCCTCTTGGAGCTAAAGCAGGAGGTCTAACAGCATATATGGCTTCTATAACAGGACTTAAAGAAGGAACTCCCGTGGCAATTGCAAATGTTGATGCTCATGTGTCTGTCCCGGCAGTTACTGTAACTGAACCTGGAAAGATGGTTATGATAATGGGGACATCCATATGTCACATGATGGTAGATAGAGAGTTTCATCCTATTCTTGGTGCTTGTGGTATAGTAAAAGAAGGAATTCTTCCCGGATACTATGGATATGAGGCAGGACAATCTGCAGTAGGAGATATTTATGCATGGATGGTAAAAAATTGTGTTCCTCCAAGTTATTGGGAAGAGGCAAGAAAGAGAAATTTAGATATCCACAAAGTACTTGAGGAAAAAGCATCAAAACTCAAGCCTGGTGAAAGTGGACTCTTAGCTCTTGATTGGTGGAATGGAAATCGTTCTGTTTTAGTTGATGCCGATCTCACAGGTCTTCTTCTTGGTTACACTCTTGAGACAAAACCCGAAGAGATTTACAGAGCAATAATTGAAGCAACGGCATTTGGCACCTACAAAATTATAAATTCCTTTGAAAAGGAGGGAGTGAGGATAAAAGAACTTTATGCCTGTGGAGGACTTCCTGAGAGGAATAGGCTAGTTATGCAAATTTTCTCAGATGTTACAGGAAGGGAGATAAAGATCTCTGCTTTACCTCATACGCCTGCCTTTGGTTCTGCAATGTTTGGTGCAGTTGCTGCAGGTAAATCCTTGGGAGGTTATGATAGCATCTTTGAAGCTGCAAAATATATGCCACATCTTAAAGAGGAATCTTTTTCTCCTGATCCGGAAAACCATAAATTATATGAGCTTATTTACAGTGAATATGAGAAACTACATGATTATTTTGGAAGAGGCGAAAATGATGTTATGAAGCGCCTAAAAAAAATTAAACTCCAAGTTAGAGAGTGATAGATAAG
>CAYRAK010000160.1:0-3085 GCA_964422215.1 uncultured Clostridia bacterium | reverse complement strand
TAAGCTGGGGAGTAGCTACTACTGCATCAAAATCAATCCATCCCCCCTCTATCTTTTTAACAAGGTCTTCTCCTCCAATATATTCTGCACCAGCTTTTTTTGCCTCTTCAGCCTGTTCACCTGCTGCAAAAACTAAAACTTTTACCTTCTTTCCTGTACCCCGGGGCAAAGTTACCGTTCCACGTACTCTCTCTCCTTTCTCTTTTGGTCTTATATTCAAAGCAACTGCGGCCTCCACTGTCTCATCAAAGTTCCGATTATTTGAGATCTCCTTTAAAAGTTTTATAGCTTCCTCTGGTGTATATTCCCTATCTTCTACCTTTTTTTTAGCTTCAAGATATTTTTTTCCTCTCTTAGCCATAATTACTCCTCTACAATTTCTAACCCCATATTTTTAGCTGTTCCCTCTATAATCTTTACTGCATGTTCAAGATCATAAGCATTCAAGTCTTTCATCTTTATTTTTGCAATTTCCTCAAGATCCTTCCTTGTTACTTTACCCACCTTTTTCTTATTAGGCTCTCCAGAACCTTTCTCTATTCCAGCAGCTTTTTTCAGCAAAGAAGATGCAGGAGGACTTTTGAGTGTGAAACTAAAGGACCTATCTCTGTACACTGTGATTACTACAGGAACAATGATATCTCCCTGATTTTTTGTTTGTTCATTAAAGGCTTTACAAAAATCCATAATATTTACTCCGTACTGACCAAGAGCAGGTCCCACTGGAGGTGCAGGATTAGCTTTTCCCGCTGGTATTTGTAACTTTACCTGTGCCAAAACAGGTTTTTTAATTTTGTCGGCCATTTTATATCTTCTCCACATTAACGTATTCTAATTCTACAGGTGTTTCTCTTCCAAAAATAGAAACAAGAACTTTCAATCTTTGCTGTTGAGGATTGACTTCAATTATCTCACCCTGGAAATTGGCAAAAGGACCACTGATAATACGAATATTCTCTCCTCTTTCGAAAACAATCCCGGGTTTTGGTTTTTTTTCCAAAAGTCCCATTCTCTGCTCTATTTTCTCAACCTCCTTTTTATCAAGAGGAACAGGTTTATTCCTCGGCCCCACAAATCCGGTAACTCCCGGAGTGGTTGCAATAATATAAGCAGTCTCATCGTCAAGATCAGCTTCTATAAGAATATAACCTGGGAAAAACTTTCTTTTATATATTCTCTTTTTCCCATTACGAACCTCTGCTATTTTTTCCTTTGGGATGAGAATACGAGAAATTTTATCTTTTGCTCCAAAAGACTCAATTCTTTGCTCCAAGTTTGCTTTTACTTTGTCCTCTTGCCCTGCATATGTATGTACTGCATACCATCTTTTCTCACTCATTTTTTACCCCAGCAATAGTTTTAAAAGCTGGAGAAAGAATACATCTATACCTCCAATAATTACAGCAAAGATTATTATAGTTACAAGCACCACAATAGTGGACTTTATAATCTCAGCCCGTGAGGGCCACGTTACCTTCTTTGCCTCAGACCTCACTGATTGAAGAAAACTGCTTATTTTCCTTGTACTCATTTAACTTAAACTCCTCCAGATTCCTAATAAATCCCTCTACATCAGGAAGGATTAGTGCCCATTTGGCAGGTCCGGCAGGACTTGAACCTGCAACCTCCGGATTTGGAATCCGGTGCTCTGGCCACTTGAGCTACGGACCTACTTTTCTTTATGGGAGGTATGTTGCCGGCAAAACTTACAATACTTTTTAAGAGTTAAAGAGGGATTCTGCTTATTTTTTGTAGTTGTATAGTTTCTAGATCCACATTTTGTACAAACCAAAGTTACAATTTCTCTCACTTTTTAAGCCCTTACTCTATAATCTTAGTTACAACACCTGCCCCTACGGTTCTTCCTCCCTCACGAATAGCAAATCTCAAACCTTCCTCCATAGCAATAGGTATGATAAGTTTTACAGTTAATCTCAAATTATCACCCGGCATAACCATCTCCACTCCCTCAGGTAAGGATATCTCACCAGTAACATCAGTGGTTCTAAAGTAAAACTGAGGTCTATACCCTTCAAAGAAAGGAGTATGACGTCCACCTTCTTCTTTTGTCAATACATAAACCTCTCCCTCAAATTTTGTATGAGGAGTAATACTACCTGGAGCTGCAAGTACCTGTCCTCTTTCTACTTCATCTTTTTCTATACCACGCAGAAGTACACCAATATTATCTCCTGCTTGAGCCTCATCCAATGTCTTTCTAAACATCTCAAGACCCGTTGCCACAGTTTTCTTTATCTCCTTTGACATACCCACTATCTCAACAGGATCTCCTACTTTAATTTTGCCTCTCTCTACTCTACCAGTAACAACTGTTCCTCTACCCGTAATACTAAAAACATCCTCTATTGCAAGTAAAAATGGTTTATCAACATCTCTTACAGGCTCAGGTATGTACTCGTCAACTGCTTTCAAAAGCTCCCATATAGGTCCACAATTTGGGCAATCTTCCTTTCCACACCCACATTCTAAACACTTAAGTGCAGAACCTTTAATAACTGGAATATCATCACCAGGAAACTCGTACTTAGATAAAAGTTCTCTCACCTCAAGCTCTACCAGCTCTAAAAGCTCCTTATCCTCAACTTGATCCACTTTGTTCAAGAAAACCACGATTGCAGGAACATTAACCTGTCTTGCCAAAAGAATATGCTCTCTTGTTTGGGGCATAGCTCCATCAGCAGCAGAAACAACAAGAACAGCACCATCCATTTGAGCAGCACCGGTAATCATATTCTTAATATAATCAGCGTGTCCAGGACAGTCAATATGCGCATAATGTCTTTTTTCTGTCTCATATTCAATATGAGCAATACAAATTGTTAAACCTCTTTCTTTTTCCTCAGGAGCCTTGTCAATCTCATCTACAGTCATAGGTTTAGCAAATCCTTTTTTGCTCAAAACTTGTGTTATAGCCGCAGTTAAGGTACTTTTCCCATGATCCACATGACCTATTGTCCCAATGTTGACATGGGGTTTAGTTCTAACAAATTTTTCCCGTGCCATCTTTTTATTCCTCCTTAGATTTCAATCAAATCACTAAATTTAATGGAGCCCACGACCGGAT
>CAYRAK010000159.1:0-3236 GCA_964422215.1 uncultured Clostridia bacterium | reverse complement strand
CTAACCTAAACACATTATACGAGGAGGAGAAAAATGAAAATAGTCTGGATATCAAGTTGGCCTCCTCGTCCCTGTGGAATAGCTATCTATTCCCTAGAGCTTGTCGATGCGCTAAGAAAAAAAGGAAACGAGGTACATGTTATATGTCATCCTGATGGAGGATCCCCAAGTGAAGAAAATATCTATCCTATATTGGATATTACAAGGATAGGTTGGGACGAGGAAGTTTATTCAATAGTAAAAAGCTTACATCCTGAGATAGTCCACATCCAATATGAGGATAATCTTTACATGACTAATAATGACTATGCAGCAGGACTTTTTCGTCCTATTTTCCGTTGGAAAGTAGAAGAAAATTTTCCCATTGTAGCCACTTATCATTCTGTTTACTCTAAGCTAGACAAAAGAAGAGCTTTATATATAGATCTTATGCAAAGATTAGTTGATGCAGGGATTGTTCATGAAATGCCTCAGTGGGCTAACCTTTCCATAAATCTTGGAAGAGTAATGAAAGATGTTTATGTTATTCCTCATGGAGCAAAAGACGGCATATCTGTATCTAAAGAAGAAGCTAAAAAATCCCTAGGTCTTAAAGGCAAAAAAATTGTAGGAATGATAGGATGGTTCACTCCCAACAAGGGTTTTCATAGAGTTATAGGTATGTGGGATAGACTTTCTAAGAAACTGGGTTCAGATGTGTATCTTGTTTTAGCAGGAGAGGCAAGAATGAAACAACCTTCTCAGGAAAAGTACAAAAAAAAGCTCCTATCCCTCATAGAAAAGTGTAAGGCAAAGGATAAAATAAAGGTAATACTTGGAAGTTTCACTCCAGAGGAGTATGAAAAAATCCTTGCATCTTTTGATATGATGGTAATGCCCTATGCCTTTGCATCTCAGAGTGGTAACTTAGCCCATTCTTTTTCTCTTGGGGTTCCAGCTATCGCAACAGCTGTAGGAGGATTAAAAACTGAAATTGAGACAAGTAGAGCAGGAATTGTAGTACCCCCTGATGATGATGAAGAATTGGAGCGAGCGATCATCACTCTTACAAAAGACGATTCCTTAAGAGAAAAATGTTCCCAAAAGGCTATACTTTATGTGAAGAAAAAAATAAGCTGGTCTATTGTCGCTGATAAGCACTTACGACTCTACAGGAAACTTCTTTCCAAGAAACAAATTCCGGAAAGAGATGTAAGATTTGAAGCAATGTTAGGGGAACGTCCCCTTTTAATGTAAAAATTTAAAATGGGTAAAAATTACTTACATCTTGGTATAGGTCATTACGGTATAGGCTTTAAAGATGGTGTAAATACTGTAATCTCGCGTAGTGTTCGAGCTTTATGGAGAATTAACCCTAACTTAAGAATAACACTTTTTGGTAAACTGTCTCCAGATTATAAAAATTTTATTAAACCTTCGCCTCCTTTTCTTAGATACTTGAACATTGATGAATTTGATCCTATAGAGGCTTCTAAACAGCTTGGAGGAAAATCTATCTCTGAACAGCAGGTTCACGATTACATATGGCAAGGTACCAATATCGCACAAATCTTGGTTGATAAACTTGCTAACATGGATGTTGTTATTGCTGAAAATTTAGGTATAGGAATACATCCGGCTGTTACTTATGCTTTTTATCTTTACACTCAATACAGTTATATGCACAAAAATAATAAAAAGTTCATTTATCGCTTTCACGATTTTGTGCAACAACGTCCGGAAAATTTCAAAAATGTTAAAAAGTTTCACCATTTTCCTTTTAGTATTGTACCTCATTGGCATAGTATCCTTTATCCTGCCTATCCCAATATAAAATATATCACCATCAATCGCTACGATCGCTGGAGACTTGTTGAGCATGGAATAGAGGAAAATAACATCTACTATATACCCAACTGTGTAGATAAATCCATTATCCCCCCTGACGATAGAAGTGATGAACTCAGGAGGAAAATAATTGAGAGAGAAAAACTAGATCCTTCTGTCCGATTTATTCTGTATCCTGTAAGATGTATTCGCAGAAAAAATGTTGAGGAGGCTATATTTTTAACCAAATTTTTTAATACTCTCTCTGAGGGAAAAGTATTTAAAAAAAACTACAACCTTAAAGGGAAATTTCATCTTCTGGTAAGTGTTAGACCAAAGGAAGGAGACGATGCACAATACACAAAAATCCTACTAGAGTTTGTAAAAAACCATAATCTTCCTGTAACTATTGGTCTTGAAGAGTTTATCTCTCTGGAAAGGGAGTATGATTCTAGAGACCCAACTAAGATTATAAAATATGGGATAGGTGATATTTACAAAGTAGCAGAACTTGTTATTACTACCAGTACTTTAGAGGGATTTGGCTTTGTTTATGTGGAGCCTTGGATAATGGACAAAGTAGTGATAGGAAGAAGTATCCCTTTTATCACTCCTGATTTTCAGACAGCAGGGATGAAATTAGATCATCTTTACACTGCCCTTTTGGTAGAAGGAAAAGATTTTAAAGATATTGGACAAGAAAAATCTAACCCTGACGAAGCTGTTCAGGAAAGACTTTCAAAAACTCTCAAACTCAATAATCCAAACTATGTGAAAAGATTTATTGAAAGTAACGAGACAGTTATTCTTGCCACTTTAAGATTATTTGATGAAGAAAAAAGAAAAGAAGTTATTGCTAAAAATAAAGAAGTTGTTGAAAAAACCTACTCAGAGGAAAAGATTGGAAAAAAACTTTATGAAGTTATAACTTCTGCCTGAGCCATCTTTCTCATAATAAAACGATTAATTATCTGCTCTATGAAGTTTCACCGATACCTAGTTCACGTATAGTAAATATGGAAGTTAAAGTAAGCCCATACTTTTTTAAAGCCTCTCTTCCACCTTCGCATCTATCCACCAGAGCAATTACTTTGACCACTTCACATCCAAGTTCCTTTACAGCCTTTACTGCTCTTATTATTGACTCGCCTGTAGTCACTACATCATCTATGATAGCTACTTTTGTCCCTTTTTTTAAAAAAGGACCTTCAATGAACCTCTGCATACCGTGTTTTTTTTGTTCCTTTCGAACTATAAATCCTTGCAGAGGACGCTGATTTAGATAACTTAAGCAATTAATAGCTCCCAGAAGTGGATCAGCACCTATCGTAGGTCCTCCGATAGCCTCTACATCCTCGTCTTTAATAAGGTCAAGTATGAGCTTTGCCACAAGGTAGGCCCCTTCTGGCAAGAGCGTTACTTGTTTTGCA
>CAYRAK010000158.1:0-3258 GCA_964422215.1 uncultured Clostridia bacterium | reverse complement strand
GGGATTAATGGCTCCTCGAGTAGGAATTGCTGCTCACCACCAGGCAAATCTTGTGCTTAGATTAATTCTGGGTGAGGAAGAATAAGCTAATTTAAAAGACATAAGGATATTTAAAAATGAAGCTTTCTACTAAAGGACGTTATGGAACAAGAGCAATGGTAGATATGGCTCTTTATTATGGTCAGGGTCCCATTTTATTGAAGGATATAGCAAAAAGGCAGAACATCTCCGAAAAGTATTTAGAACACATCATCACCTCTTTAAAAATAGCTGGTCTGGTAAAAAGCATCCGGGGAGCACACGGAGGATATATCCTGGCAAAAGATCCGGTTCAAATCAGACTCTCCCAGATAATTAAAGCCCTGGAAGGCTCTATAGCTCCTGTTGAATGTGTTGACGACCCTGATTTTTGTCCTCGAGCAAAGACCTGCGTAACAAGGGATGTCTGGATAAAAATAAAAAAATCTATGGATGAGATACTGGAATCCATAAGTTTGAAAGAATTAGTTGAGCGGCAGAAAAAGAAACAAAGAAATAACTTCACCTATAACATTTGACTTTGAGGAAAACTTCGTTCCCTGATATTTTAAGAGAGGAATTTGGAGATGATTTTGTTCAAAAGGCAGAAAGGTTATTTTATAAAATGTCAGTAGTAGAAGATGCACTAACCTTCTGTAGTGTTGGAGTAAGAGAGAGTGGAGTCACGGGAATGCATGATGCCACAGAATGCGGTGTGTGGGGTGGACTATACGAAATTGCTCAGGCCAGCAGGTGTGGCTTAGTTGTAGACAAGGAGAAAATAAAAATGAAAAAAATATATCTTGATTATGCTGCTACCACTCCCTGCCATCCTGAGGTAATAGAGGAGATGCTTCCTTTTTTCAATCAGATTTATGGGAATCCCTCATCTGTCTATCAATTAGCTCAGAAAGCAAAAGGAGCAATTGAAGAAGCGAGGGAAAAATTGCCAGGCTATTAAATGCTGAACCTGAAGAAATTATCTTCACAATATATGTGTAAAATACGTAGAGGGTGAATCTATGCTTATAAACTTGGATTTAGAGGGAATATGTGTATCAAGTGGGTCTGCCTGTACCTCTGGCTCCTTAGAACCCTCTCATGTGCTCCTGGCTATGGGCGTTCCTGCAGAAGTTGCTCACGGGTCTTTAAGATTCAGTCTGAGACGCAATACCACACAAAAGGATATAGATCGGGTAATTAGTGTTTTACCTTCTGTCGTTGAAAAACTGAGAGCAATGTCTCCATTTGGCAAAGAAGCAAAGTCAAAAGAATACAGAGGTTAAAATGAGAGATCAATGGGCGCTGTACAGCAAAAAGGTGATGGAGCATTTTCAGCATCCCCGCAATGTGGGAGAGATAAAAAACCCGATGGGGTTGGTCGTGTAGGAAATCCTGTCTGTGGTGATGTTATGGAGCTTTATATTAAGGTAAAGGATAACAAAATTGTTGATGCTAAATTCAGGACGTTTGGATGCGGAGCAGCTATTGCCACAAGTAGCATGGTAACAGAGATGGTTAAAGGTAAAACAGTTAAAGAAGCACTAAAGATATCCAACAGGGCCGTGGCAGAAGCTCTGGATGGACTTCCTCCCATTAAAATGCACTGTTCTGTTTTAGCTGAGGATGCCTTAAAGGCAGCCATAGAGGATTATCTGGCTAAGAAGGATAAAAAATGAATAAAGAGTTTATCAGGAGTAAAGAGTGAATTTAAGTATAGACGTAAACATACTCCAGATGTCTTCTGAAAAAAAGAAAAAATTAAAAGACAGGATAGTATGTGAAATTCCCCTAACTATTGTGGTAAACGAGAATGAACTTATAACTTTACAGTGTAGTCCTGATAAATTAGAGTATTTAGCCATTGGCTTTCTCCTGTCTGAAGGCTTTATTAAAGAAGAAACAAAAATAAAATACTTAAACTTAAATAAAAGTGACTGGCACATTAAAATAGGTTTAGAAGAAAATTTCCCTGATATTAAAAATTCTCTTTTAAAAAAAGCAGTTGGGTCAGGATGTGGTAAGGCGGTTACTTTCAATCAGGGAGTTTATATTCAAGAGCTTACTCCTTTAAAAATTCAGGTTAAATACTCCTGGAAAAAAATATCTAACTTAATGAAAGAACTCCAGAAGAGGTCTTTAACTTTCAAGAATACAGGTGGAGTCCACTCCTGTGCTCTATGTAGTCAGGAGCGCATAGAAGTCTTCGCCGAGGATATTGGCAGACATAATGCGATGGACAAAGTATTTGGTGAATGTTTTATAAAAGGGATTACCACTCAGGACAAGGTTATCCTGACAAGCGGGAGAATAAGCTCGGAAATCTTGATCAAAGCAGCAAGGAGAAAGGTATCTATCATTGCTTCTCGCTCAGCTCCTACAGATTTAGCAGTGAGTCTGGCAAAAAAACTTAACCTTACTCTGATTGGCTTTGTAAGAGGACATCGAATGAATATCTATACTCATAATTACAGAATTACCTGACTTTTGAATGGGATGGGGTAACCCTGTTAAGTAAGTACCCTTACATCCTCCTCAAATAGCTATCTTCTCCTCTATGAAAAGGCCGAATCGGATAACTGTTAACTAAAAATTATCAAAAAGATATTACTTTTTATAACATCTTTTCTTCAGAGAAAAAGTAAAGTAATGACAGAAGAAAAAATTAAAAAAGCGGAATTTAAAATTTCTGGTATGAGCTGTGCAATGTGTGCTAAAACAATTGAAAACTTCCTTTTAAGCCTTGATGGTGTTATCAGTGCACAGGTGGATTTAGGGAGTGAAAAAGCCTTTGTAAGATATGATTCCAATAAATTAAGGATAATTGACCTGGAGAAAACCATAAAAAGCGCAGGTTATGAGGTGATAGGCGAAAAAGCTATACTGAAAATTGGGGGAATGAGTTGCGTTAGCTGCATAAATGCAGTTAAAAATTCTCTAAGAAGATTAGATGGAATAATTGATGTTAATGTTAACTTTAATGCCGGGAAAGCATACATCACCTATAACTCAAAAGTAACAACCCTAAACGATATAAAAAGAACCATTGAAGAGACAGGATATCAATATCTCGGGATAGAAAAAGAGAAAACAAGAAGTTTAGAAGAAGAGGTAAAAAAGAAAAGTTTAAAAGAAAAACTTAACAGGATTATCGTTGGATTTGCTACAGGTATTGTATGGGGCCGGGAGATTGCTGCCACCCCTGACTGCCCAAAAAGTAGAGACATCATCTAAGATTAT
>CAYRAK010000157.1:0-3301 GCA_964422215.1 uncultured Clostridia bacterium | reverse complement strand
CATGTATGGCACTCCAAGTACTATGCACCAATTGGGAAAATGGCTGTACAGGGACCTGGAGGTTCCTGTAGATGGAAAGATGTAGCAATGGATTTTATTATAGAAGAGCTAAAAGAGACTGCTTGGAATGATATTCCTAGACTCAAGAAGCTTGGAATAGAAGGACTCAAGATAGCTGTTGAGGTAATGCCTGGTATTCCCACAGTAGCATATCCAGGAATTGTTGCCTGGGATACATACTACTGGACAAACTATCCTGGTGCAGAAAATCCCTACACTCAGCCTTATCATCACTGGCCAAACTTTGGATTCATGCTACCATTCTTAGAACCTACAGGGAGGAAATAATTAAATAATAATGATAAAACTCACCCCTTCCTTTGAAAGGGAGGGGTGAGGGGAGGTATAAGAAGTGTCTTTTGTAAAAGGGTATCTTCTTCCAAGGATACTTCAATATGTAATGGTTATTTTGGTGGGTACAACCATAGTCTTTGTTGCAACAAGACTCACTCCTACTGATCCTGTTCAACAAACTATCAATCGAATTAGTATGCAGGGCGCATACCTAAATCCAGAAACCATAGAGGAATTTAAAGAGACACTTAGAGAACTTTATGGATTGAAGGGGAGCGTTTTTCAACAATATTTTATTTTTTGGAAGCGTCTTTTAACAGGAAAATTTGGTCCTTCCTTTACTCACTTTCCTACACCAGTTACCAAGCTTATAAGAGATTCTCTTCCTTGGACAATTGGTTTGTTAAGTATTTCTACAATTATAGCTTGGGTTATTGGAAGCATACTTGGAGGAGTGGCAGAATATTTTAGCCAACAAAGATGGACAAAAACATTGGAAGCTATTATTATGGTTGTTCGTCCTATGCCTTATTACATAATGGGACTGCTTGTATTAGTAATATTTGCTTACTTTTTCCCTCTCTTTCCAGTTTCGGGTGCTTTTTCTGTAGGTGAGAGGATTTCTTTTAGTTGGTCTTTTATTACTGATGTTTTTGAACATGCATTCCTTCCTGCCTTCTCGCTTGTGTTGGTTGGCATAGGAGTATGGTTTATTCAGATAAAATCAGTTGCGTCAAATGTGATTACGGAAGATTACGTTACTTACGCCCAAACTGCAGGATTGAAAAGTAGAAAAGTTATCTTTCAGTATGTAATAAAAAATGCCATGCTTCCTCAAATTACCGGTCTTGCTTTAGCTTTAGGTCAACTTTTGAGTGGTGCTCTTGTTGTAGAGTATGTATTTTCTTATCCAGGAGTTGGATTGCTTCTTTACCGAGCTATAGCTGAAGGGGATTATAACCTTGCGATGGGAATAACAGTTTTGTCTATTATAGCAATTGCAACAGGTGTCTTAATAATAGATCTTATCTACCCTCTTTTTGATCCAAGGGTTAGATATAAGTAAAAACGAGGAGAATAAATGTTTAATATCTTGAAAGATTTACTTAAGTATGATAAAAGATTTCTTTTTGGTTTTACTGTGATATGTATTCTTATCTTTCTTGCAATTTTTTCCTCTTTCTGTCCCTACAATTTAAAACTTTGGAATGTTGTCCCAAGAGATCTCCCCCCCTCTTTTGAGTATCCTTTAGGAACAAACTCTTTGGGGCAGGATATTTTCTGGAAGGCGACAGCTGCTATAAAAAACTCTCTTATTATCGCTCTCGTAGCAGCTGGTTTATCGAGAGTAATAGCAATACTAATAGGTCTAATAGCAGGCTATAAAGGAGGTATTACAGATAGAATTGTCATGTCTGTAAATGATAGTTTTGTTGTTTTACCTTTGCTTCCAATTCTTGTTCTTATCGCTTCTGTTTTAAAAGGACAAATGAACATTATTAATATAGGTTTACTTCTTGGTATATTTGGATGGGCTTGGGATGCAAGATTAATTAGATCCCAAATCCTCAGTTTAAGAGAAAGGCAATTTACTCAGACAGCAATTCTGTCTGGCATGAAAACATCCAAGTTAGTTTTTAAAGAACATCTTCCTTTTGTTATTCCCTTGATATTGGCTGCTACTATAAACAACATGATATTTGTTATAGGAATGGAAATAGTGCTTGGCGCTTTTGGACTTTCAGACCTTGAAACACCAACTCTTGGAACGATGATACACTGGTCTGTTAGCTATCAGGCTATGCTTCTTGGTTTGTGGTGGTGGATATTAACACCTATTATTGTCTGTATATTCCTAATTTTCTCTCTTTACATGTTATCTACAAGTATTAGTGAATTTCTTGACCCTAGAAGTAGACTTCAAAGAATTAAAGTGGGGGGAGAAGTTGGTAGTAGTTGAGGTAAATGATTTAAAAGCTTACTATATTACAGGTGTTTACGGAATTAAAAGAACTGTAAGGGCAGTTGATGGTGTTTCCTTTAAAATAAACGAAAATGAAGTTTTTGGAATTGCGGGAGAATCAGGCTGTGGTAAAACTACCCTTATAAAAGCTATCTCTGCAACAATTAAGCCCCCCTTAGTAATTCGAAGTGGAAAAGTAATTTACAATTTCGAGAACGAAAAGGTAAATATTTTATCACTTTCAGAGAGCAAACTGAGAAGGATAAGATGGAATTATCTTTCTTATGTACCTCAGGGCTCTATGAATGTTCTTAATCCAGTAAGAAGAATACGAAAAACATTTTATGATTTTATAGGAACTCACAGAGAGATTAAAGATAAAAAGGAATTTGAAGCTTCTATTAAAAGTTATTTAGATGCTCTTGGTCTTCCTCCAGAGGTTTTATCTTCATATCCTCATCAACTTTCTGGAGGTATGAAACAGAGAGTATCGATAGCTTTAGCTACAGTTCTTAAACCTAAAGTTATTCTTGCAGATGAACCAACTACTGCGTTAGATGTAGTGGTGCAAAGAGGTGTTATACAACTTCTTAAAAAAATTCAAGAAGAGCAGAAAAATACACTAGTGCTTGTTACTCATGATATGGCTGTTCATGCAAATATAGCTGATAGAATTGCCATTATGTATGCTGGTAAAATTGTTGAAGAAGGAAAGGTGAGCAGTATATTTGAAAATCCTCTACATCCTTATACAAAATATCTTATAAGTTCTCTTCCAAAGATTGGTGATAAATCATACAAGATAAGCGCTCCTGGGACTCCTCCTTCTCTTGCTAAACCACCAAGTGGTTGCAGATTCCATCCAAGATGTCCAAATGTTATGAGCATCTGTAAAGAAAAATCACCTTTACTTACTAGCGTGGGTGATGAGCATAAAGTAGCTTGTTTTCTTATAGCAAAAGAGGGCATTTATGAGGAATAATG
>CAYRAK010000156.1:0-3316 GCA_964422215.1 uncultured Clostridia bacterium | reverse complement strand
CTTTAACATAGGTTTTTAAATCTTGGTATGCATTTTTTGCCTTTTTTTCCTCAGGAAGGATATATAAAAAAGGTTTTTTTATCTTTTTCCAAAGCAAAAATACCCCATATGCTTTGGCCTCAAAAGTAAGGCCATGTAGCCAACAGGGAATATCTTTTTCTACCTTTAACCTTTCTAAAAAATCGGGTTTACTTACTTTAATCACCTACAACTTCTCTCTCCTTTATCTTCCTCATTAGAGGAATAATGAGTTGGTCTAATTCTCCGCTTAATATTTCTTCCAGATTATAAAGAGTTAATCCTATCCGATGATCAGTAACTCTTCCTTGGGGAAAGTTGTATGTGCGAATGCGTTCTGATCTTTCTCCTCTTCCAATCTGAGCTCTTCTTTCCTCAGATATTTTGCGTTTTTGTTCTCTTTGTTTTTTATCCAAAAGCTTTGTTCGCAAAATTCGTAAAGCTTTAGCTTTATTTTGATGTTGAGAACGTTCATCCTGACATTGTACAACAATTCCAGTAGGAATATGTGTGATTCTTACAGCAGAGTCTGTAACATTAACATGTTGTCCTCCCGCTCCCTGAGAGCGGAAAGTTTCTATACGCAAATCATCTGGATTAATCTTCACATCATCAATTTCTTCAGCTTCAGGAAGAACAGCTACAGTTACAGTTGAGGTATGAATTCGACCACTAGACTCTGTTACAGGAACTCTCTGTACACGATGCACTCCACTTTCATACCGTAAGATAGAAAAAGCGTCTTTACCTTCAACTACAAATATAACTTCTCTTAATCCTCCCATATCTGTGGGGTGGTAGTGAATATTCTCTATTTTCCAGCCCTTTGATTCTACAAAATTTATATACATTTTATAAAGATCTGCAGCAAAAAGGGCAGCTTCTTCTCCTCCAGCTCCTGCTCTAATTTCAACTACAGCATTTCTGTGGGAAAACTTATCTTGAGGGAGGAGAACCAAAGTAATTTTATCCTCCAACTCCAAAATTTTTTTTTCAAGTTGTTCTTTTTCCTCTTCAGCCAGCTTTCTCAATTCCTCATCTTTTTCTTCTTTTAGCATGCTTTCAAGATTTTCTATCTCTTCTTTAGCTTTTCGATACTCCTTCCATAGATTAATTATTTTTTCAAGTTCCTTCTGTTCTTTGCTATATTTTTGTAGAAGCTCGGGATTACGAAATATCTCGGGAGAGGCAAGTAACCTGTTTAATTCTTCATACCTTTTCTCTATCTTCTGTAGCTTTTCAAATTCTTTTTCTTGCATTGGATTACCTTCCTGCTAGTTTAATTGTAATTTTTAGGCTGTGGATGTCAATGCTACCTAATTCCAGTTTTTGCTGAAATTAGGACAAGTTTTATCTGATAGTTTTTGGTATACGAAGCCACATCTAATATAATACCAAAGCTCTAATAAAAAGAAATGAAGCTCTCTCAATGTTAAGTTTTTTGAATTTGACAAAGTTTTATCTCTTCTTATAGTGTAAATGAAAAAATAAAATGAGGAGAAAAAATGAAAGCAGGAGTTCTTCATGGGCCTAATGATATACGGTGTGAATCTATACCTCGACCAAAAATATCAGATGAAGAGGTTCTGGTTGCTATAAAGGCTGCAGGAATATGCGGTTCAGATATTCTTCGTTATGAAAAAGGAATATCTCCTTATAACTTTAAAATTCTCGGACATGAATGTGCAGGTGAAGTGGTTGAAGTTGGCTCAAGGGTAAAGGATGTAAAAAGGGGAGACAAAGTAGCTATTATGCCTGTTGTTCCTTGCGGTAGATGCCCCTTATGTAAAGTGGGTAAATATTCTCTTTGTGATAACTTTATTCGTATGGGGACAAGAGTGGATGGGCTTTTTGTGGAGTTTGCGAAAGTTTCTCCTAAGAATTTACTTAAACTTCCAGATAACATAGATTTTGAATCAGCTTCTCTTTTGGAACCTGCAGCTATTGCTTTACATACAATAAAAAGGGGGAAACTTTTTCCCGGTGACCTGGTTGTAATAATGGGATGTGGCCCAATTGGGTGTCTTTGCGCCCAATTTGCGTATCTTCTGGGAGCAAGAAAAGTGTATGTAGTTGATATAGCTGAGGAAAAACTCAAAATAGCAAAAAATGTAGGAATATCCTTATGTATCAATGCAAGAAAGGAGGATCCTGTAAAAAGGATTTTAGAAGAAAACAAAGAAGGTGCAGATTTAGTCATAGAGAGTGCAGGTTCTTTAAAAACGTTAGAGCAGAGTATAAAAATAACTCGTAAGAGAGGAAGGATATCTCTTCTTGGTCTAATGAGAGAGGATGTTGTGATTTCAAGAGAAACCTATTACACCATCTTGAATCATGAGTTGAACTTATATGGTGTCTATGATACTGATCTTGAGCCTTTTCCACCTTTTAACAGCTGGTATACAGCTCTTCATTTCTTAGTGGAAGGAAAACTTAAAGTGAAGCCTTTAATTTCACACAGATTTAAAATTGATAAAATAAGCGAAGTTTTCAGATCAATTAGCCAAAATAAAGATAAGTTTAATAAAGTAATATTTCTTTTTGATTAAAAAGGAAATTTCTCTTTCTATTAGGATTTTAATACACTTTTTATATCTTCTCCCGTTATCCTCTTATACACTTCTTGATAAATCTGACTTGTTTTCCTGATAACTTCTGGAGGAAGGGAGGGAGGGGGAGGATTTTTATCCCAACCTATCTTCTCAAGATAGTCTCGGACATATTGCTTATCAAAACTTTCTTGGTGTTTTCCTGGGGTATAAGTTTCCTTAAGCCAAAATCTGGAAGAATCAGGGGTAATAAGCTCATCTATAAGAACAATTTTACCATCTAATATCCCGAACTCCATTTTTGTGTCAGCTAAAATAAAACCACGGGAGTCTAAAAAATTTGCTGCAAACTCATAAATCTTTAAACTTATTTTTCTTAAATTTTCGGCTATCTTTTTACCGATAAGTGTCTCCATTTCTTTAAAACTAATATTTATATCATGTCCTTTAGTAGATTTGGTGGCTGGAGTGAAAATAGGGGAGGGGAGGGGGTCGCTTTCTCTCAAACCACTAGGTAGAGAATATCCGGCTACACATCCTGTTTTTTTATATTCTTTAAATGCCGAACCAGCAAGGTATCCTCTTACGACGCATTCGATCTTTATAGGCTCCGTCTTTTTAACTAACATCACTCTTCCTTTAAATGTATCTTCGAAAGAAGAAGGTAAGGAAGGGAGATCTTTTAGATCTGTGCTAATCATATGGTTGGGAACAAGATCTTTTGTTTTTTCAAACCAAAATCTAGAAAG
>CAYRAK010000155.1:0-3356 GCA_964422215.1 uncultured Clostridia bacterium | reverse complement strand
TAACACCAAAAAGGTCAAGGCTTGCGAGTTTTTCAATGTTTTTCCTGGGAAACTCTCCCTTTTCTGCTATCTCATCAGCTGCAGGAGCAATTTCTTTTTCAGCTACTTCTTCCACCAGTTCTAAAATCATTTTCTGATCCTCGGTTAAATCAAAATCCATTTTTTCTCCTCAGATTAGTTTTTAATAAATATACCCAGGAGATACCCTTTGTCAAGCAACATACATTCACTTGCCCTTTAACTTTTTTTATTTTAAAATTAGCTCCAGGTTTCTTATAATTTTGCAACTTGCACGCAAATTCTAAATGAACCTCCTGGAACCCCAGGAGGTTCATTTATAAAAAACAATCCAAAAACTTAGAGAAAAGATTTTATGAAAATGGAGAAAAATTCCTCACCAGCAAAAAAACAAATTCTTCTAAAACGAGACCTTACTACAGGAAATATAATTCGAAACATCTGGTATTTGGCTCTTCCTTTAATAATTGGAAATATCCTTTTGGGAGCTTTTGATCTTGTAGATATGGCATTTGTAGGTAGACTCGGGCCTTCTGCAGTAGCTGCTGTGGCCATAAGTGGAACTATTATGGGAATAATTTGGATAGCAATCATGGGTGTATCTGTGGGTACAGTCGCAATGGTAGCAAGATTTATTGGAGCAAAGGAATTTGAGAGAGCAGACAATATAGCAACTCAATCTTTTTTAATGTCTCTTATAGGCGGTGCAATTACGGCAGTAGTGGGCTTTTTTTCTGCCGAATTTTTACTTAAAGCTATGGGAGCAAGGGGAGAGGTTTTAACTTTGGGAGTTTCTTACTTTAAAATTCTTTGTTTGGGTGCACTTGCAATATTTCCCTGTGTAACTCTAGCCTTTGCTTTAAGAGGATCAGGTGATGCTCACACTCCAATGAAAACCTTGATATTATCTACTATATTAAATATTATTTTAGACCCTCTTTTTATTTTTGGATGGGGATGGTTTCCCCGTTTAGGAGTAAAAGGTTCTGCTATAGCAACTGTCATAGCCAGAGTTACAGAAATGACAATTTTGCTTTTCATTCTTATCAAGGGAAAATCCCACCTCCATCTTCATCTTAAAAGGATAAGAATAGAAACAGCAACAATCGGGAAAATTTTAAAAATAGGAATATTTGTCTCTCTATCAGAGCTTATGTGGAATATATCGGGGCTTGTTTTAATGAAAATCGTAGCCTCATATGGTACCTTTGCTATAGCAGCCTATGGAATTGGAATGAGACTAATGCTAGCCATCCATATGCCTGGATTTGGCCTTTCCCAAACAGCAGCAACTTTAGTAGGACAAAACCTGGGGGCAAATAAACCTAAAAGAGCCGAAAAAAGTGCCTGGTTCACTTTAGGATTTTACGAAATAATAGCATTAACTGTAATGGTAATTATTTTTCTCTTCTCTTCTTCTATAATTGCAGGTTTTAACGACCATCCGGAAGTAGTAAAAATAGGTGTATCCTACCTCAGATTTACAGGAATGGCCCTGGCGTTTATGGCTTTAAGTATAATCTTGGCTGGAGCAATGCAAGGAGCAGGAGATTCTTTCTCTCCTATGCTAATTGACTTTATTAATTTGTTTTTAATTCGTATTCCTCTTGCAATATTTCTTGCTAAAATTTTAAACTTGGCAACTACTGGAATATGGATAGGAATAGCTGTTTCTGATACAATTGGAGGAATCTGTATGACCTTGCGTTTTTGTCAGGGAAAGTGGAAACATAAGGTTATAAGTTAGCTTTTGGAGAGACTAACCTAGCAGGATAACTTTTTTAGTCTGCGAGAGAAAAGATGGCAAAGTGCAACTGCAATTGCATCACCTGCATCATCGGGTGAGGGAAGAAAAGAAAGATTTAACAGTTTTTTAACCATACGTTGAACCTGTTCCTTGGGGGCTCTACCGTACCCAGTTATGGCCTGTTTTACCTCAAGGGGGGTATAACTGAAAACTTTTGCTCCTTGAGATGCCACAGCAAGAATAATTACTCCTCTTGCCTGTCCAACAGAGAGAGCAGTTTTTGCATTTTGGTTAAAAAAAACCTCCTCTACTGCTACCTCTTCTGGACAGAATTTTTCAACTACTTTGGTTACCTTATCATAAATCATACGAAGTCTGTATACCATATCCTCCCTGCTGGATGTGCGAAGACAACCAAAATCAAGAAGACGGAGAAGATTATCTCCTGTCTCAATTACTCCATAACCGGTTGCTCCTGTTCCTGGATCTATTCCTAGGATAACCATAACTTACCTGTGTTTTATTGATCCAATGAAAAAAGTCCAAAATTAACTTTTTAAAATCGCCTCGGTCAGATCAACTACCTCTCGAGTTTCTCTTACATCATGTGTTCGCACAACTCTTGCTCCTTTCACTACTGCCACACAACTTGCAGCAAGACTTCCTGGGAGTCTTTTTTCTACTGGAAGACTTAATATTTTGCCAATAAAAGATTTCCGTGAAACTCCTATAAGAATAGGTCTTCCTAAAACTTTAAGTTCATCTAGTCTTTTTAGTATTTTGAGATTATGTTCAACAGTCTTACCAAAACCTATTCCTGGATCAATTATAATTTTTTCTCTCTCCACTCCTGCTTTCTCTGCTATTTGTAAACTCTCCCTCAGATAAGATATTATCTCATCCATTAAAGATTCGTAGTAGGGATTTTCCTGCATATTTTTTGGAGTTCCTTTAATATGCATCACAACAACAGGAACTTTATAAAAAGAAACAACAGAAGCCATTTGTGAATCAAACTTCAAACCACTTATGTCATTTACCATTTGTGCTCCTGCCTCTATAGCTGCTTTTGCCACTTTTGCTTTGTAGGTATCTATGGAAACAGGCACATCAAATAAACTTGTTATTTTCTCAATATAGGGAATGGTTCTTCTTATTTCTACCTCTGCACTTACACTTTCTGCACCTGGTCTTGTAGACTCTCCACCTACATCAATAATGTCTGCTCCTTCCTTCACCATTTGCTCAACCCTGTTTAAAATCTCTTTCTCTGTCCTGTACCGTCCTCCATCATAAAAAGAATCGGGAGTGAGATTAAGAATCCCCATTACTGCAACTTTTCTAGATAAGTCTAAACTACTACGAGGAAAACGCAAAATGTAACTTTCAGGTTGGATATTGTTTGAAGTGTTTTTAGCTTTCATTCTCCTTCTCTGAGGAAGAAGTTGATACCGGGTTTTTTATTTTTTCTGAAGTCTCTGTCTCAAAATTTTCTATATCTTTCATAGAAGAGGGCTTTTTTCCTACAATTCTTTCAATATCCTTTTCCTCTAAAACCTCTTTTTCTTCAAGTTCCTTTGCAAGCTTTAGA
>CAYRAK010000154.1:0-3377 GCA_964422215.1 uncultured Clostridia bacterium | reverse complement strand
AAAAAAAGGAGAAGGTCTTTCAACTTTAAAGGTGGTCAGACCAAAGATTTCTGTCAGAAAGCCGGAGAGAATAGGAGTCATCCCTCAGAAGGTGGTGGTTATCGGGGTATCTACCGGTGGACCTCAAACACTAATGAAGATAATTCCCTATCTACCAAAAGATCTTCGTGCAGCTTTATTAATTGTTCAACATATGCCTCCCAATTTTACCCGTGCTTTTGCTGAAAGACTTAACAATGCAAGTGCCCTTGAGATAAAAGAAGCTGAAGCTGGAGATGTAATTGAGGAAGGCAGGGGGTATCTTGCTCCAGGGGACTATCACATGACTGTGGCAAAGAGAGCTCTGGGGAAGGGGACTATCATCAGATTGAGCAAGGAGCCTTCCGATACACTTCATCGTCCCTCAGTGGATGTCACCATGTTTTCGGTAGCCGAGCTTTACGGGGAAAATACGGTTGGGGTAATACTTACTGGTATGGGTTCAGATGGGGCTCAAGCAATGAAGGAGGTGAAAAGAAGGGGGGGCAAAACCATAGCTCAGGATGAGGAGTCCTCCATAATATTTGGTATGCCCAAAGCGGCCATTGAAGGAGGATGTGTGGATAAGGTGGTAGGTTTATCTGAAATAGCTCAGGCAATAATTGAAGCAGTAGAAAGCTGAGGAGGTTTTAAATGAATGATGAAGCTTTGAAATTTACCGAATTAATGAAGAAAGTTAAAAGTGAGAATGAAGAGGAAAGGAGAGAGGTAGCTTTTCTTCTTGGTGATTTAAAAGATGGGAGGGGAGTTGAAATTTTAATAGAACTTCTCAAGGATCCATGCAGTGCTGTCAGAGAGGCAGCAGCTGATGCATTAAAAAAAATTGATGGAGAAGAGGTGATCCAAAAACTTATATCTTTGCTTTACTCTGAAGAAACTTATATCCGCAACACAGCTATTGAAATTTTGGAAGAGATAGGAGAAAAAGCTGTGGAGAATATCGCTTCTCTCCTCCAAGATAAAGATCATGATATCCGAAAGTTTGCCTGTGATATGCTGGGAAATATAAAAAGTTCTAGGGCAACTACTTATCTTATTTCAGCTCTTGATGATTCCCATATAAATGTTGCCTGTGCTGCCTGTGAAGCGCTGGGAAACATACAAGATAAGGCCGCTACGGAGGCGCTTGTTAGAATAATAACTGAAAAAAGGGATAAATGGCTCATCTCTTATGCCGTGGAGGCATTGGGAAAGATAAAAGATCCTCGAGCAACCAGAATTTTGATGAAACTTTCCTCAAGCAAGGATCCACTAATACTTTTTGCTTTAATTAAAGCTTTTGGTGAAATAAAGGATATTCAAATGATAAGAAAACTTTTCATGTGGCTGGACTCACCTTCTCTGAGTAGTGCAGCTCTGGAGACTCTTGCCAGAATAGCTACGGAAGCTCCGGAAAAAATCCAGGAAGCACTCCGGAAAGAACCGGAAAAACTTGGTGTTCTTCGTGGTTTTCTTAAAGATCCTACGTGGGGAGTAAAAAAGAACGCGGCTTTACTTCTCGGTGTTGCCAGAGATAGAGAGGCTGTTCCACTTTTGGTTTGTCTTCTAGACGAGGACGATGAAAAGACAAGAGAGGAAGCCATGAAAGCTTTACTTCAAATTAACCCTGAACTTACCGGTCTTCCATTTGAGGCAAAGGAAAATGCAGAGGAACTTTTAGAAACTCTTATTTATGACAATGATGAGAAGGTGAGAAAACTTGCCTGCAAGGCGCTTGAAAAACTCGGCTACTTCTTCCAGGATGAATGATTAAAAACAAGGAGTTTTCCCATGGAAATAATTGGTCTTTCTCAAAGTGATTTTAAATTGTTTCAGAGTTTTATCAACAGAAAAACAGGAATATTTTTCGATGAAAGAAAGAAATATTTCCTGGAGACAAGGATATCCTCGCGAATGGAAGAGCATGGTCTATCAGATCCACAGGAATACTGGCACTTGATTAATACTGATGCTGAGGAGTTTTCCAGCTTTATAAGCAGTATAACTATTCCGGAAACCTATTTTTTTCGTGATTATCCTCAGCTCAAGATGTTTGCCGAAGAGATTCTACCCCTTGTTTGTAATACCAAGAGGCAGAAATACATTAAAACTCTCAAAATATGGAGTGCAGGTTGTTCAACAGGTGAGGAGCCTTATACAATTGCCATTATTCTTCTGGAAATGATAGAGGACTTAGTTTCTTGGAAGGTGGACATCCTGGGGACCGATATAAGCAAGAAGGCTCTCAAGAAATGTCGAGAGGCAATTTATTCTCCAAGATCAGTAAAGGATGTTCCTTCTGAATACAAGCGAAAATATTTTATTTCTGCTGATAATCACTATCAAGTTAAACTTCAAGTTAAAAGGCTGGTTAGATTTGACTACCTTAATCTGATAGATGATAACAAAATGAGGATGATGAGAGGGTTTGATTTTATATTCTGCAGAAACGTGCTAATATACTTTGATTTTGAAAGTAGTAAGAAAGTAATAAGTTATTTTTATGATGCACTTAATAAAGGCGGATTTATTTTTCTTGGTTCAAGTGAATCTATTTCCAGGCTTAGTGCGGCCTTTAGGTTGGTTAGATTTAAAAATGGCCTTGCCTACATGAAAGAATAAAAGGGGGGATAGATAAGATGAAAAAAAATATTCTTGTAGTGGATGATTCAGCAACAATAAGGGCACTGCAATCTTTTATTCTTCAATCAGCTGGATTCGAGGTTGATACAGCCGCAAATGGAATAGAAGCTCTTGAGAAACTGTATAGAAAAAATTTTGACTTGGTGGTGGCGGATATAAATATGCCCAAAATGGATGGCTTAAAGATGATTGAGATACTGAGAAAGCAGGACATTTACAAGGATCTGCCCATTATCATTGTGACAAGTGAGGAGGAAGAAGAAGACAGAGAGAAGGGGCTTAAAGCAGGGGCAAATGTCTATCTTGTGAAACCAACAGATCCTAAGACATTGGTAATGAATGTAAAAATGCTGCTTGATTAATTAATTTTTCTCATTCACTTTTTACATTTGAGTTAATTTTTAAAAGAGGAATAAAATAAGATGATGAACGAGTTTTTAAGTGATCCTGAGATAATAGGGGAATTTGTAACTGAATCCAGAGAACATCTTGAGAGTCTTGAGTCGAAACTACTTCAGCTTGAAGAAAATCCAGAAGATGACGAACTATTAAATGCTATATTTCGCACCTTCCATACTATAAAAGGTTCTTCTTCTTTTTTAGGTCTTGTTCAGATAACTGAGCTATCTCACAAGCTGGAAAATGTTCTGGATAAGCTGCGTAAAGGGGAATTGAGGGTGAATTCGGAAATAATTGACCTTCTCTTTAAAGGTATG
>CAYRAK010000153.1:0-3420 GCA_964422215.1 uncultured Clostridia bacterium | reverse complement strand
TGGATCGATGATCAGGATGGAACAAATAACATAAGCGGGCAAACAACATACATGACAGTTATAGGGGAGGTGGAGGATGCTGTCACTGATACCTATACCGGTTGGTTTGATTATCAGTATCCAGGACAGGACTACTCTGTAGATGCTCAAGAAGGGGTTATAAAGTTTAACAAAAATATTGAGGAAAACTATGTTATAGCTGTTGCCTATAAAGATTCAGAGGGAAATCGTCATCCCACTGAAGGTTATTATATGATAATGAAAGGTGCAGATGATAGATATTTTAAATACAGATTCTGGAACTACTACTATCTTGGTTCACAGAAGATACCTCAGGAGGATTTTACCTTCCAAATTAAGGATTTGTCAGGAAATATTATTTATGACTTAGAAAATCCAGAAGAATATCCAGAATACGATGTTGATATAGATTTTGATTATGGTACAGTTCGAATTTTCAATCCTTCTACCTCTGAGGATTATTATAAACCTTTCCCTGAAGCTTATCCTCCTTCCTCTTTGCACCGATATACACTTTATACAAAATATGTCCATACTGTTGAGGTTTATCTTTTGCATCCTGATATAATTCCTGAAAGCGAGAAAGTATACGTTGATGAAAGACTTCTTAAGAGAAATGAAGATTATATCATCGATTATTCATCAGGATATTTAAGCTTTTTAGATCCAGATCTTATAGGCCCTGATACTGAGATAAGAGTTGAGTATGAATGGGCACCAATTATGGGAAGAGCAGCAACTTTTCTTGGAGGAAGATTTGAATATAAACCAAGTGAAAATTTTTCTTTGGGCTCAACTTACCTTTCTCAGGCTGCCTCCTCTGTTAGTAGAATTCCTTCTTTAGGTTCATCCCCAGCCTCTCACTATGTCTTAGAAACTGATTTAAACTTAAGCTTTAAGCCAAATTTTGCTTTTCTTTTAGGGAAAGATTTTCCTGTTGAAATTTTATTTTCGGGTGAGATCTCTAACAGTAACATTAATCCCAATACTTTTGGTTTCTCCATGCTTGAGAATTTCTCAACTACGAAGATAGAGGATGTTCTTTCTATGGATAAGGACAACTGGAGATTAGGAAGTAGACCTTTGGATGTTCCTTTTTCAGAACGTGATGAGGTTACAATATCTGATGAGAAACTTTCAGGAGAGGAGGTTAATCCTTCTTGGAGTAGCGATGAGATAAAAATTCTTAATTTGAATTATGATTTTTTTTCTGGATCAAGTTGGGATTCTGTAGTTTATTCTGTTTCCTCGATGGGTAAAAACTACTCTGATATGAAGTATCTTGAAGTTTGGGCAAAGGGCATACAGGAAGGTCTTGAAGTTTACATTGATATTGGGATTGTAAGTGAAGACGCAGATGAAGATGGGAATCTCGACAGTGAAGATAAAAATGCTGATGGTATCTTAAATCCAGGAGAGGATACGGGGATTATGATTGGAGATAGACTTGTAGGTGCAGAAAATGGAAAACTTGATACCGAAGACCTTGATGGGGATGGAGTACTGGATACTGATGAGAATTTTTCCACTTATTCTTTGACAGATGTTTATAAAGAAGAACTTTCTACAGGTTGGTGTAAGTACACTATTCCCCTGGATTCTTCCATAAACTGGGATTTGGTGAAAGGTTTGGTTAAACATGTGCGAATCTGGATAAAAGGCTCTTATATTTCTGGATCAGTTAAATTTGCCAAAATTAGTATATCAGGTGACCGTTGGGAGATCCAAAATTTTGAAGTTAAAGGAGTTAACAACTACGAAGATTTGGATGCCCCTAGCCCCTTTGAAAGCTTTGAGTTTTGCAGGTGGTATGAGGATATGTTTGGTGATACAAAAACCTCAGAAGGAAAATGGCAAAAGGAGTCATTTTTGCGTCTTGTTCCCGAACAAGAGGAAGGTTATATTCAGCAAACTTTCATTTCTTCAGAAGATTTTTCTGACTATCGTCAAATTAATCTCTGGATTTACCAGGAGACAGGAGAAGGGGAGTTTTACATAAGATTTGGCCCAAATACTGAAACAAGCTATTATGAGTATACCCTTCCTTTAAGCTCTGTGAGCACAGAAAGATGGGTAAAGATTGAGATTCCTTTTTCCAAGCTTGAAGTAAAAGACACAGAAGGGGCTCCCACTTTCACCCAAATAAATCAGATAAGAATAGGCCTTAAAGGACAGACTCTTTCCTCTCCCTTTTATATAAATGATATTTATCTTAGTCAGGTTTATAAAAGAAAAGGTGATGCCCAACGCTACTTTGTAAAAGGTAATTTTTCAGATTACTTTACCCTGTCCACAGAGTACAAAAAAATTGATCCTCCTTTTAGCATTATAGGAGGAACTTCCACAAATGAAGTTTTAAAGTTTAAAAAATGGAAAATATCATCATCTTTTTTTGATTTTCTTCCCTTTTCCTACTCTCAATCTGAAGAGTACAAAAGCACCCAAACTACCGAAGGGACTGAACTTACAATTGTAGAAAAAGATAAAGTGTTAACAAAAACCCATGCCTATCAGCTAGGGCTTAGATTTAAGTTTTGGCCCACTTTAACCTTAAAGGGTCAAAATACAACTTCTGATTATCTTTCCAAGCAGCCAAAGGAGAAAACATTTGAAGATGTGTATGATTTATCTTTAAACTACCCTGTTACAAAAGATTTCTTTTTACTTCCCTCTAATATTTCCACCTCCTTTCAGTTAAAAAAGACAGGAAAAAAAATTGAGGCAACATCAACTAGCATGGATGTTACAAAAAAAGGAAATATAACAATGCCCTTTCATCCCCTGCCTAACTTTGTTTTAAAAACCTCCTACTCCCAGTCAGAGACCAATCATTTTGAAGATGAGGAAAAGGAAAGCCCTCAATCAAGATCAAAAGCCCTTTCTTTAGATTCTCGATTCTCCATTTTTAATTTAACTCCCCACTTTGCTTTTAAAGGAGAATGCAAGGAGGAAAGTTTTTCTTCTGTTAACCCTGATATAAGAAAAGTTTCCACAAACCTAAATATCTCTTTTAATTTTCCCCTACGTCCAGCAGCTTTTTTGAAACTTCCCAAAGTTTTCTCAACAGTTGGCTGGTATTTAGATTTTGGTCTTGCAAGAGAGGGAATCTATGAGGATACAAGTGTTTCGCTTGATCCTTTGTCTCAGTTTGGTTTTGAGAGATTGGCTCTTCCTGACGGTAGGGAAAAACTTTGGCTTGAGAGAAGAACCTTTAGTTTAAAACAAAGCTGGAGACCTTTTTTTTATCTTTCAACCTCTCTTTCTTATAGAAAAGAGGAGGAGGATAAGGTAGAATCTGGTACCCCTTATGTTCTCAGGAAAGAAAGCTGGCCTATACTGGAGCTTCGATTTGATCTCAACAAGACACCTCTTTTAGTCAATCGTTTCTCCCAGAGATTT
>CAYRAK010000152.1:0-3462 GCA_964422215.1 uncultured Clostridia bacterium | reverse complement strand
GAGTGAAAAAACTTGCCTCTTTTGTTGATCGCACTGCAGTTATACTCCCTTTTGAAAAGGACTGGTTTAGAAAAGAGGGATATGAGGTGGAGTATGTAGGACATCCTCTAATGGAGATTCTCCAATCCTGGAGAGGTCCTTTTCTTAATAAAGAAATTGGAGAAAAGATTGTGGGAATCCTTCCAGGAAGTAGAAAGACTGAGGTAAAGAAGATTCTTCCCTTAATGTTAAAGACAGCAAGACTTATGAAAGGAAAACTCCGTTTTATTCTTCCTCTTGCTCCAGGAATTGAGGAAAAATTTGTAACAAGATATATAAAAAAGTTTTCTGTGAAAGTGGAAATCTACAAAGGAAGCTCTCTCTCTGTTATAAAATCAGCTGATCTTCTTCTTGTTGCCTCCGGGACTGCAACTTTGGAAGCCGCCTATTTTAAAGTCCCTATGATTATAATATATAAAGTGAATTGGATCACGTACCTTCTGGCAAAGATTTTAGTAAAAGTTCCTTGGATAGGCCTTGTTAATCTAATTGCTGAAAAGGAGATAGTTCCTGAGTTTATTCAGGGGAAAGCTAAACCTCCACAGATAGCAAAACTTGCAACAGAATATCTTACAGATGAGAAGAAGATAGAAAAAATAAAAAAAGAGTTATTTTCCGTTGTGCAGAAACTTTATATAGAAAATACTTCAGAAAAAGTAGCTAAAATTGCACTTAGTCTTTGTAAGGAGGTATAAGATGCCTTTTGTTGCCGTGGAAACACTTCCATCTAAGAGAATTGTTTATTTTTTAACTCACCAAAGAAATATAAATCAAGGAGATTGGTGTATATATCAAGCTCAGGAAGGTTGGGAGATAGGAAAGGTGAAGTTTGTTGTAGAAAGAGAGTGTCCGAACCGAGGAGTAGAGCTAAAGAAAGCAACAGTTAAAGACATTGAGGAGTACAAAAAAAGAGAAAGAATTGCTCGAAAAGCAAAAAAGGTAGCTTTGGAGAAAATAGCAAAGTACAACCTCCCTATGAGACTTATTCTCACAAAATATCCCCTTGGAAAGAAGAAGAAAATTATGTTCTACTATACAGCAAAAGAAAGAGTTGATTTTAGACAACTTGTTAAAGATTTGGCAAAGGTTTTTAAAGTTCGTATCCAGATGCAACAAATTGGAGTAAGGGATGAACCTCAGATTCTGGGAGGAATTGGTATTTGTGGAAGAGAGGTGTGTTGCGCTTCATTTTTAGGAAAATACAAAGATAAGTTAGACTCTGTTGCTCTTGAGGCAGCTCGAATCCAAGATCTTCCCTTAGTCTCTTCTAAGATATCTGGTTTATGTGGGAGACTTCGCTGCTGTCTTAATTTTGAATATCCTGTATATTTTAATCTTGTAAAGGAGTTCCCCCCTGTAGGCGAAGAGGTTAGAGTAGGGGGAGAAAAAGTGAAAGTTGCAGGTTACAATGTTCTAAAAGGAACTGTTATTGTAGAAACTCCCGATGGGATAAGAAAAACTGTATCAAAAGATGAGATAGAAAGAAGATGAAAGCTCTCGCACTTTTATCTGGAGGATTAGACAGTATTTTATCTGTTTGTCTTGTTAAAGAACAGGGAATACAGGTGGAGGGTATATGTTTTGTTTCTCCCTTTTTTGGATCTGAAAGAGCAGAGAAAGCAGCTAAAAGTTTAAATATACCCCTTACAATTGTGGATATAAGTGAAAAACTCATCTCCATTATAAAATCGCCACCCCATGGATTTGGAAAGGGAGCAAATCCTTGTATTGACTGCCATATTCTTATGGTAAAAACTGCAGGAAATTTAATGCAGGAAAAAGGAGCGTCTTTTTTGATTAGTGGGGAAGTTCTGGGAGAGAGACCAATGTCTCAAAATAGACGGGCTCTTAATATGATAGCCAAAGAGTCAGGATGGGAAGATTATCTCCTTCGTCCACTTACTGCTAAGAATCTTCCTCTTACTCTTCCGGAAAGAAAAGGATGGGTAGACAGAGAAAAACTTTTGGGAATAAGGGGTAGAAACCGAAAGATACAGCTTGAGTTGATAAAAAAATTTAAAATTAAAGAATTTCCTCCACCTGGAGGTGGGTGTCTTTTAACTGATCCCAACTTTTCTAAACGGATTAGATATGTTCTACAAACAGGTAAGATTAATCTGCAGGAGATAGAGCGTTTGAAGATAGGAAGGCATTTTCGTTTGAATAACAAGGCAAGAGTTCTGGTAGGTAGGAATAAAAAGGAAAATCTTAAAATTAAAGAACTTGCAACTTCAGGTGATTTCATCTTTAAAGTAAGAGGATTTCCAGGACCAAAAGCTTTAGTTTGGGGAGTTCTCGATGAGGAAATTATATACAAAGCAGCCTCTTTAATTGCCCGATATTCTGATGCTCCGGGAGGAATTGTGGAAGTAGAGTATCATCAGATTCCCCAGGGTTTAAGAAAGATAATAAAAGTTATTCCAATGGATGATACCCAGATAGAAAAATTGAGAATTGAGGAAGATGTATGAAACTTTTTATTTTTGATCTGGATGGAGTGATTTACAAAGGAAATCTCCTGCTTCCGGGAGTTAAAGAGACTCTTCTTTTTCTTAGAAAAAAAGGGAAAAAGGTGTGTTTTTTAAGTAATAATTCCACTTTAAGTAGGAGAGGGTACATTAAAAAGCTGAAAAAAATGGGTCTTGAAGTGAAGGAAGATGAACTTTTTCCTTCCTCCTATCTTTGTGCTCTTTATTTTAGACAGGTTGAAAAGTTGAATCAGGAAAAGGTGATGGTTATTGGAGAAAAAGGATTATATGAAGAGTTGGAAAAAGAGGGGATAAAGATTTCCAAAGATCCTCACAGAGTAAGGTATGTCGTTGTTGGTATGGATCGAAAATTCAATTTTCGTAAATTAAGCCTTGCTTATCAAGCAATAACAATGGGTGCTAAGTTTATTGCCACTAATCCTGATGTAACCTATCCTACAGAAAGGACCACAATACCAGGGGCAGGAGCAATAGTTAGAGCTCTTGAGGCCTGTACACAAAGGAGACCTCTAATACTGGGCAAACCAGAAAAATTTGGTCTCGAAATAGTTCTTAAAACAAAAGATTCTTCTCCTTCCCAGACAATACTTGTAGGAGATAGATTAGAAACAGATATAGCTGTCGGCAATAAGCTTAAAGTTCATACCGTTCTTGTGCTTTCAGGCATTAGTACTTTTGAAGAAGCAGGGAAGGCAAAACCTCCGTTTAAGCCAGAGTATGTAATATCTAACCTCAAGGAACTTTTTACTCTGGACCTACTTAGTAACGAATAGAGAAACTACCAAATTCTCCCTTAAAAGGTTCCCATTTTACATCCACGTTAGTTACGACTGCTCCGGAAGGACCTTTATGGCACCATCGAAGCATTTTCTCTACCGCTTTTTTTTCTCCCTCGACAACGAGTTCTACCTTTCCATCCCAGCGGTTCTTAACC
>CAYRAK010000151.1:0-3469 GCA_964422215.1 uncultured Clostridia bacterium | reverse complement strand
TTATCTAAATTCTTCAAACCTATCCTTTCCTACTCCACAAATAGGACAGACCCAGCTATCTGGCAGTTTCTCAAAAGCTGTTCCTGGCTTTATATCCGATTCAGGATCACCTTTTTGAGGATCATAGATATATCCACAAACAATACACCTGTATTTTTGCATCTTTTCCTGTTCTTTCTCTTCCCTATAAGTTGGAGCTTTTTTGGGTGTCACTCCTCTTTTTACCTCATGGTAGTAAGCATAGGTAAGTGGTTCATCTTCTTTAAGAATCTCACCTTCTACAACTTCACCCACAAAAATAGTGTGAGTTCCAGCATCAAGGCTTTTTTTAACCTCAACTTCAATGTAACCTATACTGTTTTCTGTAACAATAGGGATACCTTTTTCTCCAATTTTATACTCAACATCTGCAAATTTATCTATATCTTTTCCAGACTTGAATCCAAAAAGACCTATAAATTTAAGGGGAGTTTTACTAGAAAGAATAGATGCCCCAAAGAGTCTGCTCTCCTTTATAAACTCATGGGTTAGATTACTCTTGTTTATACTTACAGCAACTTGAAGAGGCTCTGATGTTATCTGAAATAAAGTGTTGGCAATCTGCCCATTAAACTTTTTGTTACTTTTTGAACTTATAACGTATAACCCGTAGCTTATCTTATATAAAACTTTTTTGTCCATCTTTTTCTCCTTTTGTATGATATCTATCCTCCATTAATAAGGGCTTTTTCTTCCCATAGAAACCATTTTCCGGAATCTTTAAGCAGAGAATGAGTATTTTCTAAAATTTTATAGTGCTCTTTTTCCTCCAGTACCAATCTCTCCAGCAACTTTTTCTCTTTATCACTTGATATTTCCTTCAACCAGTTTTGATAAAAATTAATACTTTCCTCTTCCATTTTTATTCCAATTTGAAGAGCTTCCAGTTCATCAGAGCTTGCAGTAATTTTCTTTTTTACATCATCCCTCATTTGATCAAACACTGTCTTAATCTCTTCTCGAGGAGTTTTGTCAAAATACTTCTCAAATCCGGAAAAATCAAGATCAGCTAGTATTTCTTTAAATACATTTAAATGTCTTTCCTCATCTTTCATAAAAGACAAAAACATCTTCTTCCCAAAAGGATGAGAACTTTTATCCGCAGCTTTTTTGTAAAAATCTATTCCATCTTTTTCCATTTTAATAGCCGTTTTTACAATTTGTTTCAGGTTTTCCATTTTAACAACCTCCTTTTTATTTCTGCAGAAATGTTTTTCTTTTTATTTCTCTGATATTTTAACATCCACAGGTTTTGGAGCTTTCCAGATAAAATGTAGCAGGTTCCTCTCCAATATTTTCAGAGGTGTGGGATATTAACCTTCTCTGAACAATACATCACGTAAACAACAATCTTTTTACTGCTAATTTAAAATTTTATTTGTCCTTTCAAGATGAACAAAACTTGTCAGTGGTCGGATATCTATGTAGGGAACACGTTTACCTGTAGGTAGATTGTAAATGTAGGAAGAGATAGATTTGTAATCTCCAAAAAAATGGATTATTTTTACCTTGTCAATACAGGATATTTTTTAAGAGTATCTTTTACTAAGTTCCTGGTCAAGTATAAATAGTTCATCATGAGCATCACCTGTTAATTTTAATCTCTGCAATATTTCATTGGAGGATTTCTCCTCTTCGGCCTGTTCACTTATAAACCATTGAAGAAAAACCTCTGTGGCAGGATCACTTTCCTTCTTTGCAAGTTTCACAAGATGATTTATCATTTCTGTTACATTCTTCTCATGTTTATAAGTTTGTTCAAACGCTGCAAGCGGAGACTTCCATTCTGAGGGTGGAGATTCTATCTCCGATAGAAAAACTCTTCCTCTTCTTTTAACGAGGTAATCATACAGCTTCATCGCATGTTCTATCTCTTCCTTTGATTGAAATCTCATCCAGTGAGCAAATCCTTTAAGATTGACCCATTCAAAATACGAAGCCATCGAAAGGTAAAGGTAAGCAGAGTAAAATTCTCGATTTATCTGCCTGTTTATTGCTTCCTGCATTTTTTCGTTTATCATTAAAACCTCTTTTTTAAAATCAGCTTCTCCAGAGTCCATGAATGTTGCAGTACTCCCGCACACTTTTTATTTTTTCTTGTTTGATAGGAAACTCTACCTCAGGAGAATCACCAGGTAAGAGAAATTTGCGATAAATTCTATTGTCTACCTCAATCTCCACCCATTCAATATAATGTTTTTCTTCCATTGGATGAGGAACAGAACCAACTTTTACTTTAGCTCCTAAATTAGTAGCCTCAATCACCGGAAGGTGTTTTTCTTTTCCTTCTTCCTGTACCTTCTCTTCCATAAGTTTCATAGGCTGTCCACAGCAAACAAGTTCTCCTTTTCCCTCATGTAAGAGCTCAACAATATTTCCACAAACCTCACATTTATATACCTGCATTCTTTTTGTCATTTTACAGCCTCTTTTTAAATTTTTTTGTGGCAGAACCACCAGTCAAAAAGTTATACTGCTTTTTCCTTTCTTTTGCACCTTTCTCATCAGTTGCAGGCATTTTTTACCTTTTCTCTGTCAAAAATTTGCATTTTACCTCTCCATCCTTTTCAAGGCAATCCTTGCATATTCCTTTAAAATAGCTATAAAACTCTTTTATTCTGTGTCCTTCTACCATGCCTTTCTCAAGATATTCACATCTTATATCAAGATCTATTATCCTCCCACATTTCTCGCAAATAAAATGATGATGCCAGGAAGGATTTCCATCAAATCTTGTATCCTTTCCAGGTATACTGACAGGTACAATAAGTCTTTTTTTAATAAACACATCCAGTGTATTGTAAATTGTTGTTTTTGATATTGTTGGAATCTCTTTTAAAAGATCATTGTAAATCATCTCAACTGTTGAATGCTTTTTTCTGTTTTTTATATAATCTAAAATTTTAATTCTTTGATAAGTAAGCTTTATCTTTTTTTTCTTCAATAAATTTTTAATTTCTTCCAAATTTGTATTCATTTCAACTTAAATTATAATAAAAAATTGAAATTTGCCAAATTGTCGATTTTCAGAAACTGGGACACTTTTTACCTCTTTTTATTAAAGCTTCAGGTATCATGTGGATATGGCCTCGTATAATACTATCTTCTTAGATCTATACAAATGTAAATTGACTAAGTTTTTCTGAAAAGCTAAACTTAAACCAATTTTAAATCAAAAGACCAATTTTTAAAAAATGCATATAAAAACAAAGGGAGTAATTTTTACTCTGGGAGCAGGTGTAGCCTGGGCTCTTGAGCCAATCTTTGCTAAATTATCTTATATTACAAGCGATTTTTTAAGGACCTCCGCTGTAAGAGCATTATTTGTCACATTAACTGCTCTTATCTATGCCCTAATCACCAATAGAGGGAGCCTTAAGGTTAATCTGAGACAGCTTTCTGTTTTGTTCTACATTGCCATAGCAGGAAC
>CAYRAK010000150.1:0-3496 GCA_964422215.1 uncultured Clostridia bacterium | reverse complement strand
AGAACATTCTCTTATGAAAACTCCTTATGCCTATGAGGACTACAGCCAGTATGTTCCCAGGGGGCACTACACCAGAAATGAGAAATTTAAGAGATATTTTAACGCTTTAATGTGGTATGGAAGAGTGGATTTTAAGCTAAGACCTGGCAAAGAAGAATCAGCTATAACTCACGGAAAAAAGATGACTCTCCAGGCTCTTCTTATGACTGATGCTCTTTTAAGGGATGAGAAAGCTTATAGATTGTGGAAAAAACTTTATGAGCCAATAGTATACTTTGTTGGCAAGACAGATGACCTCTACGCCGATGATTATATCAAGCTCATAAAAGAAATTTTTCCGGATGAAGGAACCGTTGACAAATACAATGACAAGGCGAGACTTGATGCGTTCATTGAAAAGGCGATGAAATTGAGATCGCCAAAGATTCTCTCTGGTGCAGCAGTTTCTGGAGGTGGTGATATTAGCAGTTCAACCAAAGGTTTTAGATTTATGGGTCAAAGATTCATTCCCGACTCCTACATATTCCAGCAGCTTGTCTTTGGAATAAAAAGAATGACTTTTAAGGGAAGGGGAAAACCATTCACTATGGAGATTATTCCCTATGTAGGGCCAGTCAGGGCTTTTCCTCGCGGTTTAGATATACTGGCCATTCTTGGCTCAAAAAGAGCCCTTGAAATTCTCAAAAAGGAGGGAGATACGGAGTACAGGTATTACTACAAGCAGCTTGATAAATTGAAAAAGGAGTTTGCTCTAAAAAGAGAGGAAGACTGGAAGCAGAATCTTTACTGGCGCTGGCTCTACTCTTTACTTCCTCTTCTTGAAGAAACTCAAGGCAAGGATAATTTACCGGAGTTTATGCAAAATACCGCCTGGATGGATAAAGAAATTCAAACAACCCTTGCCTCATGGGCTGAGTTAAGGCATGATACCATACTTTATGCCAAGCAAAGCTACACCGCGATACCCAAGGGCCTTCCTGCTCCTCCAGAGTTTACTTATGGCTATGTTGAACCCTATCCCGAGGTTTACGGAAGAATAAAGGAGATGATGCATGACATTAAAAGTAACCTGAATACACTTGAAATTGCCCCTGAAGAAGTATTAGAGAAAATAAGTGCCTTTGAAGATCTTCTGGCTAAACTAAAGATAATTTCAGAAAAAGAACTTGCACAAAGACCACTAACCGAAGAGGAGTACAGGCTTATCTGGAAAATAGGAACCACACTTTCCTCTCTGAAAAGTTTTTCTTTAGAGATTATGGAAAAGATAGGCTCCAGTACCGATGAAAAGATAGACCTGGTAGCTGATGTTCATACTGATCCTAATACTAAACAAGTTCTTGAAGAAGGAGTAGGCTCACCATTTAACATCTGGGTGATAATTAAAGATAGCAAAGGCAAAAGGTTATGTCGCGGAGCCGTTTTCTCGTATTATGAATTCAAGCAACCTATGAGTGATCGCCTGACAGACGAGAGATGGCAAGAGATGCAAAAAGAAAACAAGCGTCCTCCTCAACCAGACTGGACAGCCAGTTTTATAGCAAAGTAGACTAACTTTGAGAAGACTTGTAGTTTCCTTCCTTGCCCTTGTTACTCTCGCTAATTATTCTATGGTAAGGTAACTGGCAAAATCCATGAAAAAGAAAAAGATGTAACGGTGGGAATAATCGAACCATTATTAGGCAACTGGCAGATAATAAAAACTACTCACCCTTACCAAAAAGTTGATGCCTTTACAGTAAGGTTCGAGGTAAATATCCCCCGGAACCAGGAAATCAGGGTAATTTATAGAGTGAGAGTTGGGTTATGAATTCTGTCTTCAACTTATAATCATAGAATCTGTTGCCCGGAAATATCTTTTTATAATGCCAAAGAAGCAGAAATAAATTAATTGCGAAATTCTAGAAGGAGAGAATAAGGATGAGATGTAAAAAAGCTTTAACAGGTTTTATAGGTGTGAGCATGGCTTTATTCCTTGTCTCTCAAGTATTTGCTCAGCTAGCATCAATTGAGGGATGGGATAAAGCGAAATTTGGAATGTCAGTTGAAGAGTTAAAAAAGTCCTATAGAAAAGAGGCAGAACTTTTTGAGACGCGGGAAGAAAGGGAATTTTGGGAAGAAACAACCCCGCCTGAGAGTAAACTTATCGGCTGCACTCGTTTGACCACCTCTGGTCTGGAGACATCTCTTGGAATGCGATCAGATATAGATTTTTGGTTTATAGATAATAAATTGTGGGATATAGAAATTCATATTACCAGTATTTTTTCTTCAGAGAAAGTTGAGCAATTTATTAATTCTCTCATCAGCAGATTTGGAAAGCCGTATGAAGAACCAGATATCTTTGGTAATTCCTATGAGTGGTACAGAGGAAATAGACGGCTTATGGTATGGACCTCTTACGATTCCGAAGAAAAAATATCATCGATTGACATATTCTATACTGACGGAGAATTAAATGAACTGTGGGAAAAAAGATATGATGAGTTGACCAATAAACAAAAAAAGTTTTAGATTTTTTAAGGGGAATAAATGATGAGAAAGATAAAAGCCGCACTAGCAAAATATCTAAGAAAAGGGAGACTGTTAATTTTTGTATCTATAGTCTCTCTTTTAATGTTACCATGTTTTAAGGTAAATATTGGGACTGCTAATGTATCTAAAGAATCTCAGATAAGGGAACAGATAGAGCAGCTGAAAAAAGAGGAACTATACCATCAGGAGAAAATAGAAGAAATCAATAAGAAAATACAACTGCTTCAAAGAGAATTGGGATATGGAAAATTTTCTCTTATCTTAGTTGAAAGGTATAAGCGTTCGGATTTGCCTAAGGTTTTCTTAGGAGGAGTTCTTATAGATGATTTCTTTTCAAACCATCCAGTGGCAAAGGGTATGGAAGTTGCCCTGATGATAGTAAAAGTGAAAAATGATGGAGAAAAATATATTCGACAAATAAATGCATCTGCGATTGATAATAAAGGAGAGGAATATCCTGGTGAAGGTTATATTAGAAACGAGAATATGGTGATAGTAGATAGATACGAAAGGAAAGGGAAGTTAGAGACTCGAGTTTATAAGAGAGGGGAAAGAATATCAAAAATAAAGGGACAGTTAGAATGTAAGTGTAAGAATATATTTTATATAGAATGGGTTGGGATAATAAATACCCTCAAATTAGGGCAGATAAGGATATTTCCTGTTGAAGAGGAAACCGAGGGTATTGTGAAGCCAGGAGAATCTTATGAGTGGGTGTTTATATTTGTTATCCCTGAAAATAGAAGTATAAAAAGGTTTGTTCTCAATTGCGGCATAGCTGCAACACCAATGGAATTTCCCGAAATTTATAAAATAACCATTTCAAGTCCGAAATTTCTGTAAATTACCTCCAGTAGGGCTTCACAAAATTAAAATTTTTAAAAAAGTTTTTGGCGAATCAAACTTTATCTTGCCACTCTCTCGCAGTGATGTGCCGTTCCATGCTCTCTTGCTTCAAGAG
>CAYRAK010000149.1:2002-3518 GCA_964422215.1 uncultured Clostridia bacterium | reverse complement strand
ATTGATTTTGTTAGATTGAGAGAAAACTGGGGTCTAGTTTTTTGGGTCAATTTTAATTACGGAGATAAAAATATGGAAAAGGCAAACCTAAAAAATGACGAAGATATTCTTGAAATTTTTAATAGCGACATAAAGGTTTTAAAGTTAGGTGGAGAGATGAGAGCGGTAAGTTACGAGGTAGAAGTAGATGAGAGATCGCAGTTTTTCAAATTGTTTAAACAACCTGAATTGAAAAAGGGGGATACTATTAAAATACTGTTTTTAACACCTGGAGTGTATGAAAGATTTATTCCTCAAATAAGCGGAGTTAAAATTATTAGTATTGTTTCAGATGGATATTTAAACGTTGGTTTACATTCTCTCTATCTTAGCAAGTATAAACTTATGAAAAAAGCTCTTCTACCGGGAACAGTCATTTATGGGACAGTCGAAAACGAAAAAGAAGTTAGCAATCTTTGGCTTTCTTCATCTGATGGTTTAAATGGGTTCATAGGCTCAAATTTAATAATCTATGGTAAGGTATAAAGAGAATGAAAGAATTTCATATTATTACAGTCGGAACAAGTATCATAACTAATGCTCAGAAACAGAAAATAGCAGGACTTACCGGTGAAGAGAAAACAGCAGATGAAAAATTTTGGGAAGGAAAAATAGATGATCCAGATTTTATAAGAAAGTTGGTTGAATTTGTAAAGGAGGATCCTAAAAGCTATTCTGCTGAGATGAATACATTTCTAAGAGTGGCCGAGAGGAAAAAGGCTGAGGACATAAGTGTATATTTTGTTTCAACAAGAACAAAAATAGGAGAGCTTTGTAAAGTAATTTTGGAAGAATTTCTGAAAGAAAAAGGGTACAACCTATTTACTGGATTTGAGGTTTCAGGATATTTTTGGGAAAGTGCTTATTTTGATGAGAAATTTGCAAAAGATAGTTTTAAAAAAGATATATCACAACTTGTAGATAGATTAATTTATCTGGCGAATAAAAAGAAAAAAGAAGGTTTCAGGGTTTACTTTAATCCAACAGGTGGATTAAAAGCCCACGTTATTGCTTGTGCCTTGGCAGGTTTCTTAACAAACTCAGAGATTTATTACATGAATGAAGAATTTAAAGATATAGTATTTTTGCCATTTTTATTGTATTTGCCAAAGGGGAAGGAATTGGAAGTTTTGGATGCTCTGTCTGATCAAGTTTCAAGGAGAGGGAAAGAGGCAGAGAGTTTTATTGAAAAATATGAAAATGAAATTGCTAGACTTAAAATTTATGGTTTTGTAGAAATTAACGAAAGCAAGGACAGCAAGCTTTTTAAGATTAGGATAACAAATAAGGGAAAGTTCTTGCTTGAAGAGCTAAAAGGAGTGAAACGATGAATGTATTAAGTGCTAAAAGTTACGAATTTGAATTAATAACCCCTCTTATAATGACAGGAGCTAAAAAAGATAAAATTGAATTTAGAACACAGTCTATTATAGGCATCCTAAGATGGTGGTTTAGATTTTATAAAGCCTGTGAAGTT
>CAYRAK010000149.1:0-1902 GCA_964422215.1 uncultured Clostridia bacterium | reverse complement strand
ATTTTATCGAGAATTGTAGCAGGAAGAGATCATTTGAAATTAAAAGAATAAAAACTTAGTAGGAGGGCTGTATGTTTAAAATGTTTGAAAAAGAAGCTGTTTTATTTTTTTACGCGGAAACCCCCATCCATATGGGAGCAGGCCAATCAGTTTCCTATGTGGATTTACCCATCCAAAGAGAAAGACACACAAACTTTCCAATTTTATGGTCAAGTGGTATAAAAGGGGTAATAAGAGAAGTGGCAGATAGAAAGTGGAAAGATAAAGAAAAAGTTAATATTATCTTTGGACCAGAAGATGGCTCTGAGCAATATGCTTCCTGTATTTCTATAACCGATGCTAAAATTTTACTTTATCCTGTTCGGTCAGTTAAAGGAGTTTTTGCTTGGATTACTTGCCCGCTGGTTTTGAAGAGGTTTAAGGAAGATTTGAAAAGCGTTGGAATAAGCTTTCTTTCGGAAATTCCCGAATTGGAAGATGAGGATAAGGAAAAAATTATCGTATCCGATGATAGTGTTTTAAAGATAAATCAAAAAACAGTTGCTTTAGAGGAGTTTATGTTTGATATCAAAGATAAAAATGCTAAACCTATTGCAGAGTTTGTTGAAAAATATATTCCGCAAAATGATCTCAGCGTTTCTCTTTCTTCACACCTGGCTATAGTTCACGATGATGTTTTCAAGGATTTTGTTAGTTACGCTGTCGAGATAAGAACAAGAATAAGAATAGATCAGACGGCAGGAATCGTCAAAGAAGGAGCATTATTTAGCGAAGAATTTGTCCCTTCGGAGAGTGTATTTTATTCTTTGCTGTTTATAGGTGATCCTTATTTTGGATTAAAAAAAGAGATATATTATAAATTGAAGGAACTCAAAGTAAATAATAAAGAAAAGACTTTTCAAGACATCTACAATTATTTATCAGATGAGGAAAGAAAAGAACTTGGTAAGAAAATTATAGAGAAAGCCTATGATGGAAAATTTTTTACGGCAGAAGAGATAAAAACTTCATTGGGTTTTTTAAATAACAATATTATTCAACTTGGTGGAGATGAAACTACAGGTAAAGGCTTTATGAGAGTTAAATTTTGTGGTTAGTTCCTATAGGAGGTTAAAATGAGAAAAACAATTGAACAAGAAAGAGCAAGTTTCTGTATTGAGGAGAGAAAAAAATTTAAAGATGATAAAAAATTTAAAACGAACGCAAAACGATTTCCTGAGTTGATTGTTTCAAATGGTTTAATACCTGCTCTTGCCTTTTATAAAGCAAAAGAGGAGAGAAAAAGTGTGTACAACATATTAAATAAATGGCTAAAAAACAAAAAATACATTACTAACGATGCTCTTGAAGAGCTGGTTAATGCTGATGTAGGTAGGTTACGTCTTGCCACCGTGGAAGCCCTTGCTCTTGCCACTTGGTTAAAGAGAGTAGTTGAGATAAAAGACGAAAAAAAAGCTGAGGATGGAGTTAAGAGATGATGAGATTTCAAGATTTAATAAAGTTTGTTTATCAAAATTGCCATGATTTCAAAAAGTGCGAAAATATCAGTTTAGCTTTAACAAAATTTGTTAAAACCCAGATTATAGAAAAAAGCAGACTAAAAAGAAATTTTTTAAATGGGTTTGTCAAAGTTGATTATAAACGAGATTATTACCGTCAATTTGTAAACCGCATAAATTTACAGATTCGATACTTAGAAGAACAGGGATACAAAATAATATTTGCTAAATCTTTAAAGACTTGTTCTCGCCTTATTGTTGGCCTTGGCTCAGGTCATGCTTTAGAGACCTCAATGACTTTACACCATATTTTCGGAATTCCCTATATCCCGGGAACAGCTTTGAAAGGTGTTTGTAGAATGGTTGCTTTTTGGAAATTAGCCAAAGAAAAGGGATTGTTAAA
>CAYRAK010000148.1:0-3526 GCA_964422215.1 uncultured Clostridia bacterium | reverse complement strand
TAAAAAAGAAAGAGGATAGCAAAATGTACTTTGATGATATTTATATGGAAGATATGGAGCCTGCTACAAGAGTGAGCGAGTATATCGCAAGGATTGTTGATTTTTGCATGGAAGATGTTTGCCTGAGCAAGGAAATGGAAGAAGAGGAAGAAAAATTTTTTGGTCCGAACCCTCAGGTTTATTACCCAACTTCAGAGGAAAGAGAATCTGCTAGGCTTCGCTTTCTTGACTATTTTCTCTTTTCTTATTCTTCCAGTCATTACAAGAAAACTCCCCTGGAGGTATTTTTATCCAAGAGATTATCGGATTTTAACATAAAACATAGAAAAATATATTCTGCGTTTAGATTCAATATCTACAGTGCATTTGAAATATTGAAAGTTGCCATTGGTTCCCATTTTATAGCCAAGGATTTATCTTCTAATAAAGTCTATAAGATAAGAGAAAACAGAGCTACCTACTACCTGAAAGAGGGTGATTTCATCATTGCCAGGATCCTGCCTTATGAGAAAGATTACGCTCTGAGTCATATAAATTTACTTTTACCAAAGAATGCCTCTTATCTTGTAAAGAGAGAATGGAAAAGGATGTCCGAGAAAAATAAAGAAAAACCTGATCCTTTATTGCTGGAGAGGGTTTTCTACCAGAAGGAAAAAATAATAGAAGAAAACCTGGAAATAGTGGAGAAAAAACTGAGGCGCAAATTAAAAAAATATATGGGTAAAAAAGCAATTACAATCAGACAGCTAAGGAAAAAGATAAATAAGAGCGCTGATCCTGCAAAGGTTCTCAAGGAATTAACTAAAAAAATAGATTTTCCCAGTAGTGAGGAGTTTGTGGAGTTCCAGAAACTTTTTAATTTGTTCTGGAATCTCTCCTCCCGTGAAGAATTGGGGGGAAAGTCTCCTGAAGAGAGAATAAAAGAGGTAATGGGTCCCAAGGAGAGGGAACTTATTAAAGATCTCACCTCCTATGTAGCCTCAAAGATTGATCCGGAGAAGTTTTCCAGTCAGGAGGAGCTGGAAAGAAAAGTAGAGGAGTATAAAAATAGGTGGCTTTCTGAACCTCAACCAGAACTAAATGGTAAAACTCCATGGCAGGTAATTATCGAGGAAAGAAAAAGACTGGGCATTCTCCGTAAAGACTTTCCCTTTAAAATAAGTGTAACCCCAATACTCAAACCGGAAGTTAAATTAAACCTGGACAAAATCACTCCTGAGAATACCCCTCTTGTGGAAGATTTGGAAACTTTTATCAATTATTTTGAGCACAACAAGGTAAAGGTTACTCCTAAGAATAAATGGATTCCCTTTGGACATCTTAAAATGATAGAGCAGAATTTCAAATATAAAGATAGTTTTGTGTTTTTGGGCAAGGAGGAGAAAAGAGGAGAGGAGCCTCGCAAACGCTATATAAACTTTATAGATAAACTCTGCCGGGCAAAAAGACTTATATATGTGGATAAGAAAGGGAGGATAAATGTAAATAAAACCCGGGTGGAAAAATTTCGAGAAAAATCTTATGGGAAAAAGCTCTTTGAGCTTTTTTGCGCCTGGGTAGAAGAGATAGACTGGAAAAATTTGCAACCAACGGATTTGCTGGACTATTACTGTGATATGTACCAGAAACATTTTTCCACTTCTCTTTACCATTTAAATGAGTTGCAGGTAAACGAAAAGATAACTCCTGAACAGATGGTACGCAAGCTCTATGCCTCCAAGATAAGAATGATTGAATCACAGGAAGGTCTTTTGCGTCACCTGAGTTTAAATTTAAACAGCATACTTCTGGATTATCTTAAGTGGCTGGGAGTAATCCAGACTGAGGAGAGAGAGATACTACCGGGGTCAGGAATATACACCATTAAAAAATTCTGGGTAACTACCACTAGTAAGATATTGATTGAGCAGATGATGTTGCATTTTATTCAGAAGGGTAAAATAAAAGTTTAAAATGAGAAGAACCATTTATATTTTCTCTAACGGTGAGCTAAAGAGAAAACAAAATACAATTTATTTTGAGAGGGAAAAGGGGAGCAAAAAATATATTCCTGTGGAAAATACAGGAGAGATTATGATATTTGGAGAGGTTACGATAAACAAGAAACTTCTGGATTTTTTAAGTCAGCAGGAGATAATTTTGCATTTTTTTAATTATTATGGTTATTATTCTGGTTCCTATTACCCAAGAGAACATTACAATTCCGGCTATATGATATTAAAGCAGTGTGAACATTATCTTGATGAGGAAAAGAGGATGGAGCTTGCAAGAAGATTTGTTGAAGGAGGAGTTGCAAATATTAAAAAAGTTTTATCCTATTATCAAAATAGAGGTATAGACCTTACCTTAACAATAGAACAAATAGAAAGCTTGGAAAAGCAAATTCCTGAACAAAATAATACTGATGCCCTTATGGCAATTGAGGGCAATATCCGTGATTTTTATTACAAAGCCTTTGGTAAAATCATTAATAATGATAAGTTCAAATTTGAGGAAAGAACAAGACGCCCTCCTCAAAATAGATTAAATGCTCTTATAAGTTTTGGTAACAGTCTTGTTTATACAACAATTTTAAGTGAGATATACAAAACCCACCTAGATCCTCGTATTGGATTCTTGCATACAACAAATTTTAGAAGGTTTACCCTTAATTTGGATGTTGCTGAAATATTTAAGCCCATTATTGTTGATAGAGTTATTTTTTATCTTGTAAATAAAGGGATCATCAAAATAAATCACTTCATTAAAGCACTGGAAGGTATATCTCTTAATGAAAAAGGTAGAATGCTTTTTATAGAAGAATTTGAGAAAAGATTAAAGACTGTTATTCAACACTCTTCTATTAAAAAGCGAGTCTCTTACAGACGTTTAATGAGATTGGAGCTTTACAAAATAGAAAAGCATCTCATGGACGAAAAGCCTTACCAACCCTTTATAGCACACTGGTGAAAAGATGTATCTTATTATGGTCTACGATATTAATGAGGAAAGAGTAAATAAGGTATTGAAAATAGGAAGAAGATATCTTACCTGGATGCAAAATTCTGTTTTAGAAGGAGAGATAACCAATGCGAAATTTATGAAATTAAAGATGGAGTTAAAGAAAGTTATTGAAGAGAAGGAAGACTCCATAATTTTTTATAAATTGCGCACCAAGAAATTTTTTGATAGAGAAACTATGGGAAAGGAAAAAGCGGTTGACGAGCAGATATTATAAGTTATCATTATAACAAAAGAAATTTCGTCGAAGTGGAATAGTGTAAATTTACTGGGAGATCAACGAGAAAATAAAACAAGAGCAAAAGAGGTATAAATACTGGATAAAAATAAATTAAATGGTATCATAAAAGCATCATTTTGCTCATTGAAAATAAGGAAAACAAAAAAGAAAATTCTTATATATAAGGAAATATAATTGGTTTGTAGCTTACCTATGAGGGATTGAAACCCTTTCTTTCTGGAGCATTTTTTACATATAACTTAAAGTTTGTAGCTTACCTATGAGGGATTGAAACCTGCTTCTTGG
>CAYRAK010000147.1:0-3601 GCA_964422215.1 uncultured Clostridia bacterium | reverse complement strand
AGTAGGTTCTATGCGGCTAACAATAACTTCTCCACACTCCTCACAATACCATACTGGTAGACGATGTCCCCACCAGATTTGGCGAGATATACACCAATCATGTATTCTTTCCAGCCAATCAAAATAACTTCTTTCCCAGTAAGAGGGGTAAAATTTTATTTTTCCTTTCCTAACAACTTCAATAGCATCCTTTGCAAGATCTTTCATTTTCACAAACCACTGAGAAGAAAGATATGGCTCAATCGGCGTATCACAGCGATAACAGCGTCCCAACCTATATATGTAGTCCTCAACTTTCTCAAGATACCCTTCTTTTTTCAAATCCTTTATAATTGCTTCTCGACATTTGTATCTATCAAGTCCCTGATAGACGCCTCCATTTTCGTTTATCGTTGCATCCTTGTTAAAGATATTAATTACAGGAAGATTGTGTCTTTTTCCAATGGAAAAATCTTCAAGATCATGAGCAGGAGTTACTTTTAGGACTCCTGTACCAAAATCTGGATCCACATACTCATCAAAGATTAGAGGCAAAACTCTTTTAACAAGAGGAAGAAGCAAAGACTTTCCTTTAAATTTTTTGTATCTTTCATCATTTGGATTAACCGCTACCGCAGTATCACCTAACATAGTTTCAGGTCTTGTTGTAGCAACCACAAGATAATCTTTGTTCTTAGAATTAACAAATGGATATCTTATATAATAAAGCTTTCCTTTGACCTCTTCGTACTCTACCTCTATATCAGAAAGGGCAGTTTGACATCGAGGACACCAGTTAATAATGTAACTACCTCTATAGATGTATCCTTCCTCATAAAGAGTGACAAAGACATGCCTAACTGCTTCGGAATGAGCATTATCCATAGTAAATGCCTTATCTTCCCAGCTACAGGAAATACCCAGCTTTTTCATTTGATTAAATATCCGCTCTCCATACCGTTCCTTCCACTGCCAGACTCTCTCTATGAATTTTTCTCTACCTATTTTCTCTCTGGTTAGACCTTCCCTATGTAGCTGTCTTTCTACAACATTTTGAGTTGCTATCCCAGCGTGGTCTATTCCTGGAACCCAAAGAACCTCATAACCCTGCATTCTTTTAAATCTTGCCACAATATCTTGCAAGGTAAGGTTAAAAGCATGTCCCATATGCAAAGCTCCAGTAATATTAGGAGGAGGCATTACCATGGAAAAGACTTTTCTTTTTTTACCGGAATGAGGAGAAAAATATCCTTTTTTCTCCCAGAATTTTTCCCACTTTTCCTCTGCCTGTTTTGGATTATATCTTTTCTCCATCAGTTTTATTTTCTCATCTCCCGAGAAGTTTTCTTACCTCACTAATAACATCTTTTTCATCTGGTAAAAATGCCTTCTCCAAAACTGGAGAGGAAGGAGGAGGTGTGTTAGGTGCTGTAACTCTTTTTACAGGTGCATCAAGAAAATCAAATGCTTTTTCTTGAATTTGAGCTGTAATCTCTGCACCAAAACCCATAAACTCTACAGCTTGATGAAGGATAATCACCTTGTTTGTTTTTTTTACAGATTCTATTATTGTCTTTACATCAAGAGGATAAAGACTTCTTACATCAACAACCTCAAGTTCGATTCCTTCTTTTTCAAGTTCCTTTGCAGCCCTTAGGGCAACATGAACCATGGAGGACCAAGAGATTAAAGTTACAGCGTTATTTAAATTTTTTGCTTCCCTTTTTATCTTTGCCTTTCCTAAAGGTACAAGGTATTCCTCCTTGGGAACCTTACCCCGAGCAGAAGGCTCATTATACAGATTTTGGTGTTCTATGAAGATAACAGGATTATCATCCCTTATAGCTGAGGCAAGCATTCCCTTTGCATCAAAGGCAGATGAGGGAGCAACAACCTTTAACCCTGGAAAATGAGCAAGAATTGCCTCAAGAGATTGGGAGTGTTGTCCTGCATAGCCTTTTCCTCCCCCAATAGTAGTCCTAACAGTTAAAGGAACCTTAGCCTGCCCCCCTGACATATACTTCCACTTTGCAGCCTGATTTCCCACCTGATCCATTGCCTGGAGAATAAAGTCAATATACATTATCTCAACAACTGGACGAAGACCCCTCAGGGCTGCACCAATACCTGTGCCAATAATTGCTGCCTCAGATATGGGAGTATTAAAGATTCTATCTCTTCCAAAGATCTCCAAAAGTCCCTTTGTTGCACCATATGCTCCTCCATAGTCTGCAATATCCTCTCCCCAGAGAACAACTCTCTTATCCCTTCTCATCTCCTGAAAAAGAGCCTCAATTATTGCCTCTCTGTAAGTTATATCTTTTTCAGGGTCTCTTTTTAAAAACTCAGGCTCCTTTAGGATAGGTGCATTTTGGAACTTCTCTGGAACCTTATCTGATGTTGTATCTGAGAAAAGAGCAAAGTACATTGTATTTGGGTCAGGGCTTTTTGCCTCAGCTGCTTTTTTTGCCATCCTCTCATTTCTCTCTCTTGCCTCTCTTTTAAGTATTTCAAAATCTTTTTCCTTTATAATACCCTCTTTTATAAGCTTTTCGGAGAAGGTTTTTAAGGGATCAATTTTTTCCCACATCTTAATTTCTTTTAAAGCTCTATAAGTTTCGTCTTCCTCTTTTTCCACCCTATCACTTAAAGAGTGCCCTTTAAATCTGTAGCACCAAAACTCTAAAAAGATGGGACCTTTTCCTTCTCTGGCAAGTTTTACTGCTCTTTTTGTTGCATCTCTTACGGCAAGGGGATCCATTCCATTAACAACCTCTGCATGCATTGCCTCTTTATTGTAACCAAAACATCTCTCTGCAAGATAATCAACTCCTGTTACCTCACCTCTCTGCTGACCTGTCATACCATACTGGTTGTTAACCACAGCAAAGATAACAGGCACACCAAAGCATTTTTTCATCAAGCCATTTGTAAACTGGGCCATACAGGCCATATTGAGGGCTTCATGGGATATGCCATTGTTAAAGGCTCCATCTCCTGCAAAACATAAGGTTACTTTCCCATCCTCAAGGTATCTTGAGGCAATACCTGATCCAACTGCCATACCCAGACTTCCTCCCACTATGGCATTTGCTCCAAGGTGTCCTCTTTTAAAATCAGCTATATGCATGGAACCTCCACGTCCCCTACAGTATCCAGCCTCTTTTCCAAAAAGCTCTGCTATTGCCCTAAAAAGAACAAGAGATCTTGCATACTCTCTTAGCTGCTCTTCTTCTTTCCCCTCTAAGGAAAAACCTAAAAAATCAAATATATCCTTATCCTCAGTGAGAAAATCTTTTAAGGAAGATTTATCCATATTCTCTATGGCAAAGTATTCCTTTGCCAGAGCATCACCGTGTCCTCTGTGGTTACTTGTTATATAATCATCAAGGTTTATAGCAGAGATTGCTCCAGCTGATGTAGCCTCCTGACCTATAGAAAGATGAGTTGCCCCAATGTAGAGGTAACGAAGAGAACCGTATCTTCCTTTTTTTTCTCTTAGCTCTTGAATCATCTCCTCAAAATTCCTTATATAGAGCATGCATTTTAGTATATCTAAGCAATCTTTTTCTGTTAGATTTTTTTCCTCAAGTTCCTCTTTTAATGATTTTTGATACTGGAA
>CAYRAK010000146.1:0-3612 GCA_964422215.1 uncultured Clostridia bacterium | reverse complement strand
GAAGAGAAAGAGAATCTAAAAAATGTTTTGTTACTATTTCATTATCTTTTTTTATTGCTGTTAAGTTAAACTTTTTATTCCAATTTTTTAACTCTTCAAGATAAATTAGAAATTTTTTTACCTCTTCTGAAGATAGATGAATACCTAATTTCTCTGCTCCTCTTTTGAGAATTTCTTTTGGTGTCATAAATTTGTAACTAGTTTCTCTAGCCAACTTTGATTTTCACAATACCATCTAACAAATTTTCCTATTCCCTCCTCAATAGATACTTTAGGATTATATCCGAGAATTTTTTTAGCTTTGTTTATATTGGCATAAGTCAGATAAGGGTCACCTGATTGAGGAGGAAGATAGCGAATTTTTGCCTTTTTCTTTAGATGAGATTCTATGATACGTACAACTGTTAAAAGTTCAACAGGACAGGAACTACCTAAGTTAATAACCTCAAAATTGAACTTGTGATTCAAAGCAAGGAGAATCCCTTCCACAAGATCATCTATATAAGTGTAGTCCCGTTTGGAAGTTCCATCACCAAAAATTGTTACAGGCTCTTCTTTTAAAATTAACCTAGTGAATTTATGAATAGCCATCTCTGGTCTTTGAGCTGGACCATAAGCTGTAAAAATTCTTATACAGGTTATTGGGATTTTATAAAGCTTATGATAGATCTTACAGAGAAGCTCACCTGCAAGTTTTGTAACTCCATAGGGAGAGAGGGGATTAAAATGAAAATCATCTTCAGAAAAAGGAATATTATCAATTTCCCCGTAAACAGAGGAAGATGAGGCAAAGATAAAACTTTTAATCCCAAAATCTTTACAAACATCTAAAAGAGTCAAAGTTCCTCTTATATTTACATCCTCATAAACAAAGGGATCTTTTACTGAACCTCTCACACCTGCTCTTGCCGCAAGATGGACAACTTCCTCTACTTGATAGTGCCAAAAAACCTCTTTTATTAATTTTTTTTCTCGAATATCTCCTTCTATTAAAGTAAAGTTAGGATGGGTAAGGTAGGGCTTTATATTTTTCTTTTTAATCTCTGGATTATAAAATGAATCAAAATTATCAAGAACTGCTACTTTTTTTCCTTCCCTTAACAGTCTCTTGGTTAGATGAGATCCAATAAATCCAGCTCCACCTGTGATAAGAATCATCTACCCACACCTTTATACATAAAACCTAAAGCCCTCATCTTTTCAGGATCAAGAAGATTAACACCATCAACAATTATAGGTTCCTTTAGTATTTTCTTTATTCTTACAAAATCGATTTTCTTAAACTCCTCCCAACCTGTAAGAATTAACAACATGTCTGCTCCTAGAGCTACCTCATAAGGATCTTTACATAAATTTAGATCAGAGAGACAAAGTTTTGCCTCTTCCATTCCCCAAGGATCGTAAGCTTTCACTTGTGCACCTTCTTTTCTCAAAAGATCTATAATTCTTAAAGCCAAAGAACTTCTTACATCATTTGTCCCTGGCTTAAAGGTGAGTCCAAGAACACCAATTGTCTTTCCATAAAGAAAGTCTCCCAGAACTTTTTTCACTTTTAGTAGTATATGTTTTACCTGATGTTCATTTTTCGCTAATATGGACTTAAGATGCTGAGCCTCATAGCCGTAGGTCTCTGCTATTTTAATTAAAGCCTTAAGGTCCTTTATAAGGCAGGGACCCCCGAATCCAATTCCTGGTTTAAGATATCCATCACCAAGTCTCTTATCAAAACTCATTCCTCTAACTATTTCTTCAACATCTGCTCCCACTTTCTCACATATGTTGGCAATCTCATTAATAAAGGAAATCCTGGAGGCTAAAAATACATTTGAGGCATACTTTATCATCTGAGCATTTATAATACTTGTTTTAATAATAGGAGCATTTAATGGACGAAAAAGTTCGGCTAATTTTTCTGCAACTTCTTCTTTTCCTTCATCTACTCCAATTACTATACGAGTTGGATGGAAAAAATCATATACTGCTTCGCCTTCTCTTAAGAACTCTGGATTAGAAACCAAATCAAAATCAATCCCTTCTCTCTTTTTCTTTGTTAAAATTTTTCTTATCAGTTGAAAAGCATCTGCAGGAACGGTACTTTTTATCACAATTATTTTGTAATCCTGCATAAAAGCAGCCATATTTTCTGTTACCTGAATAATCTGAGAAAGATCTGCCTCTCCACTTTCCCTTGAAGGGGTTCCAACCGCTATAAATACAAAAAGAGAATCTTTTAATCCCTCCTCAAGATTGGTAGTAAAGGATATATTTTTTACTTCAAGGTTCTTTCTGACAAGCCTCTCAAGATCTCTTTCATAAAAAGGAACAGTTCCTCTTTTTAACTTATCTATTTTCTTTTTATCAACATCAACACAACTTACCTTATGACCAAGCTCTGCAAGGCCTACTCCTGTAACAAGTCCTACATACCCTGCTCCAACTACACATATATTCATTAGTACCATCCTTTAAAAAAATTTGTAATTTTTTCAGCTATATACTTTATCTTCTCTTCTTCAAGTTCTGGGTAAATAGGAAGCGACAAAACTTCCCTACAAATTTTTTCAGCAACAGGAAAATCTCCCTTTTTGTATAAATTTTTGTAGGGTTCCTGGAGATGTAAAGGGTAAGGATAATATATCTTTGTGCTTATTCCTTCTTTTTCAAGATATTCTTTCAGTTGATTCCTAAGAGGTGTTTTAATAGTATAGACGCAAAAAGTGTGTCTTGCATAAAACTCGCAGCAGGGAAGGATAATCGGAGAGTCTGAGAGGAACTTATTATAAAGATAAGCAATCTTTCTTCGAAGCTCTATCCATTTATCTACATATTTAAGCTTAACTCTTAATATAGCAGCCTGGAGCTCATCTAATCTTGAATTATAACCTAATCCGGTATAGGAGTAATTGTCAGAGTTTCTTCCATGCACTCTCAAAAGTTTGATCTTCTCGGCGATCTCTTCATTGTTTGTTATTACCATTCCTCCATCTCCAAATCCTCCCAGGTTTTTTGTGGGAAAGAAGCTAAAACATCCTACATCTCCAATAGAACCCACTTTTTTCCATTGAGGCTTATCTTCAGATAAAGTAAGATTGTATTCGCTACCAAAGGCTTGCGCAGCATCTTCTATTACTATGAGATTATGTTCCTTAGCTATATTTAAAATATTTCTCATATCTACAGGATGTCCAAAAAGGTGTACGGGTATTATAGCTTTAGTTCTGGGAGTTATCGCTCTTTCAATTTTATTAACATCTATGTTAAAAGTTTTTTCGTCAATATCTACAAATATTGGAGTGGCACCCACCTGGCTTATTACCTGAGCTGTAGCTACGAAAGTAAAAGGAGTGGTAATTACCTCATCTTTTTCTCCAACTCCCACAGCAAGCAAAGACAAGCGCAAAGCATCTGTCCCTGAAGCTACCCCAATTCCATAAGATGTTCCACAGTAAGAGGCTATCTCATCCTCTAAAGCTTTTACATTAGGACCTAAAATATAACGTCCGCTGGCTAAAACTTTTTCCACTGCTTCCTTTATTTCTTTTTGAATTATTCTAAACTGACACTCAAGATCAACTAAAGGAACCTTCATCTTTCTCTCCTTCTCTCGGTATT
>CAYRAK010000145.1:0-3640 GCA_964422215.1 uncultured Clostridia bacterium | reverse complement strand
TAAAAATTTACTAACTAATAAAAAGGCAGGGTAGTCGTTGACCCTGCCTTTTTATTTAATATAATTAACATCCTAAAATTGAGAAAGTTAGCCTTAAATCTGTATAAAAATTAACTCATGAAGATGATAAATTACGTAATAAGAAGGCTCCTTCTTGTAATTCCTGTCCTTGTGGGGGTAAGTGTCATAATATTTTTACTCCTTTTACTTTTCTCTCCTGAACAACGGGCAGCTATCTTTGTAACCGATGTAAAACAACTTCGCCACATACAATCCGTTATAGAAAAACACGGACTTGACCAACCCATCTACATTCAATATTTTAGATGGGTATCTCAGGTTCTGCAGGGAAATCTTGGTTGGTCCAAAACTGCAGAAAAACCAGTGCTTGAGGCTTTTTTTTATTTTCTTCCTACAACAGCAGAACTTGCCATTTTTTCTGCACCAGTCATTATATTTGTTGGGATTTTTCTGGGAAGTATCTCTGCAGTGCATAGGGATAAACCTATTGATCATATAAGTAGGGTATTTGCCATTGTAGGATGGTCTCTTCCTTCATTTTGGCTTGGACTTATGCTTCTTATGATATTCTATGGATATTTTTCAGGTCTTTTGCCACCTGAAGCATTAGGGGTTGAGGCAAGTTTGGTAGTTAAATCAAAGGAATTTATAAGATACACAGGCATCAATACAATTGATGCCCTTCTTAATGGAAAGTTCTGGATCTTTCTTGATGCCTTGCGCCACCTGGTTCTTCCTGTTATTACTTTAACAGTAGTTCAATGTGCCATGGTTATGAGAATAATGAGGTCCAGCATGCTAGAGGCTCTTGGAAAAGGATTTATTATGACTGCTCGGGCAAAAGGTGCAGATGAAAAAACGGTGATTAAAAAACATGCTCGCCGAAATGCTATGATACCAGTTGTTACTGTAGCAGGTTATCTTTCCGCTCTTTTAATGAATGGGGTTGTTATTACCGAAACTATATTCAATCGTAAAGGACTTGGATGGTGGTGGGCAAGAGCTGCTGTTCAGCTTGACATACCAGCAGTTTTAGGAGCTGTTCTTTTTAACGGGATTTTATTTGTTCTTGCCAATTTGATAGTAGATCTACTTTATGCATACTTTGACCCAAGGGTAAGATTAGGATGAGAATAAAAACAAGCGAAAAAAGAAAAGAGCTGAAAAAAAGACTTGAACCGAGGATTAAAGAATTAAAATTCTCAATAAGCAGAATTAAAAAAAGTCCCTTATCTATTGTAGGTCTTTGCATAATTCTTATTTTTGCCTGTATCGCACTTCTTGCACCAGTAATTGCTCCTCCTAAGTATCCACATGAGCCTTACAGAATTCCTCGTAGCGGCTACAGCATGACTCCCCAACCTCCCTCTTGGGAGCATCCTTTTGGCACAACAGAGGGTCAATATGATATATTTTATGGAGTGGTATGGGGAACGCGAACCGCTTTTCGCATAGGATTTATGGTAGTGGGTAGTATTCTTATCATTGGGATTCTCCTTGGAAGCATATCTGGATATTACGGTGGAATTGTAGATGAGATAATAATGAGGATTGTGGATACATTTATGTCTCTACCTACACTTATTTTAGCTATGGCTTTAGTAACAGCACTGGGAAGAAGTCTGGATAATGTTATGATAGCCTTAATTATTGTCGGCTGGCCAGCTTATGCAAGACTTATAAGGGGAGATATACTTTCTGTAAGAGAGGAAGCCTATGTTGAGGCAGCGCGAGCAACAGGCGTTTCTGACTTTGGGATTATCTTTAAACATGTTCTTCCAAACGCAATTTATCCTCTTCTAATAATGGCATCCTTAGATATAGGGGCAATGGTCCTAACTGCAGCTGCCTTGAGTTTTTTGGGACTTGGAGCACCTGTTGGTTATGCAGATTGGGGACAGATGATAAGCTTTGCTCGTAACTGGATAGTTGGTCCCCCTGATAATCCCTTAGCCTACTGGTACACGGTAACAATTCCTGGACTTTTTATTTTGTTTTTTGTTTTGGGATGGAATCTTTTAGGTGATGCTTTCAGAGATATTCTTGATCCTAAAATGAGGAGAAGATAGGTTATGGCTGATATTATAAAAGTGCAAAATTTAAAAACTAACTTCTATACCTATGAAGGAATTGTTAAAGCACTAGATGAGGTAAGCTTTAATGTAGAAAAAGGAGATACCTTAGGTCTTGTAGGTGAGACAGGATGTGGAAAAAGTGTTACTTCTCTATCTATTATGAGACTTATATTCCCTCCAGGAAAGATAGAATCAGGAAGGGTGCTTTTTGCTCTTAATAACGACTCCAAACCCTCATATGTCGACCTCGTCCAGCAAACCGAATCCTTCATGCAAAAAATTAGAGGAAACGAGATCTCTATGATTTTTCAGGAACCAAGTTCTGCCTTAAACCCAGTATATACAGTAGGTGAACAGATTGCAGAGAGTTTTCTTCTTCATGCAAGAGATGAGCTTTATCAAGAAGCACTCAGAGATATCGAAAGAGAACTTAAGAAAAAAAATTTATCCTTTTTTCATAAAATATCCTTGCTATGGGAAAGAAGACTTTGCAGTAAAGTATTAAAAAAACCAGATTCTTTTCTTTTAAAATTCTTGGCAGTTTTTCCCCTTCTCAGGCAGGATTTACGTAGAATAAAAAAAATCTCTCTTAAAAGATCTGTTTCCCTCCTGCATGACATGGGAGTACCAAACCCAGAAGGTGTAGTTTATAGATACCCTCATGAGCTCTCTGGAGGTATGCAACAAAGAGTTGTAATTGCTATGGCCCTTGCCTGCAGTCCAAAGCTTCTAATTGCTGATGAGCCTACTTCAAACCTTGATGTAACTATTCAAGCCCAGATACTTGACCTTATAAGAGAACTTAAGAAAAAAACAGGAACATCTGTTCTTTTTATATCTCATGACCTGGGAGTGATAGCTGAGATGTGTAAGTGGGTGGCTGTTATGTATGCAGGGACAATATGTGAGCTTTCTAGAGCAGAGAATCTTTTTAAAAATCCACTTCATCCTTACACCAAGGCTCTATTAAAATCAATACCAAAAGTGGGTGTAGAGAAACTAGAGAGCATAAAGGGGAATGTTCCCAATCTAGTTAATCCTCCTTCAGGTTGTAGGTTTCATCCCCGCTGTCCTAAGGCAAGAAAAAAGTGTACCCAAGTCAAACCACGAATTGAAAAAGTAGAAGAAGACCATCTAGTTGCCTGTCATTTCTACAAAAATTAGAATATAAAGAAAAAAATGGAAACATTAGTTGAAATTAAAACTCTAAAAAAGTATTATCCTATCTTTGGAGGAGTCTTTAAGAAAAAAATAGCGGACGTAAAGGCAGTAGATAATATTGACTTAAAGATAAAAAGGGGAGAATGTTTGGGGCTTGTTGGAGAGTCAGGGTGTGGCAAGACCACTTTAGGGAAAACCATTATTCGTCTACTTGAACCTACAGAGGGGTATATTTTTTTTGAAGTTCCTGAAGAAATAAAAACGAGAATTCTGGAGCTTTCTTTATCTTCTAATCAAAATTCTTCTGAACTTAACCGATTAAGAAGTCAGTATGATCTTTCAATTTTTCAAGGAAAAAGATTAAAACAAATCCTTTCTTTTGG
>CAYRAK010000144.1:0-3712 GCA_964422215.1 uncultured Clostridia bacterium | reverse complement strand
AAGTTAGCAGTAGGATAACCAAGCTCACGTCCTCTTTTCTCTCCAGGAACTACTTCACCACGTAAAGTGGGAGGATGACCCACTCCACGGATACCTTTTTCTATCTCTCCTTTTTGGAGTAGTTCTCTAAGGAAAGAGCTACTTATCTTTTTCCCATCAATTTTTAAGGAGGGTACAGCTTCTAAAGTATAGCCAAAATCCTTTTGTTTTTGACGGAGAAACTCTACATTACCTTCCCTTCTGTAACCAAAGGTAAATTCTTCCCCTATAAAAATTCCCCGAATATCAAAAATTTTGTTTAACTTACTTAAGAACTGAGAGGGAGAGAGAGAAGAAAGCTTGGGATTAAAGGTAAACACTTGAATAATATCTACACCTAAATTATGAAGAATTTCCTTCTTTTCTTCCCAGCAGGTTAAAAACTTAACTTTTTTCCTGAAGAAAAGTTCTGAGGGATGACGGTCAAAAGTAACTACACAACTTTTTATACCTTCAGCTTTTGCCCTTTCCACAGCTTTATTTATCACTTTTTGATGACCGAGATGAACTCCATCAAAAAATCCTATAGTAAGGGAAACAGCTATTCTGTCGCCGGAAAAATCTCTTCTGATTATCATCTCTTATTATCATTTATCTTGCAAAGACTCTTAGATATCTAAACCCTATCCGTTCTCTAACAAAGTACAAAGCACTTTGAAGACTTACAGCTACAGCTAAAAGATCTCCTTTTTCTGAGCAAAGCCTTACTCTATCTCCCTTCTCAAGATTAGAAGGAAGATGTAAGATGTGTGTCAAGTAAAGGGGTCTTCCCCATTTCACAAGTTTTTCTGCATTTTTTTTAACTGTAACTTTGGGGAGAAAAGATAAAGCATCACTTAAAGACAAGAGAATCTCTTCAATTTTATTCTCTTCACTCATTTTTTCAATTTCCTCACAAGTTTTAGCATCAGCTAAATGAAAAGGACCAACCTGTATTCTACAAAGAGAGCTCTGATAAGCTCCATATCCGGACACCTCACCAATATCTCTACATAAACTACGCACATAAGTACCCTTAGAACAACGAACTTCAAACTCAACCTGAGGATGATGCCCTGGAAGAAACTTTAATAACTTCAATTCATAAATTTTTACTTCTCTTGGAGGAATTTTTACTTCAATACCCTTCCTTGCTAGATTATAAAGGCGCTTTCCTTCCTGGTGAACTGCAGAGTACATAGGAGGAATCTGTAATATATTGCCTTTAAATTCCTGAAAGATTTTCTCAACCTTCTCTTGTGTTAGAGAAGAAGCATCTTTTTCACTTAATATCTCACCTTCTCCATCTAAAGTACTTGTAACAACCCCAAATATCATTTTGCCTCTATATGTCTTGTCTAGATCCTGTAAAAAAGGAGTAAGCTTTGTTGCCTCATTTATGCATATAAGTAAAAGACCTTCGGCTAAAGGATCCAAGGTACCTGTATGTCCAACCTTTTTAACATCAAGTATTTTTTTGACCCTCTTTACCACATCATGAGAAGTCACCCCTTTTGTTTTATTTATTAAAAGCAGACCACTACTCATTTTATAGCTTTATTTTTTATAGGATCTCTTTTTTAAAATCAATTATAAAGATTTCTTTTTCTTTATTAAGAAAATCTAAAATTTTATCTAGAACTTTATTGGAATAACCAGTATTCGAGGATAGAAATGCTATCCCCAGGCAGGTTCTCTGCCAAAAATCATGATTTCCTATCTCAGCCACCGAAACATTAAAATTATTTCGAAGGCGAGAAATTATACTTTTTACAATTCTACGTTTGTCTTTTAAAGAATTACAGGAAAAAAGGCGTATATCTACTTCTAAAATACCTACTTTCATTTAGGCAACTACCTAATTTGCCTCTCCTTGTAGACCTCAATAATATCTCCTCTTTGAATTTCTTCCACTCCTTCTATCTTAATTCCGCACTCAAATCCTGCAGAGACAGTAGTGACATCTTTATCAAATCTTTTTAAACTCACAATAGGCCCTTCCCCTATAATCTCTCCGTTTCTTAATACCTTTGTCTCAGCTCCTCGAACTACCTTACCCTCCTTCACGTAACAACCGGCTACCGTACCAACACGTGGAATCTTAAATATTTCTCTAATTTCAGCTCTTGCTATAAGCTCTTCGGTGTAAACTGGCTCAACCATTCCCTGGAGAGCTCGTTTAATATCTTCAATTATCTCGTAGATTACCTGATACTGTCTTATCTCAACCTGTTCCTGTTTAGCTATAGACTGAATCTCTGAAGGCACATCTACATTAAAGCCTAAAATTATTGCTTTAGAGGTAGATGCAAGAAGAATATCTGATTTCTTTATCTCTCCCACTCCTTGACTTATTATTTCTAACTTAACCTCCTCATCTCCCATATTGGCTAAAGAATCAACAACAGCTTTTAAAGAACCCTGACTTTCAGCTTTTACAATAACATTTAAGGTTTTTACCCCTTCCTCTTCTGGAGAGGCAAGGATACTCTCCAGCGTAACCTGCTCTCGTCTTCGTAAGCTTTTTTGCCGCTTCTCTTCCTTTATCTTTTCTGTTATTCGCCGAGCCTTACGCTCACTTTCCACTTTAGTAAAAATCTGACCAGGAACAGATACATCAGAAAGACCAAGTACCTGAACAGGAGTGGAAATTGTAGCCTCTTTTAACCTGTCTCCCTTCCAGTTAATAAGAGCTCTTACTTTACCATATACTTCCCCTCCTACAATGATATCCCCCACTTTCAAAGTACCCTGTTTTATAAGTAAAGTAGAAACAGGACCTTTTTGTCTGTCCATTTCACTCTCAATAACAATAGCTTTTAGCTCTCCATTTGGATCTCCGGTTAACTCCATTATCTCAGCCTGTAAAAGTATCATCTCCAGTAGTTCATCAAGTCCTTGCTTTTTCAAAGCAGAAACTTCCACACAGATAGTCTCTCCTCCCCATTCTTCAGGGGTCAATCCATATCTTGCCAGTTGCTTTTTGACCTTCTCTGGATTTGCATTTTCTTTATCTATTTTGTTAATAGCCACAATAATGGGAACATTTGCTGCTCGGGCATGATTTATAGCTTCTTCAGTCTGGGGCATAACTCCATCATCAGCGGCGACAACAAGAACAACGATATCTGTTACCTTTGCTCCCTGTGCCCTCATAGCAGTGAAAGCTTCATGTCCTGGAGTATCAATAAATACTATTCTTCTTCCCTGATAGTGAATCTCTGAAGCTCCAATTCTTTGAGTTATACCTCCAACTTCCTCTTTTGCTATTTGTGTGTTACGTATAGCATCAAGCAATGTTGTCTTTCCATGGTCCACATGCCCAAGAACAGCTACCACAGGATCCCTCGGTGGAAGTGTTTTTTCTTTTTCTGGAGCTTTTACAGGTTTCTCACCCACCAGTTGTTCAACCTCCTCAACTTCTTGAGGGCTAAGACCACTTAAACTAGTTTTTCCTTCTATGCCCCATTCAGATAAGATATTAAGAAGCTCTTTAGTTGAAATTTTTAATTTTCTTGCTAGTTGATAAACTCGCAATATAACCTCCCTTATATTATCCCATTACCTGTTTTGCTCTCTCCAATATTTTCTCTGCTAATTTTGGACCAATACCCTCAACTTTTGCCAAACTCTCCAGTCCTCCTCTCACTATATCTTTTAAGGTTAAAAAACCATGCTCTCTGAGAGAAATTAA
>CAYRAK010000143.1:0-3834 GCA_964422215.1 uncultured Clostridia bacterium | reverse complement strand
TGAGTTTGACAACAAAATATTTTTTGATATATTAAACTTAGCTCTTTTTAATAAAGGCTGGTTTTTCTTCTGCAGGTGCCAATTTAGGTTAAAAGGGAAGAGGGTGAGAATCCCTCACGGTCGCGCCGCTGTGACCGGAACGAAATCCACCTGCCTGTGAAAAACAGGCAAAAACCACTGCAGTAGCCGGTGAAATTAGAAAGCTGGCTATTGTGGGAAGGGGTGGAGAGTAGGGAAGCCTTTCCTTTTAAAAGGAAAGGAAATGCCGGGAGTCAGAAGACCTGCCTGCAGAAAAAAACTCCTCTTCTTCGCGGAAAAGAAGGGGTGATTTTTTATTGAAAGTAAAAAGCCCTGGTTTCCCGAAAAAGAGGAGATCAGGGCTTTTTTTAAGATTAAAATTTTTATGAGAGAAAAAGCAATTTTTAGGTATTAAAAAGATATATTTGCAAGACTTAACTAGAGAAAAGAAAAAAGAGAGGGGGAGGTAAAGAATGTTACTAAGAAGAGGGGAGAGAAAAAGAGAGTATCTAAAAAAAATTATGGCAGGAGTAATAGTTTTAGCTGTTTTAACAGTAGCTGGGGGTGTTTTAGCAAAAGAGGAAGAATATAATTTAGGGAAAATAGTTATCACGGCTACAAAGGTAAGACAGTATGAGGCAGAAGTGGGAAGTTCACTTTCAGTAATAAGTTTTGAAGAACTGAGAAAAAAAGGCAAAAGGAATATCGTAGAAGCATTGCAAGATGTTCTTGGTGTAATTGTTACACAAAGTGGTTCATTTGGAGGACAGGCTACCATCTATCTTCGAGGATCAAAGCCGGGTCATACATTGATAATGATTAATGGTATAAAAGTGAATGATCCTATGAGTCCAGATAGATCTTTTGATTTGGCTAATTTAACTACAGATGATATTGAAAAAATTGAAATTATACGGGGTCCTCAATCTACCCTTTATGGATCAGATGCAATGGGTGGTGTGATTAACATTATTACCAAAAAAGGAGGTGGTAGACCAAAATGGAAGGTCTCTTTAGAAAATGGTTCTTACAATACATTCAAAGGAAATATTAATCTAAGTGGAAGCAAGAGAAAATTTGACTACTTTTTATCTTCTTCATTCTTGGATTCTAAGGGAATTTCCAAGGCTAAGGAGGGTTTGGAAGAGGATGCTTACAAAGATATCAGTTTTTCTTCCTGGCTAAGATATCACATACTTAAAAATGTCAATCTTAATTTTGCCTTACATTATACAGATGCCAAGGTAGATATTGATGATGGAGCTTTTGATGACGACCCTAATAACGTTAGCTGGAATGAGAATCTTTTCTCTAAACTGGAATTTACTCAAAAAGTAAATCGAGGGTGGGATCATAAACTGGTCTTTTCTTATGTTAATATTTGCAGAAAATATCAGGATGAGCCTGATAATATAGATAGTTATGATAATACAGATAGCTGTTATAAAGGAAAAAGAGAAAGTATTGAGTGGCAACATAATTTTTCTCTTTCTAGAGGAAGTAAAGTAATCACAGGGTTTGAGTATGAAAAGGAGGTAGGTTCCTCAGATGGAGTATGGGGTGGATACAGTGTAAAGTTTGATAAAAGATCAGTAGATACTATAGGGTACTACTTACAAAGCCATCTTAAATTGAAAAAGTATCTTTTTTTAACCCCTGGCTTGAGAGTAGATAAACATGAAATGTTTGGCACAAAAACTACTTACAAATTGTCAACTGTCTACATTATTCCCAAAACAAAGACAAGATTTAAAGCTAATTGGGGGACAGGATTTAAAGCACCTTCTCTCTATCAACTTTATTCAAGTTACGGAAGCCCTGATTTAAAGCCTGAAGAAAGTGAAGGATATGACTTTGGAATTCAACAGGCCTTTTTTAATGGTAGGCTAACTTTTGATTTAACTTATTTTCAGAATAACTTTAAAAATCTAATTGATTTTGTTAACTTTCAAGAAGGGTATGTAAATATCGGTAAGGTGGAAACAAAAGGCGTGGAAACAGGGATCGTCTGTAACCTAACAAAAGATTTAACAGTAAATGTTAATCATACTTATCTTGAAACTAGAGATAAAACAACAAGACAGGAGCTTCTGCGAAGACCAAAAAATAAAGCTTTTATTGGTATAAATTGGCAGATTTCAAAGAAAACCCACTTGAGTCTTAACACAACTTATATAGGAAAACGAGAAGATATAAAATATGTAGATTGGATTCCTCAAAGAATCGATCTGAAGCCTTATATAAAGGTAGATCTCTCTGCATCTCACAATCTAGATAAAAACTTTAAAATATTTGGAAAAGTCGAAAATCTTTTCAATGAAGAGTATGAGGAGGTATATGGATATGCTACAGCAGGGGTATCTTTTTATGTTGGGATAGAAGCTAATTTTTAAGTGAAAAAAATTTAAAAGAGGAGACTTTATAGCTTCCTCAAAAGATAAAAAGGAGGCTACATTGTTGGATCTATTATTAAAAGGTGGTATTTTAATGTGGCCAATCTTGGCTCTTTCAATTATATCTTTAAGTATAATTTTGGAAAAGTTTTACAGTTTTCATACAGTTAAACTTAATATTCCTCAATTTTTATCCAAATTGGAAGATGAATTAAAACAAAATGAACTAGAAGATGTTCTTAAAAAGTATGAAAGGAGCAAAAGTCCCTTAATTGAGGCTTGTGTCATTGCTCTTAGAAGTTGGAGTTTATCTTGGGAGGAGAAGGAAGAAATTTTTTCTCAATTTAGTACAACTCAGATAAGAAAGTTGGGGAAGAGAGTAAGAGCTCTTGGAATAATTGGACACATTTTGCCTCTTTTAGGATTGTTGGGAACAGTAATTGGAATGATAAAGGCTTTTATGACGGTAGAAAATTTGGAAGGATCTGTTAATCCAGGAATATTAGCCGGGGGAATATGGGAAGCTCTTCTTACAACAGCAGCAGCTCTTGCTGTAGCTATACCCACTCTAGCTATCTATCATTATTTTGAAGGAAAGTTGGATGACTTTTATCTTCAAATGAGAGATATTGCTTTTCATACAGATAAATTATTAAAAAAGGTGGAAAAATGAAAGAAATTTCCCGGAAAAAGATTTCTCTATCTTTAGAAATAGCTCCTCTTGTTGATGTAATTTTTTTGCTTCTTATCTTTTTTCTTCTCACCTTTTCTTTAGGTTCACAAAACATGCAACTTGATCTTCCAGAAGCCTCTACTTCAGATAAGGTAAAACAAAATTTGACGATAGTGATCACAAAAGAAGGGGAGATTTTTGTAGAAGGCAAAAAAGTTAGTCTGGAGACTCTCTTTCCCTTTTTAAAGTTGACACTGAGTGAGGAAAAAATTAAGGAAGTAGTTATTGAGGCAGATGCCGATGTTCCTTTTAAAATTCCCGTTCAAGTGATGGACATCTGTAGGAAGGCAGGTGCTCGAGGTGTTTCTATTGCTACAAAAAGAAAAGAAGGAGGTTAACTTGCGTTGGATAGCAATTTCAATTGCGATACATCTTCTGGTGTTACTTATCCCCTTTTCCTATTTTCAAAAAGATATAAAACCTCCAATAATAAAAATAACCTATGAGTTTAAAAGGAAAATCGAAGAAAGTCCTTTGGAGAGAAAAATAAAGAGAAAAGGATTACTAAATAACTTTCTCCTAGAAGAGAGGAGCATACATCATAATGAAAATATATTTGAAAAAAGAGCATCGGCCTTTTATAAAGCATCCTCTAAAAATAATACTACCACTTTAAAGAATGTTATAAATTTTGATTTTGTTTCCTCTCAAATTAAAACATTTTCTCTTACATCTGAAGTTAAAACAAGA
>CAYRAK010000142.1:0-3944 GCA_964422215.1 uncultured Clostridia bacterium | reverse complement strand
GCACATATACCACATCTTCCAACTTTTATTACAATCTCCTCCTCATCCGGCTTGGGATCTGGAACATCCTCATACCTAAAATCCTCCTTATTGTATATGACAACTGCTTTCATATATCACCTCAACTTATATTTTATGCCTGCACAAAAAGAGGAGCCTTCGCTGGAGCGTCAATGAGCCTTTTGAGTTCATCATCAACTTTAGTTAATGTTATGGAGAAACCCCCCATCTCAAGAGATGTAAAATATTCCCCAACATAAGTCCTGTGCACTTTTATCTTAGAATCTTTTAGTATCTGATGTACTTTCCTATATACAATGTAAAGCTCTAAAAGTGGAGTTGCTCCAAGTCCATTTATGTTAACTACAACCTCATCACCTGACTTAAAAGGAAGATCTTCAAGGATTTTTTCCATAAGCATGGAAGTTACCTCATCAGCCGGTTTTAGAGGCATTCGTTTTACCCCAGGCTCACCATGATGACCAACTCCAATCTCCATTTCATTTTCACCCAAGGTAAAAGTTGGTTCCTCAGCTGTAGGCACTCTACACGGAGAATGAGCAACACCCATGCTACGAGAGTTAAATATAGTTTTCTCTGCTATCTTTTTTAGCTCCTCAAGAGAGGCACCTTCTTTCGCTTTTGCTCCTGCTACCTTCCACAAAATCACCTCCCCCACAACACCTCTTCTATTTTCCATTTTATCCTTAGGAGCAGATCCAACATCATCATTCACTATAACCTGTTCCACCCTATGTCCATCTTCTCTTGCCATCTCAACTGCCATATCAAAATTCATAATATCTCCAGAATAGTTACCAAGCATACAAAGAACTCCTTTTCCTGAGTCAACAGCCTTAATAGCCTCATAGATTTGCTGAGCAGAGGGAGAGGAGAAAATATCCCCTACAGCAACGGCATCAACAAGTCCATCCCCTATGTAGCCTATAAAGGCAGGTTTATGACCAGAGCCTCCGCCTGTTACAAGACCAACCTTTCCTTTAAAAGGTGCTCCTTTTCTCACAACAACTCTTGAAGTAAGAAGCTTTTCTACCATATCAGAGTGAGCAGCTAAAAAGCCTTCAAGCATCTCGTCAACAACTTTATTTGGATCATTGATAAATTTTTTCATACCTTTTCCTCCTGTTGTTTATCTTGTCTACTTGAGTTATTTTGTCTCAACTAATTCGATCAATTGTTGTCTAATACTGAATCCTCAAACTATAATTTATCAATCAAATAATCCACTACAGCCTCAATTATAAAATAACAGGATGCAGCGCCTGGATCTATATGTCCTCTGGTTCGTTCTCCAAGACGGGAAGATCTTCCTCTTTGGGAAATGAGATCTTTGGTCGACTCCATACCTTCTTTTGCAGCTTTTTTTAGATTTAAAAGAGCTTCTCTTAAAGGTAAGTTCTCTGAAAGAGATTTTTTAAGACTTTCTACAGCAGGGTGAATTGTATCGAGCATGGTTTTTTCACCAACCTTTGCTTTTCCTCTTCTTTTGACGCCCTCCTCAAAAGCTTCTGCTATTTTTACTATATCCTCTAGATCTATCCCATCTTTTCCTTCCACGGCTTTTCCTGCTTCCATAAATCCTGTTCCATACAAAGGACCTGCAGCGGCACCAGCTGATAGAGCTAAAGTCCTTCCTATTTTTCTTAAAAGCTCTCCTATATTCTTCTTTTCAGATTCTAAAAGAGATGTAATTTTTTGGAAAGCATTGCTAATTGTCCGTCCATGGTCGCCATCTCCAATTGGAGAATCCAATCGATCAAGTTCTCTTTTTTTCTCATCCAATTTTTTAGTTGCTGCCTCCAAGGCTCCAACTACATGAGAAAAATCTATCCTATCCTGCATTTTTTATCTCCTGGAAAAATTTTCTTCTTCTATTTTCATAATCTTCTCTACTTTTGGAGTGGATCTTCCACCTTGAAACTCCGAGCGAAGCCAAGCATCAACTAACATCTTGGCAAGTTCTGGCCCGATAATCTGAGCACCCATAGTCATAATTTGTGCATTGTTTGATTTTCGTGCTCTCTCTGCAGAGTAAACATCATGGCATGTGGCTGCCCTTATTCCTTTCACTTTGTTTGCAGCTATTGCCATTCCAAGACCTGTTCCACAAATAAGAATTCCTCTATCAAATTCTCCTTCTACAACAGCCTCGGCAACAACTTTTGCTATATCAGGATAATCAATAGGCTCTTTACTGTAAGTACCAAAATCTTTATACTCTACCCCCTTTTCCTCTAAAAACTTGCAAATTATATTTTTTAATTCAAAGCCATTATGGTCAGCACCAATAGCTACTTTCATGTTATTACCTCCTCCAAAGCCAGCCTCAATAAAATTTTTCTTTTTAACCCGAATTTGTTTTGATTATGTTAGCATACTTTAAAAATTTTATCAAGAAAGCTTACTGGATCCTGTGATGCTACCTTTATTGGAGTGAATTAAAAGAGTTTTTTCTGAAGGTAGGAGAAAATACCTGGTATATCTTTTTTTTCCATTAAACAAAAAATCTCTTCTTGATTAATCTTTTCTACCATAAGCTCTATATTTTTTGCAAATTCAATGCTTTTGCTAAAAACTTCTACCGGATCCATATTTTTAGGAAAAACATCCATGCTCATCCATTCATTATATCCATACTCTCTTAAATAAAAGAAAAATTCAATGTAATCCCAAAAATTTACATATCCTGGAATTAGATCCCAATCCCAGTTTCTAAAATTGTCATTTATATGGACAAGAAAAAGCCTTTTTTTCTCTGCCAAAAGACAGGCAGATTCTGAAGGATTTTCACCTGCATATAATGCGTGACCTATATCTAAAGTTACTCCTATGTTGTCCTTTCCAACTTCCTCACATAAATAAAGAGCTTTACCAACGTTTCCCACTATTGTGTGCACCACAGGCTCACTCATCTTATATTCTATACTTAACTTCACATCACTTCGATGCCCACAGATCTCTTTTAGACCTTCAACAAGATACATCCAAGCTTTTCTGTAATCTATCTGAAAAGGATAATCGTGCCCATCAATTAAAAGACATACTGTTACAATATTACATCCAATCTCTGGAGCAAGATCCATTGCCTTTTTCAACCAATTAATTGCTTCACGACGAATCTTCTTATCTGAACAGGTAAGAGAACCATTTTTCCATCTTTTATCCTTTTTCAGATTCACGTTTAAGGATGAAACCTTTAAGTTATATCTATTAAGAAGATTTTTTAAAAGGTCCAAATCATCAAAATCTGCAGGATATACTACTTCAACTCCATCAAGTCCCTCAATCTTAGAGGCAAGTTCAAATTTTTCTTTAAGATCCCTATCGGTTTGATACTCAGTGAACCTATCCTGAAGCTTTCCTAGAAAACCAGTAATAACAGAATATTTCATCTTTCCTCCTCCTATTTTTTCTTTTTAATTCCCACCAGCTCTGCTACCTTATCAAAAAATGCTTTTTTCATCTCAGTATTAATTGCCCAATTTGTAGGAGGACTTTGAAATCCATCGTGATAATTGTTTTTGCCTTGGTCATAGTATCCCCAACTTGCACCTTCTTCATATGCAGCCACTAAATTATCTATGTTTGTGGAATCTTCGTTAAATACAATAGGTTTATCTGTTTTTTCTCGAACAGTCCTCACCATTTCGCGAATTCTTTGTGAACTTTGACCATTTCCATGCATTAGAATAAAATCAGCCTCTTGAATAACAGGATCAGGAGGTATTGTTCCACCTCCAAAGCTTGTAGAGACCAAGAACAAATATTCTCCTACTTCCCGAGCTAATTTTATCAACTCATGCACTCTATGTGGCTTTAAGATCTCATGTTCGTAATTTATATCACTTTCGTTATTTATTTCAATTAATATGTTTTTATTATTAAGTTTTTTAAGGAATTCCACTCCATTAATCACAGCCTGT
>CAYRAK010000141.1:0-3983 GCA_964422215.1 uncultured Clostridia bacterium | reverse complement strand
TTTGGAGTTAGCCTGTCCGTATATTTCAACATCAATAGACAAAATTCCTACTTTTCCCTGGACAAGGGAAAAAATAGTTTGAAAATAACTATTTTCTCCTACATAGACTCGGAATTTTGGAAAAACTCTGGCTCCTCCTATCTCTCCATGGTAGTGTCGCTCTTCATACAAAAAGATAGCATCTTTTCCAAGAATAATTTCTGCTTCCATACGATGAGTTAGATTTTGAGCATTAGGGAAACTACAATGGGCAAGAACTAATACCTCTCCTCTATCCTCTATGATGAAACGGGGAATTATCCTCTGAAGACCTTCTTCCTTAGCTACTCCAAAACAGAGATGCACCGGAATTTTAACTTTTTTACCCTCAGTTACGATAAAATCAGCTATTACTCCATTCTCTAGCTCTTTTCCCGCAAGAATTAGTCCCTCTATTTCCTGAATATCAATTATTTTATTGTAATTTAAAAAAAACTTTGGGGTATTCTTTCTAAGCATCGTATTCACATCAAATCCGACCAGACGAGCACTTTCTAGGATTTCGTAGGGCAAGACATTTTTTGGCATTTTATCTTTCTCCCTGCAAGCTCACAATATTTTTCCATTATTTCCTTAAAGGAGCCTCTTGCTTTCACTTTTCCCTTCCAGATGAGGGTTCCCTCATCAGCTATTTCTCCTGCCTCTTCACGATGAGTAATAAGAAGAATAGATGAATGAGTTTCATCTCTTATAGCGTTTAAAAGTTCATAAAGTTCGGTGTATACTATTATGTCTAGTCCTGAATCAGGTTCATCAAGAATGAGAAGCTTTGGTTTCATTGCTACCACTGCAGCAAGTTCTATTCTTTTTCTCTCTCCACCAGATAGTGAGTTATCTACTTTTCTATGAAGATAATCTTTTGCAGGTAAACCTACAAGTTCCAAGACTTTTTCTACTTCTTTATTACTATTATTTTCCTTCAATCCAGCCTTTATGTAGTCCTGCACAGATATTCCTTCAAATCTAACAGGTTCTTGCCAGGCAAGAGTAATACCCTTCTTTGCTCTTTGGGTTATATTTAAATTGGTTATATCCTCTTGACAGAAAATTATCTTCCCTTCTCGAGGCTTGTACTGTTCAAGTCCCATAATGCAGTAAGCTATTGAAGATTTCCCTGAGCCATTGGGACCCATGAGAGCATGTATTTTTTTAGGTTGAACCTCGAAGGAAACTCCTTCAACAATAGGTTGACTATTTCCTGGAGGAACAATAGTTAAATTTATTACTTTCAACATTTTTTTGATTCTTTTAAAATCTAGCTTAACCGTAGCTATAATTATAGGGAAATATATTTTTCTGACAACCTAAATTAACCTACATTATCCAAATAGGTGAACTCAATGTGAAAAGATGACAAAAAAAGAAAATTATACTAATATTATCCTAACTCATTTTGTTTTAAACTTATATCTCCAAGACAACAAGGAGGTTTGTAAACTATGAGAAATGATAGTAGTCAAAAAGATAAAGATATTGAAATAGTTGATAGAATAATGCGGGATTTAACAAGAGCTTTTGCTGTTGAGGATATTAAAGAAGTTCTTGATATTAATATTAATTTCAGTTATCTTTCGGTGCTTTGTCAAATTCATATTCTAAATGAACCTGCTATGGGGGAGCTAGCTAAGGCAACTGATATCCAACTTAGTACTCTAACAAGAGTGGTGGATAAGCTTGTTGAACAGGGTTTTGTAGTAAGAAAATCCGATCCTTCTGATAGGAGAGTAGTTAGAGTAAATGTAACCTCTAAAGGTGTTAAAGTAGTGCAGCGGTTTGAGGAAGCACGGAGAAGAAGAATAAAATCAATTTTAGAGAAATTAGAAGATAAGGAAAGGAAAGATTTAGTGGAAATACTTCAGAAAATATACAATAGAATTTTTCAAGAGGAAAAAGAGAAGTAAGATCTGCAAATAAAAATGAGGAGTAATAAGATATGAAAATCGAACTTATCTGTCCTACTTGGACAGAAAAGGTCCGAGAAAAGAGGGCAAAAAGACACAAGGTGTTTAAATATCCTCCCCTTGGTCTTTTAAGTGTGGCTGCAGTTACACCTCCTGATGTAAAGGTTAGCTTAACCGATGAGAATGTTCAAACCGTTGATTTTAACAAGGATGTTGACTTGGTAGGAATTTCTGTAATGACCTCATCTGCTCCTAGAGCATACGAAATTGCAGATGAGTTTAGAAAAAAAGGGATACCGGTTGTTCTTGGAGGTCCACATGTTACTTTTATGCCAGAGGAAGCTATTCAACATGCAGATGCTGTTGTGTTGGGAGAGGCAGAAGGTATCTGGGAAAAACTTTTGGAAGATTTTAGAAAAAAGGGCAAAAAAGGGCTAAAAAAATTCTACAAAGCAGAGAAAAAACCTGATCTTTCTAAAATTCCTTTTCCTCGTTGGGACATTTTAGATAAGGGAAAATATATATTTTATAGAATGCTTCATCTTACTCGAGGATGCCCATATAGCTGTTCATTTTGTACAGTATCTCGTTTTTTTGGGAGAAAGATGCGATTTCGCCCTATAGATAAAGTAGTAGAGTTTATAAAGAAAAATATAGGAGAGAACTTGACTGAACGGGTGTTTGGATTTTTAGATGACAATATCATGGGTTATCGAAAGTATGCTAAGGAGCTTTTTAAAGCTCTCGCTCCCCTCAAGATAATTTGGTTCAGTCAAAGTTCTATTGATGCTGCATACGATGAAGAACTTCTGCAACTTGCAGCAAAGTCAGGATGTAAAGGTTTATTTGTTGGTCTTGAAACTTTATCTCAATCAGGTTTAGATGAAGTAGGAAAAAAGCAAAATAAGTTAAGCTTTTACAGAGAAGCTATCAAAAGATTTCATGATGCAGGAATCTTTGTAGAAGGTGCTTTTATGTTTGGACTGGACAAAGACGGAAAGGATGTTTTTGAGAAGACGGTAAAATTTGTAAACAGTGTAAAGCTTGATGGAGTTCAATATACAATTCTTACACCTCTTCCAGGTAGCAAGTTATATGAAGAGATGAAAAGAGAAAAAAGACTCATAGATAGAGACTGGTCTAATTATGACTGTGGTCATCCTGTCTTTCTTCCTAAAAATTTAACTCCTGAAGAGCTTTACAGAGGTCTTGCTTGGGCCTATAAGAAGACTTACAGCTTTGCCTCTATTTTATTTAGATCTACAGGTCTTCTACGAGGAGGAAGATTAAGGTACCTTATTCCTTTTCTTGTTTTTAACTTGGGTTACAGAAGTAGTTGTAAGCACATGTTTTCCCGAGCTTATAATCCAACACAAGGGTAGAGACTTTTTAGCAGGTTAAATGAAGTGCAGCAACTACTTTCTTTGAACTGTAAAGTTTATTGTAAGTATCGCAGGCTTTCTTTGTGGGTTGAACTATAAGCTCTATTTTCTGGGAGATTATCCATTTCTTTGTTGATTCAGGAACTTCCATTAATCCAGAGTATCCTGTGCCTACTATTAATATATTCGGTTTTACCTTAACAACCTTTTCCAGATCTTCAGGAACCAGAGAATGTCCCTCCTTTCTCCACCAGCTATCATCAACCCTATCAGGATAAATAATGACATCAGATGTATATATCTTTCCATTAATCTTAATTTTCCCAAAAGTGTATTCTTCGATCATTTTTCTCTCTAATAACGAGGTTTATAATCTTGGCATTTTGTCGCATTAGGATACTCTCTGTGGTTATGAGTGCAGCTTCGATAACTGTATAAGCAACTGTCACAAAGATAAGTATTCCCTCCTGCGAGGTTGAATATTTTTACGAAAAATTTTCGCCACATACTCTTAAAACTCATTTTTTATCCTTGTTAGTTTACTTTTGGATTTGAAGATAATTAGAAATATAGAAAGATAAATAGGAAAGTCAAGAAGAAACAGTGAATGGGCCAGGAGGTTGTTACCAGGGGACCTTTTACAGGGAATAAAAAGATTTGT
>CAYRAK010000140.1:0-3985 GCA_964422215.1 uncultured Clostridia bacterium | reverse complement strand
ATAACCTTGTTACTCCTTAGCAGTATCGGGGTAGCGTTTGCGTGGGGACCTCAGGGAAAAAAAGCATTTCCTTCAGCCTCCAGAGCTCACAGAATGACTCCTTGGCATTTTCTTATGACAGGTCTGAATCTCTCGCAGGATCAGGTAAAAAAACTCCAGGATTTGAAATTGGAATACCAGAAAGAAACACTGGAGCTGAGAAACACTCTCCAAACTAAAAGATTGGAACTTCAAACTTTACTTGCATCAAAGAATGTAGATGAGGAGAAAGCTAACTCAATAGTGGAAGAGATAGGTAAGCTGAGGATAGACTTATGGAAAAAAACTATCCATTACCGACTTGAAATGAGAAAAGTACTAACCCAGGAGCAATGGGATAAACTCCTCTTTTATCGCTGCATGCAGGGCAGAGGAGGTAGAAACTGGTGGGGACCTTTACCCTAAAAGAAACTGTATAACAAGCTTTATTAGAGAGGAGGCAAAGGGGATGGTGCATCTTGCCTCCTCTCTTTCCCCTTTAAATAAGTGATTCTACCTCCTCTGATACTTATTGTAGGTATATATCTGAAAATGTCAAAAAAGCTTTGAGGCTGGAATCATGTAAACAAAACTGTCCCAATCTCAGATTGGGTCAAATGCAGTGTTTTATTATCTATTTGAAAAAAGAACTTCTATCTGGAAAGAAGAAAGTTCAAATTAAAAGGAGGAGAAAGAATGAGAAAAGTGGTGCTTTTTGGTATGATAGGATTTTTTATCCTCTTTTCTGCTGGTGCTTTTACCCAGGAAACTCAGCAGGCTGGGATAAGAAAGTTAAGTCTGGAGGAAAGTATAAATATAGCGCTGGAAAATAATCTTGATTTCAAGATGGCAAAGTATAATGTAAATCTGCGGGAAGTGGAATACAAACAGGCTCAGGCAAACAATCTTCTTCAGGCATCAATTCTTAATCTGAAAAATGCCGAATTTTCCTTAAAACAAGCAAAAGAGAGCTTAGAGGAAACACAAAGACAGGTCATATTGGATGTTATGGATGCCTATTTTCAGTTGCTAAAGGCAAAAAGAGAGGTTGAAATTGAGAAAATGTCAGTTCGGGAGGCAGAGGAAAACTTTACTATAGTAAAAAATAAATTTTCTCTTGGTGATGCAAGTAAAAAAGACCTTCTGGAAGCAGAAATCAACTTGTCTTCAGCTAAGTTTAATCTTAAAAGAGCAGAGCATCAGCTTGATATTGCTAAAATAGACTTTAACAAAGTTTTAGGACTCCCCCTTGATACTGAGTTTGAGCTTACGGACAGCTTTTCTGTAGAACCTTTAAACATATCCCTTGAAAAAAGCATTGAGGAAGCTTTAAAGAACAGATATGAAATTAGAAAAGCTCAAAATGAGTTAGAGCTTGCAAAAATTAAGTGGGATCTTTCTCAAAATGAGTATACTCCAGAGCTTGATAAGAAAAATGCAGAAATAAATTTTAAGAATGCTAAACTAAATCTGGAGAAAATCAAAAGACAGATTGTCCGGGAGATTCATCAATTGTTTCAAGATCTTGAGGAAAAAAGAGAAAACATAAAGATAACAGAAAGAACAGAAATACTCCAACAAGAAATATATACTATTGCTCAAAAGCAGTATAAAGCAGGACTTATCAACGCTACAGAACTTCTTGATGCCCAGATTGATCTCACTCAGGCACAGCTTAACAAAATTAGTGCTCTTTTTGAGTATAACCTGGCAAAAGCAAAATTTATCAAGGCTCTGGCAACAGACTTTGATTACACCAAAAAAGGATCCTCAACATCTTCAAAGGAATAAATCCCATGGGAAAAAAAATCGCTTTTGGTATTTTGTTGAGCTTTTTCCTGATTGGTGCAGGTTTTACTGGAGAGCCTGCTGTATTAAACCTTCAGGATAGTATTGAGAGAGCTTTGCAGTATAATTTGGGTGTGCAGATTGCAAGAAAAGACTTGGAAAAGGTAAAACTCGAAGTTAAAAAAGAGAAGGCTTCCTTTAAACCTCAGGTAAATTTATCAGCATATCTACAGTGGGAAGGGAAATATAATTTTCTTGAGTACCGTCCACAGGTAGATTTTAGTACAAATCTTTCCACTCTCTGGGGAATGGATGCCACCTTGGGTATAACTGGAGAGAAAGAGGAAAGTGAAAGCACTGAAGCTGCTTTATCTTTTACTCTAACTCAAAAAATTCTGCCCATTCCAAAACTTAACCTGTCTTATCTTTCCTTAAGGAAATCTCTTCTGAATTTAGATAAAGAAAAGATAGCATCCGAGGAAAAGATTGAGAATATAAAACTTACTGTTATAGCCTCATTTTATGAAATTCTAAAACACCAAAAAGAATATGAACTTAAAAAACTTTCTCTTGAACAGGCAAAGGAGAATCTTAGTATAGTAAAGGATAAACTAAAGAAAAAAATGGCAAGCAAGATAGATTTGATGGATGCAGAGATAGAGCTCATTAAGGCTGAAGAGGAACTTTATCAAGCAGAAAGTAGTCTTTCTCAATCAATGATGAATTTTAAAGAGCTTCTAAAAATAAGACCAGATGAAGAGATTATTTTGCAGGATAAAACATCCATAGAAGAGCATCTTTTAAAAATAGAGCTGGAGGAGGTGGTTAAAAAGGCTCTAGAAAATAACAGACAAATAAACCAGCAACTTGTTACAATAAATATGCGCAAGCTTGATCTTCTATCAACTAAGAGCGAGGTATCTCCTTCACTGAATCTTTTAGCAGGTTACAGCTACAACCAGCTGGGACAAAAAGAAAAGGAATGCAGGGTGGGGATATATGTGGAGATACCTCTTTTTGATGGGGAAAGAGGGAAAACTGAAATTCAAATTGCACAAAAAGAGCTTGAGAAAGAAAAACTTAATTTTGAAAAGCTAAAACAGGAAATTTGTGCAAAGATAAGAGATAATTTCTACAAGCTAAAGAGACTGGAAAAAAGAATCATCTTTCTTAAACTTTCCCAGGAAAAACAAAAAGAAGCACTTGAGATAGCAAAAAAAATGTTCTCGCAGGGAATTTTAACTCCTCAAGAGGTGAGAGAAAGAGAGATATCCTTAAAACAGGCTGAAATAGACTATCTAAGCGCCCTTGCTGATTATGAAATTGTAAAAACAGAACTTCTAAAAAATATAGGGGAAAAGATTTAAAATGAAAGGAAAAAGAATAATTCTTTTAATCACAACAATAATATGTGTTGCAGTTGTGATTGGGACAATTTTTATCTACAAGTTTGGCCTTTCTTCTTCTGACAAATCTGAAAACACCTTTTTTCAGACTATTACGGTTCAAAGAGGAGATGTCATTGAAACTGTTTCTGCCACTGGATTTATTGTAGCTAATGCTGAACTTGATGTAGAAGCTAAAAAAAGTGGTGCCATAATTGAAGAACTTCTAGTGGAAGAAGGAGAATTTGTCAAGGAGGGACAGGTTCTTGTGCGGCTAGAGGATGATGAGGAAAAGCTCTCCATTCTTCAGGTAGAAAATGCCCTTGAAGATGCTCTCTTGGAGCTTGAATCTGCAAAGCTAAGTCATGCATCACCTAAGGAAATTAAGAGAAAGGAAAGAGAAGTTACAGAAAAGAAATTGGCCTTGGAGCTTGCAAAAAAGAAACTTGAGGAGACAGTAATAAAGGCTCCTTTCTCAGGTATTGTTTCCAAGGTTTATGTGGAAAAAGGAGAGGTTATTGCGGGAGTTGGTACTTCTTCTTCCAATAAGATACTGCGGTTGATTGATACAAGCAGGTTATTTGCAGAGGTAAGCGTCGATGAGGTAGATATTGCTAAGGTAAAGCTGGGACAAAAGGCAAATGTGAAAGTAGATGCCTATCCTGATGAAATTTTTCCCGGAAAAGTTATCTCTATAGCAAGAGAAGCCACAACAAGTGGAGGTCTTGTGGTGGTGAAGGTGAAAATTGAACTTGACAGGCCAGATTCAAGATTAAAACCAGGTTTTACTGCAA
>CAYRAK010000139.1:0-4005 GCA_964422215.1 uncultured Clostridia bacterium | reverse complement strand
TCTATATAGATAGTTCTAGTAGGAAAAGGAATCTGAATTCCGTTATTCTGAAGCTTTTCATAAGATAGAGAGATAAATTTATCCTGTGCTTCAAATCTTTTTTTGTAATTTTTAATCCAAAAGACTACCTCAAAATTGAGGGAAAAATCAGCCATCTCTGTAAAATAGACCTGAGGTGGAGGATTTTCTAGGATCTCCTCTACTTCTGATGCACAATCTAAAAGGACCTTTTTAACTTTCTTTACATCTGAACCATAAGCTACTCCTATTTTTATTCTTTTTTTCAGGTAAATTTCAGGGCGACCGTAATTTATGATTTTACTGTTCATTAAAATACTATTCGGGACAATGATCTCGTTTCCCTCATCAAATGATTTTATTCGGGTGGATCTTAAACCAACATCAATAATTTCCCCTGCTTCTCCAGTTTCAAGCTGAACAAAGTCTCCTATTTTAAAAGATCCATCAGCGATAAGGAATATTCCGCCAAATATATTGGCTAAAGTAGTTTGTAAGGCTAAACCTACAACTATACCAGCAATACCTAGACTTGCTACAAGAGCTGTAACTTTTATTCCCCATATACTTAAAACAAAGATAATTAGGAGAATGAAAATAACAAAGTTTAGGATTTTTCTGCTAACAGCTAGGAGATCCTTTTGTCTATGCTTACCGATAATTTCCTCGGTTTTGTTTAACCATGTTTTTATAAGTAAATTTAAAAAGAAGGCAGCTAAGTAACATAAGATGATTAAGGTTATGGAGATTATTGCCCTAGACAAAACTGTCTTAAATGAAATTGATATAGGAAGAAAAGCAACTGCTGTTGTTATTCCATATAAAATTATGAGATAAAACACAGGAAAATTTATTTTGGAAAGAATTATATCATCAAGTTGGCTTGGGGTCTTTTTTGCCCATTTGGCAGCAAGAGAAGTAATCATAAAATAAATAAATCTTGCTCCTATAAAAAATATAATAAAAGCAAAGGCAGCCTTAAAATAAGGATTAGCTAACATTCCTTTAATGATTTCCATAGTAGTTACCTTTTTACAGTTAGAAACAGAAACCTAGAAGGATCAAAGGAAATTATTCTATAATTTAGTAAGTTAGTCAAGAAGGTGTCTAAAGTTAAAAAGATTTTTTATTCGAGGGGATTAAGAATCTCCTTGATGCATTTTCGCAGCTCATTTAAATTAACAGGTTTCGATAAAATTTTTTGAACAGGCAGATCCCCAGTTTGTTGTCTGACTTTTTCTTCGCTTACAGTGCTCACTATTATAATAGGAATATGTTTGGCACTCTCATTTAAAATTTGAAGAAATTCCAATCCACTCATCTCTGGAAGATTCAATTCTGTAATAATTAAATCTATATGTTGAAACTCTATCTTCTCCAGTGCTTCAACTGCGTTGACAGAAGTTATAACATCATACTCGGCATCACTTAATGCGCCTTGATAAAACTCTCTTACTCGATGTTCATTATCCACACACATAATTACTTTCTTTCCTGCAAATCGAGCACCATATCCCTTTCTTAAAGCCTCTTCAACTATTGCTCTAAGTTTACTTTTACTTACAGGCTTAGCCATACATCCAGCTACTCCCATTCTCTCTATTTCCTTTATTAGTCTGTCCTGGAGAAAAGCGGAAACAACTATTACAGGGAAATTTTTTAGTTGAGATATAGTCTCCTCATCGCAGACTCCTGTAAGTCTCTGGTCAATTCTTCTTATGTTTCTTAGCACTTCCAGACCATTCATGTCTGGTAAATATAAATCTAAAATGAGAAGATGTATCTTCCTTTTCATTATAAATTCAAGAGCATCTTTTCCCGTGGTTTTAAATACCAATTCATACTCCTCACAGGCTAAAGCTTGCTGGATAGTAAGATGAAACAATCTTACATCATCAACAATTAGTATCAGTTTTTTCTCTGACATTTTGGATCAAGATAGTATGTGTTATTTGCCTCATTCTATTTACTTTAACTTATCTTTTGTTGAAATTTCTCATAGGAGGTGATTGATAAAATGTCAGCTGCCCTAAAAAAGAAAGAGACTGGAAATATTCTTACAAACTTTATATCTCACTATTTTAAGACCCGCTATAAATTGCCCCCTGCCATCTCTGAAGCATTAGTGAAAGATGTCTTAAAATTAATTGACCTTCTTGCTACTGATTCAATAAAAATAGGACAAATTCTAATTCTCACAGTCAGCAATACCGAACCTCCTGGAAAACGCTTAGACAGTTGTCAATTTATACCGGTAAAGTTAACTGTCCATGCTCCAGAAGATATAGAGTACTGCAAGAGATATGGATTAAAAGAATTAAAGATGAAAGTGATTCAACGTATTACCCAGGAAGCCTTCATTCAAGGAGGATCTTTAAGTGAAAGCGAGATTGCCAACATCCTGTTTGTCGATAGAAGAACTGTTGTAGATTATATAAAAGAGCTTAAATCTCGGGGTATCATTGTAAAAACCCGGGCTAAACTTTCACCTCAGAGAAAAGCATCTTTAGAGAAACATCAAATTGTTAAAATGTATATTGAAGGTGCCAGCGAGGAGGAAGTTGCCCGAGTAACACAGTATCCAGAAAACTATATAATAAAATGTATCAATGACTTCATTAAAGTTAGCCTGCTCTACCGCCAGGGAAACAAAGCTTCCAGTATTACAAAAATTACTAATATATCATTACCATCAGTTAATGAGTATATTGAAATTTATAAATCATTTCAAAAAGAGGAATTCTCCAGCACTTTCCACAAAATCCTATCTTTTTTTGAAGGTCCTGATGCTCTTCAATTGTCAAAAATAACAAATACACCACTTAAAAATAGCAACAATAGAGAAGAACAATAGAATGTGGTAATTACCACATTCTAAGATATATTTATCGGCAGGAAATAATAAAATCTTAAACTTTATATATTCTTTTTTCTTTTTTGTGAGGAGGGAATACCTAACATCTTTCTATATTTGGCAATGCTTCGTCTTGAAAGGTGGATTCCATATTCTTTACTTATTTTCTGCTGGATAAGCTTATCAGTGAGAGGAGAAAAAGAAATGCCTTTTTTAATTTCTTCTTTTTCCTGAAAAATAATCTTTCTAATAAGATTTTTTGTCCAATGTCGAGAAAAGAAAAATTTAATGGGCTTTTCCTCCCCCTGGGGAGTGAGAATACTTTTGTCGGCAATAGCCCGGCTTACTGTGCTTGGATTGAAATTAAGATGTCTTGCAAGTTCACTTTGACTTAAAGGAAGAAGATCCAGAGTATTCCCCGATTTGAAAAAGGGAAGCTGAAACTCTTTTAGAAAATGCAGGATTCTGTATATTGTAGTGGTCCGCCGATTAATCATATCAAGTGTTTTAAAAATCTTCATCATTTTGTCTGCTTCGGATTTTTTAATTTCTCCTGTTTTTACCAGCTTTTCAAATTTCTGATAATCAATGCAGTATTTTCCTTTTACAAGGTGGCTTTCATTTTTAACTGGTCGAATAATCAACTGATCCTTTTCCCATTCTAAAGCAGCGATTAAAAAAAATCGAGAATACTTAGAAGGATCAGAAGAGGGTGAGGAAGAAGGATTGGTTATTTGTTGTAATTGAAACTTATTTATAAAATCCTGAAAAATCTTTACCTCATATTGAGGTAATTTGTATTCTCTTATCACTTCTTTAATATCCTTCTTTCCCGTAAGGATTTTCCTAAAATTTTTCTCTCCAATTGTTTCTCCCACCCTCTTAACTATCTCAAAGACAGATGTATCAGATAGTAGATCTTCTGGATCAATATTTCCCTGTCCACCTATAACCTCTTCTTTAAGCTGAGATAATTTTGCATCTCTAACATCAGAAAATCTTCTATAATGAATAATTTGGTAGTGCTTGTTCAGAACTTTAAATAAAGGATCTTGCTCCACTTCCCTGACGTAAGCTTCAAACTCAGGTTCTGGAAGACCTGAGGTGATCATCGCCTCCTTTATTCTTTGTAT
>CAYRAK010000138.1:0-4045 GCA_964422215.1 uncultured Clostridia bacterium | reverse complement strand
TGTGGGAGTTGGTGGACAGGGGATTCTTTTGACTTCAGATATTTTAGCTGAAGTTGCCTTCCGTGAAGGGTATGATGTGAAAAAATCTGAAATTCATGGAATGGCTCAAAGAGGAGGAAGTGTCATTTCAGAGGTAAGATTTGGAGAAAAGGTCTTTTCTCCTTTGATTAAAAAAGGTGAGGCTAATTTTCTAGTTGCCCTGGAGAAGCTTGAGGCTTTGAGGTTCTCTTCGTATTTAAAAAAAGATGGGATTTTAATAGTAAATGATATGAAAATACCCCCTCTAGGAGTTAGTCTCGGTAAAGAGAAGTATCCTGAGGATATATTTTCAATCTTAGAAAGAAAAAAATTTTGTCTCATAAAAGTAGATGGACTTGCACTAGCAGAGAAAGCAGGAAATTTAAAGGTGATAAATGTTGCTCTACTAGGAGTTTTATCTTGTTTTCTTCCTTTTTCTCTTTCAACTTGGGAAAAAATAATAGAAAATATGGTGCCATCTCATACTGTGGAGTGTAATCTTAAAGCTTTCAGATTGGGGAGAAAATGGAAAAGCTCTGAGGCTACAATTGTTTCTTGACTGGGGTAGATAAACTTACTATAAATATATCCAAGCTTTAGGTAACTTAAAAGATAAAAATTAATTCTAAAGGGGAGAATAATGAAAATATTCATAGACACAGCTAAGCTTGATGAAATTAAAGAGGCTTGCAGTTGGGGAATTGTTGATGGAGTAACTACCAACCCTTCTCTTATAAAAAAGGCAGTTGATGCTCTAAGAGAGCGAGGAGAAAATATCGATATATCTTCTTATATTGAAGAAATTTGCAAAACAGTAGGAAAAGGGCATCCTGTGAGTCTAGAGGTTATAAGCCTTACTGCAGAGAGGATGTTCGATGAAGCTATAACTTTGTATGAGAAATTTAACCCTATTGCTGAGAATGTAGTGATAAAAATACCAATTAATACCTATACTCCAGGTTGCTCTCACACAAATTATGAGGGACTTAAAACTATAAAAAAATTAAGTGAGAAAGGAATACCTGTAAACTGCACGTTAATAATGACCCCGGAGCAGGCTCTCTTAGCAGCAAAAGCTGGAGCAAAGTATGCAAGTCCTTTTGCAGGAAGGGTTGATGATTACATTCGTAAAAATTTGGGTATCAAATTTAAAAAAGGCGATTATTTTAATTTTGAACTAATGGAAGAAATAAGATATCAGATGCTTGAGGAGGAAATTGAGGAGTATGTAGAGGATGAAGAAGGTATTGGTTATATATACCAACAAGAGGAGGTTGCACGTAGAGCCGAGCTTGGAAAAGATAACGGCATATCAAGTGGAGTTGATCTTGTTGCTAAAGTTGCAAGAATTTACTCAACCTATGGAATAAAAACAGAGATAATTGCCTCCAGTATACGTAATGCAAGGCAGGTAAGAGAGGTGGCTGAAGTTGGAGCACACATCGCTACTATACCTTTTTCTGTAATTGAGGAAATGCTAGGACATCCAAAGACCGAAGAGGGGATAAATCTTTTTACCCAAGATGTTGTACCAGAGTACAGAAAAATTTTTGAGGAAAAATAGGAGAATATAATTTAATGATAAACCGTAAATTTGAGCTTATAACTCACCTAAAACCTCAGGGAGATCAGCCCCAGGCTATTGAAAAGCTAACCGAGGGAGTTCTCAAAGGATACAGAGAGCAGACTCTCTTAGGGGTCACCGGGAGTGGAAAAACATTTACTATGGCCAACGTTATTCAAAATATACAAAAACCCACCTTAATAATATCCCACAATAAAACTTTGGCAGCGCAGCTTTTCAGCGAATTTTCCTCTCTTTTTCCCAACAATCGGGTGGAGTATTTTGTCTCCTACTATGATTATTATCAGCCGGAGGCTTACGTTCCTCAAACAGATACCTACATTGAAAAAGATGCGTCTATAAATGAGAAAATAGATATGTTGCGTCATTCTGCAACAAGAAGTCTCCTGGAGCGTTCAGATACTATTGTAGTGGCAAGTGTGAGTTGTATCTATGGTTTGGGTAATCCCAAAGATTACAAGGAAATGCTCCTTCATCTTCGTGTAGGAGAGGAAATATCCAGACACAATATTTTAAGGAAGCTTGTTGAGATAAGGTATGAGCGCAATGATATAGATTTTTCTCCAGGAAAATTTAGAGTAAGAGGGGATGTTATTGAAGTTTTTCCTGCTTATGAGGAGGAGGCTATAAGGATTGAACTTTGGGGAGATGAAGTGGAGGGTATCTCTCTTTTTAATCCCCTTACCGGCAAATGTAATGAGAAGGTGGAAGAGATATATATCTACCCTGCAACTCATTACCTTGCACCTCCTGATAGAATATCTTATGCTATTGATGCTATCCGGAAAGAATTAAAGCAAAGGCTAAAAGAACTTCGGAGGGAAGGGAAATTTCTTGAGGCAGAAAGGCTTGAAATGAGGACAAACTACGATTTGGAGATGATAAAAGAGGTAGGATACTGCACAGGAATTGAAAACTACTCTCGCTATTTTGATGGAAGAGCACCAGGAGAAAGACCTGCTTGTCTTCTCGATTATTTCCCAAAAGATTATCTTATGTTTATAGATGAGTCCCATCAAACTATTCCTCAGCTTCGTGCAATGTATCACGGAGATAAATCACGGAAGGATAATCTTGTAAAATATGGATTTCGCCTTCCCTCTGCATACGATAACAGGCCACTTAAATTTTCTGAGTTTGAAAGTCTTATAAATCAGGTGATATATGTTTCAGCGACTCCTTCACCTTATGAGCTTAAAAGAAGTTCTCAGGTAGTTGAACAGCTTATTCGGCCAACAGGTCTTGTAGATCCAAAAATTACAGTAAAGCCTGCCACTAATCCTGTAGATGACCTTTTGGAGGAAATTAAAAAAAGAGTTGAAAAACAGCAAAGAGTTCTTGTGACAACTTTGACCAAGAGAATGGCAGAGGATCTAACAGAATACCTTGATGAACTTGGGGTGAGGGTGAGATATCTTCATTCTGAGATAGAAACTATAGAGAGATCGAAAATACTAAGAGATCTGCGAAAAGGAGAATTTGACGTTTTAGTAGGAATAAACCTTCTCCGGGAAGGACTTGATCTTCCTGAGGTATCCTTAGTTGCCATTTTAGATGCAGATAAAGAAGGATTCCTTCGCTCAGAAACTTCAATAATCCAAATTGCTGGAAGAGCTGCCCGCAATATAGATGGAGAAGTTATCCTCTATGCAAACAGGATGACCTCTGCCATGAAGAAGGCAATAGAGGAAACCGAGAGAAGAAGAAAAATTCAGCTCGAGTACAATAGGAAACATAATATCACTCCAAAGACTATACAAAAATCAATTCTTGCAGACATTGAAACCTATACCTCTGAAAGATTTGAGCAAGTTGTAAAAGTTGCAGAGAAAAAAGCTGATTATTCTCCTCCAATTGAGGATATTCCGGCTCTTATAAAAGTTTTAGAGAAAAAGATGAAAAAAGCAGCAGAAGAGCTGGATTTTGAATCAGCAGCTATATATAGAGACAGAATTAAAAGTTTGAAGGAAAAACTTTCCCAAAATTTGGGTCAGCCTGTAAAACAAGAAAAATAAGGTGATTATAAAAAAGGAGGATAGCAGATGACCATGGGTCTTGCATTAGCTTTGTTTGGGGTAGGACTTGCCGTAGGATTAGCGGGTGTGGGGTCCAGCATAGGAATTGGCTATGCTGGGCAGGCAGCAGCTGGAGCTATGACCGAGGATCCTGAGAATTTTGGAAGATATCTCATTCTTACAGCATTACCAGGAACACAAGGGATCTACGGATTTATTGCGGCTTTCCTTTTAATAATGAAGGTGAACCTCTTAGCTGGGGCTCCTCTTTCGCTGGATATCTCCCAAGGACTTAATCTTTTCTTCGCCGCTTTACCTATCGCTGTTTTAGGTTTTATTTCAGCTATTCATCAAGGGAAGGTTTGTGCATCTGGTGTGGGACTTACAGTTAAAAGACCTGCTGATTCTATGAAAGCTATGGTTCTTG
>CAYRAK010000137.1:0-4054 GCA_964422215.1 uncultured Clostridia bacterium | reverse complement strand
CTTCAGAAAACAATGATTAACTTTTATCTTTCCCAGATGGGAATATTTCAGTCCGAGTTTGGCTTTCCTGTAACTCACCATGAGACAAATTATCTTAATGCAAATTTAGAACTTGCAAGGATGGGTGTATTTGGAAGAATGCGTCTAGGTGGTTGGGTTAGAGCAATTAAAAAGGATGTGGAGCTTGCCTTTAAATTGGTTCCTGAAATAGAACATTTAAACCTTTCAATATCTACTTCAGATCAAATGATTATACACAAATTCAAGGGAAAATTAGACCATGCTTCAGTAATAAGTGAAATGGTGGATGCTGTAAAACTTGTGAAGGATCTGGGAATAAAATCTGTTGGTGTGAATGCAGAGGATGCTTCAAGAACTAATATGGACTATCTTATTGAATTTGCCCAAGCGGCAAAAGAAACAGGAGCAGATAGAATTCGTTACTGTGATACCTTAGGTTACGATACTCCTTTTACTATATATGAACGAGTGAAAAAACTTGCTGAAACTGTGAAAATGCCTATCGAACTTCATTGTCACAATGACTTGGGAATGGCTGTTGCAACCTCTGTTTGTGGAGCAATAGCGGCAAATGATGCAGGTCAGGATGCCTACATAAATACCTGTGTCAATGGGATGGGAGAACGTGCCGGAAATGCTGATTTAGTTGCCGTTATACTGGCTATAAAGTATGGAAGTGGTATTCAAGGAAAGTATACTTTAGATGAAAACATAAATCTAAAAGTAGCATGGCGTTTATGTAAATATGCCTCTTATGCCTTTGGCATACCTATTCCTATAAATCAACCAGGAGTAGGAGCAAATGCCTTTGCCCATGAGTCAGGTATTCATGCAGATGGAGCACTAAAAGATAGAAGGAACTATGAACTTTATGATTTTGAGGAGCTTGGAAGAGGTGAGCCGGAAATTATAGATACGGGAAGGCAGATTACTGTTGGTGAGTATTCAGGGATAAAGGGCTTTAGAAATGTGTATGAAAAACTGGAGATTGAATTTCATGATGATAAAGAGGCGACTAAAATTTTAGAACTTGTAAGATACGCTAATGTTCATAATCAAAAACCACTTGTGGAAGAGGAGCTTAGATTTATAGCTAAGTATCCGGATATTGTCTGTAGAATTTTAACAATGTCACCACATGATGGACTAGGTAGACTACAAAAATCCTAACTTGCGTTGCTTGACACTGAAAAATTTTTTAGTTATACTATGATAGTTTGTTTGCCACCTTAAGATATATAAAAAGCTACAGACTCCTATCTAAAGAAACAAGAAGGTTTCTAATAAATGAAAATTGCAGTTACTGGCAAAGGGGGTGTAGGTAAGACCACCTTTGCTGCCGGCTTAATTAAATACTTTGCGTTAAAGGGAAAGTCAGTATTTGCTATTGATGCTGACCCTGATGCTAACCTTGCTCTCACCCTCTCTTTCCCTGACCCATCAAATATTACCCCCCTGATAGAGATGAAGAAGCTAATAGAGGAAAGAACTGGTGCAAAACCTGGTACAAGAGCACCCTTTTTTAAAATGAATCCCCGGGTTGATGATATACCGGATAAATATTTTGTAGAATATGATGGTATAAAACTTGCAGTTATGGGAACAGTAAGGGGAGGAGGTATGGGTTGCACCTGTCCAGAGAATGCTTTTTTAAAATCGCTTCTTTCCCATCTCTTAGTAGAAAGAGACGAAGTTGTAGTTTTAGACATGGAGGCAGGCATAGAACACTTAGGAAGAGGAACTGCGAAGGCGGTGGATAAATTGGTTGTAGTTGTTGAACCGGGAAAAAGAAGTGTGGAGACAGCTTTTCGTATAAAGAAGCTTGCCTCCGAGATAGGAATAAAAAATATTTTAGCCGTTGGAAACAAAATACGTGAAAAAGAGGATAAAGACTATATTATGTCAGAAATGTCTGATTTTAAATTTCTCGGATTTATAAGTTTTGATGAGGCTATTATTGAAGCTGATATTAAAAATTGTTCTATTTGGGAAAAAGGGAAGCAATTTAGAAAAGAGATAGGGGTGATAGCAAAAAATTTAATCCAGGAGAGAGATTATGGATAAAAATAAGCTGCAGAAAAGGAGCTTTGATAAAGCAAGCCAGTATATGTTGGAAAGAGCAAATAATGAATGTATTCTCACAGCCTGGGACAGATATGAGGCAATGCAACCTCAGTGTGGATTTGGAAGCCTGGGGATATGTTGCAGGATATGCAATATGGGACCATGTCGGATTGATCCTTTTGCAGAGGAGGAACAAACTGGAATATGTGGTGCAACAGCTGATACAATTGTAGCAAGAAATCTTGGAAGAATGATTGCAGGGGGAGCAGCTGCTCACTCTGACCATGGACGTGATATTACTCATGCTCTTTTGCTGGCAGCAGAAGGAAAGACAGACGCTTACACTATAAAAGATGAAGTAAAGCTAAAAAAACTGGCAGATGAGTACGGAGTAAAAGTTGAGGGAAGGAGCAAGGAAGAAATTGCAAAAGAGCTTGCAGAGAAAATTTTAGAGGAGTTTGGAAGACAACATGGATATATAAAGATGCCCCTAAGGGCTCCTGAGAAAAGGGTAAAGGTTTGGAGAGAGCTTGGAATTATGCCAAGGGGAATTGATAGGGAAATAGTTGAAATGATGCACAGAACTCATATTGGGGTTGACACAGATTATAAGAATATTCTGATGCATGGATTTAGAACTGCCTTGTCTGATGGTTGGGGAGGTTCAATGGTTGCCACAGATCTTTCTGACATTCTTTTTCGTTCTCCCACCCCAATTTTAGGAAAAGTGAATCTTGGGACATTATCGAAAGATGAGGTTAATGTAGTGGTGCATGGACATGAGCCCACTCTATCAGATGTTGTGGTTTATGCAGCGAGGGACCCTGAGGTAGTAAAACTTGCAAAAGAGAAAGGAGCAAAGGGTATAAATCTCGTCGGTATATGCTGTACCGCAAATGAGATTTTAATGCGTCATGGTATACCTGTTGCAGGAAATTTTCTACAACAGGAACTTGCCATTTTAACAGGGGTAGTTGATTTAATGATGGTAGATGTCCAGTGTATAATGCCTGCATTATCAACTGTTGCAAGTGCTTTTCACACAAAGCTTGTTACAACTTCTCCAAAGAATAAAGCACCTGGTGTGACTCATGTTGAGTTTAAAGAGGAAGAGGCTTATAATATAGCAAAGAAGATACTTAAAATGGCTATTGAGAATTTTCCTAATAGAAATGGTAATGTTTTAATACCCGATCACAATCAAGATCTTGTTGCAGGATTTACCGCAGAAAATATCTACAATTTTCTAGGAGGAACCTACAGAGCAACTTACAGACCTTTAAATGATGCTATAATTCAGGGAAGGCTGAGAGGTCTCGCAGGGGTTGTTGGATGTAATAATCCTAAGATAACCCATAATTACGCTCATGTTGAGATGGCAAAGGAGCTTATTAAAAACGATGTTCTTGTTGTTGTAACAGGGTGTTCTGCAATAGCAGATGCAGAGGCAGAGCTTCTGCAGCCTGAGGCTGCCTTTAAATATGCAGGTAAAGGTTTGCAGGAAATATGTGAGACAGTAGGTATTCCACCAGTTCTTCATGTTGGCTCCTGTGTTGACAACAGCAGAATTTTAATTGCCCTTACAAATGTTGTTCTTGAGGGAGGGTTAGGTGAGGATATAAGTGACCTTCCGGTTGCAGGTGCTGCTCCTGAATGGATGAGTGAAAAGGCTGTGTCTATAGCATTTTATTTTGTAGCATCTGGTGTATTTACTGTCCTTGGAATGCCTTTTCCTATTCTTGGGAGTAAAAATGTAACAAACTTTCTCTGCAATGAGGTAGAGAATATTCTCGGTGGAAAATTTGCCTTTGAGCAGGATCCTATAAAAGCAGCTCATTTAATGATAGAGCATATAGACAAAAAAAGAAAGGCTTTAAAACTAAAGCCTCTTATGTATCAGTAAGGGGGGATGTAATGAAGAGAGTATTTGTGGATTTAAATAGATGTGTTGGGTGCAATAGTTGTATGA
>CAYRAK010000136.1:0-4120 GCA_964422215.1 uncultured Clostridia bacterium | reverse complement strand
ATAAGTAAGCTTTATCTTTTTTTTCTTCAATAAATTTTTAATTTCTTCCAAATTTTATATGACTTAAATGTGTAGCCTTGACGTAAGATTGCTCTTATTGCATAATCTTTTTAATCCAAGGTTTCATAATGTGGGAATTTTTCTGGAATATAATAGGAATAGTAAGTTTTTTTGGCTTCCTCCTATTTACCAGCTGCGCCTTTATCATCAACACTTTCCTGAAGAGAAGATCAGGGTGGTATCTCTTTGGAGCATGTGTTTGTCTTGTGTTTTTCGTAACAAGTACTTTACTTTTTCCCGGAGAAGAGGAAATTGCAGAAGAAATTGCCAACCCTGTTAAAATCTACCAGAGAGGCATAGAAAACGAGAAAAAAGGAGCTTTTGAAAGAGCAAGGAAAGATTATGAAATAGTTTTGGAGCTCGAACCTGAAAATGAGAAAGCTGTAGAAAAACTTCAGTTATTAGAAAGAAGAGAGATTGCTCTTACCTTTCTGAGGGTAGCAAAGAAATTGTGCAGAAAGAAAAAGTTTGCTCTTGCTCTTGTAAAATTAAAAGCAGCAGAAAAGATAGCTCCACCCCCGGGAACATTGGAAGATAGTCTTCAACTAAAAGAGAGAATAAAAAGAGAAATGGAACTTGTCAGAAAGTTTCTCTTTGCAAATAACGAATGAGAAAAATTAACCTGACAGTCTTAATAAAAAAAATAATAAATCATAGCAAGAGAATATATAACATTTACATAATCAAAAGAAATAAAAAATTTCCCTTTATTGCTTTTGTTATTTTCTTACTTACTATTTTACTTTCAAGGTGTATAGTTATGTGGATCGAGGCAGGAAGACCTTTTCTTAATTTTTTCAGAGTTTCTGATTATCATGTTCATCATTTTTATCTAGGAATCTTCCTACTTGCTCTTTCCAACTGGTTTTTCCTATTCTGGAATAGAGAAGGATACATTGAAGAGATTAAAATGTTCAATGTCATTATTTTTGGAGTAGGCCTTGGCTTAATTACAGATGAATTCGGACTTCTATTAACCATGGAATTTGATATAAAAGGAGAATATTGGGCTCCTCATTCTTATTATCTTATGGGAATTTTAAGTGGAATTTTTTTATATACTATAATAAAAAAATCACCCTCTTCCTAATTTTCTCGTTTATTAAGTTCCATCTTTTACCTTTTACTTTGAAGATGGGCTTCAATTCGAATAAACTAGTCAACTCTTTAATCAACTACCTCTACTTTTATTAAATTAGTGGTACCTGCAATTCCAAAGGGAATACCTGCTGTAATCACGATTTTTTCCCCTCTTCGAACAAGACCCGTTTTTAAAGCGGTATTTTTAGCCTTCTGAATCATATCATCTGTATTTTTTATCTCTTTACTCTCATGAGGATAAACTCCCCAACAAAGAGTTAATTTCTTCACAGTGCTTTTCTTGGGACTTCTTGCTATGATTGGTACACAAGGTCTATATCTTGCAACCATACGAGCGGTACTTCCAGAAAAAGTAAAGGTAACAATAGCTGCTGCTTTTAAATCCTGAGCAATTTGACAAGTAGCATGGCTTATTGCATCAGGAATGGTAGGCTTTACTGAAAGTGCTCTTTCTTCAAGGATTTTTTTATAATTTAAAGCTTTTTCAGTTTCAATTGCTATCTTGTTCATCATTTTGACTGCTTCTATAGGATAGTTTCCGATAGCTGTCTCTTCTGAGAGCATAATTGCGTCAGTTCCATCAAATATAGCGTTTGCTATATCAGTAACCTCTGCTCTTGTAGGACGAGGATTATCTACCATTGATTCAAGCATTTGAGTAGCAGTAATTACAGGTTTTCCTTTTAAATTGCATTTTTTTATAATCTCTTTCTGTACGATAGGAACTTTTTGAAGAGGTATCTCAACTCCAAGGTCTCCTCTTGCTATCATTACTCCATCTGCTACCTCAATTATACTATCAATCTCATTTACTGCTTCGGGCTTTTCTATCTTTGCTATTAGAGAAATATCCTCTGCTTTTTTCTCTTTTAAAATATTTCTCACTTTCAGGATATCTTCTGCTTTTCTAACAAAAGAAATAGCTATAAAATCAACCTTTTTCTCTATTCCAAAAAGAATGTCTTCCTTATCTTTGGGTGTTAAAGAAGGAATTTCAAGGGAAGACTCTGGCAAATTTATTCCTTTATGGGAAGTTAGCTCCCCTCCTTTTATCACTCGGCACCTAATATCTGTAGAAGTTATTTTCTCAACTCTAAGCTCTAAAGAGCCATCGGCAAGAAGAATAATTTCTCCTTTTTTAACTTTTTGAGGTAAAAGTGGGTAAGTAATAGATACTTCCTTCTCATTCCCAGATATATCGCGTGTTGTGAGAGTAAAAGAACTTCCCTCTTTCAAAAAAACAGGACTATTTTGAATCAGGCCTGTTCTGATTTTGGGACCACTCAAGTCTTGAAGAATACCAATAGGCTTTCCTATTTCTAGGAAGGCCCGTTTTATATTCTCTATAACAAGTGAATGTTCCTCGTAAGTTCCATGAGAAAAATTAAGACGAGCTACATCCATGCCTTCTTTTATGAGTTTTTTTATTGACCTGTAAGAATTAGAAACAGGACCAATAGTACAAACTATTTTTGTTCGTCTCATTATATTAGCCTTTCCTTTGTAGAATGAATTATATCAAATAATAACCATTTATGGTTTTTCTTCCAGAGTGTGATTTCTCCGGTACGTGTATGAAAGATAAATAAGTTCAGGTTATTTTTGGTTTTATCTCAAAAATTTTTTAAAACCTCCCCACTAAACCTACTTTTATCTCGGTTCCACTATAATCAAGTTCAATCTCTTCCTTTTCTCTGTCCTCTATTCCTATGTGAGATAAATCTCCCTTTGCTGTTATCAATAAGTTCCGGTATCCAGCCTCGACAAAAAGAGAAAGGTTTTGAGACAAACTAAACTCCGTACCCAGAGATATTTTGTAGCCACTATCCCTACCCTTTCCTTCTGCTAATTCTCCGTATTCAAATTCTCCTTCAATTATTTTTCCCTCTCTTTGGTAGCTCGCTTCATAACTGCCAAACTGAGCAGCAAAATTAAGATTAAACCAGGTTCTGGGAAGATTAAAAAGTAAAGTAGCATAAATACCATTCATTGAAGTCTCCCAAGAAACGGAATGATAGGTGTAAATTTCCTCTTCCTTTTTTGCAAAGCCTGTTTTTTAAGTCATTTGCCTTATTTATCGCTTCTTGGAGCCTTATGACCTTGCTAGCAGAGGGAGGCTGAGCTAAAGCTCCCAGGTTAGGAACAAAAAAGAATAATAAAAAACCAGCAACTAGTATAAAAAATAACTTTTTCATAATTTACCCTCTTTAAATTTTTTATTTTACTTTGATTTTGACTATATTCGATTTTATACTTCCTGTCCACACTTTCATACTCGAAGGTTGGTAATAATTTTCATAAGTAGCCTGGATAGTATATTTTCCTTTTTTACTGAAAGAAAAGTAACGGTCCAATTGATAAATCTTTATGATGAATTCCTTGGGTAAGAGGGGGATAAAATCTTCAATTTTAGGCAAACCTGCTTTAACTATGGGAATAAACTCTAATGGTTTGTTGTCGGGTCCAATGATTTTAAAAAGAACTTCGTGAGGGAAAGTGGCATCGTAGTTTAATAAAAGCCTTTTATTTACTACCAATGAGTGTTCGCTAATATTTTCTAAAATCAAGGTGCACTGTATAGGCTCGTTTACCTGATATTCTTTCTTATCCAGACTTATAGTCAAACTTAAAGGACTTTGATTTTCCTCAGCTAAAGAAAAAGAAGCGAAAACTATCAGTAGACTCATGAAAAACATTCCTATTATCCATCCTCTCATCTTCCTCACCTCCATAATGGTATTTCCACTTTGTATTATACTCTATTTGTAAATAATGTAAAAGTAAGCTACTTACTAAAAAGAAGCTTCAAAATTGATAATCTTAAATATTATGAATTAAATTTGGTTGAATAGACTCCTTTACCTGCACCAAGCTACAAAACCTTTAAGGTAACGAAAGCAAATTACTACAATGTAGTTTCCCACAGTAGCAGGATATCCTCTTTAACATTTTTACAACA
>CAYRAK010000135.1:0-4199 GCA_964422215.1 uncultured Clostridia bacterium | reverse complement strand
GAAATAGCAAAAGAACTTGGTATAAGCCGCACAACTTTATGGAAGAGATTGAAAAGCTTAACCGGATAACCAAGATGGTTTAAAAAATAAACAAATTGTTCATTTTTTTGACAAAAAAATTGGATTTAAAGAACAATCCTTAATTTTAATAATTTTTGAAATAGATTGGATTTTAATTTCTTATTTGAACTTTTTGGCATAAATATTGCATGTATAGGATAACATAAATAGAATAAGGAAATATGTTTCCTTTGCACATATAATTTCCCCTGCAGAGGAGGTGATGCATTTTAAGAAAGGGGGGGAGGGGTAATTTTTTAACAAGAGTATATGGTAGAAAGGGAGGATTTTATGTACAGGAAAATATTAAGTTATTTTATAGTGATAGGATTAATGGTGGGATGTATAAGTGGAGTTGCTTTTACTCAACCTACTTTGACCTTCTGGTATTTGAAAAGTTACGTTCCACCTGCGAACGAAGCTCTTGAAAAAAATGTTCAAGAATGGGCAGCAAAAAATGGAGTTAAAGTTAAAATTGATTTTTTTACTTTTGACACTATGTCGGTAAAATACACAAGTGGTATCGAGACAGGTGCTTTACCAGATGTAGGGGAGATGGAATGTTTTGATGCTATACGTTTTGCTGCTATGGGGAAGTTGATGGAAGTTAAGAACCTCTTTAATGAAATAAACTCTCTTAATGAGAGAATCTTACCCAATCTGGAACTCGGAATCACCTACCATGGAAAAATATATGCAGTGCCTCATTATCAATTAGTAAATCTAATGTATCATCGTAAAGACCTTCTAGATAAAGTAGGAGCAGGAGTTGCTCAAACCTGGGAAGAGATTATCGAAATAGCGAAAAAAATTAAAAATGCAGGATATATGTCTTATCCTATCGGTCAAGCCTGGACTTACCAATCCGACGGATACAACTGCTGGCAAGGTGTCTTATATAGCTATGGAGGTTCCTTTGCCGATAAAGAGGGAAATTTTAAACCTTATTTCAACCAACCCAAAGCAAGAGAGGCAATAAAGTGGGCGACAGAGATCTACACAGGAAAACCAAGACTGACCCCTCCCGACTGCCTTGCCTGGAAAGGTTACAGCAACAATGAAGCTTGGTTACGAGGAGAGATTGCATTTACCTGGAATGGTCCCAGTATATGGTATAGATTAGTATCGGAAAACCATCCTCTTAAAGATAAGACTGTTCTTGCATTAACTCCCGCCGGACCTGATGGTTTACGAGTAAGTATTCCAGAGCTAATGGTTCTTGGTATCTTTAAAAATACGAAATATCCGGAGTTAGCCAAGAGTTTAATAAAATACCTTTTATCTAAGGGTCCTCATCAAAAGTTTATCGAGTCTGCTTATGGCCAGGTTTCTCCAGCTTATTACTATTTTACCAAATTAGACTTCTGGAAAGAAAATTCTAATCGATTAACATGTATGGAAGCTGGTAAGTATACTGGTTTACCCGGTTATCCGGGTCCGGTGACACCTGCAGCAGCTTCTGTTGTTGCCTCCTTTATCGATATGGATATGCTCCAAAGCATTATAACAAAACATGCCAGTATGGATGAGGCTATAAAGACTGCTGACAAGAAGAAAGAAGAGATATACAAGATATTACCTCATTAAGTAAATTTGGAGTCAGGGAGGTGAGGATTTATTTACTGCTCACCTCCCTGATTGAAAATCAAAAAATGATACAAAAAAAGAAGACTAAGGAGGGCTTCTTCCTTCGAGAAGAAAAAACTGCCTGGATATTTATATTACCTTTAATTCTATATTTTTTTAGTTTGATGATTTATCCCTTTATTAACGGTATTTTCATAAGTCTCACCCGTAAGTTAGTAGGCTTTCCTCCTATTTTTGTAGGTCTTGGCAATTATATTGACCTTTTACACGATTGGGTGTTCCACAGAGTTGTAAGAAATAGTTTTATATATACTTTTGGAGCAGTGAGTATAAAACTTGGTTTAGGTATGATTATGGCTCTTTCACTTTCCCGAGGAGTGAGAGGATTACGATTTTTCAGAGGATTTTTCCTTCTGCCATGGATTACTCCCACTGTGGTTGCTGGACTTATATGGGTATGGATCTTTCAAGGAGAAGTTGGTTTTCTAAATATTACTTTAATGAGCTTAAAAATTATTAAAGAACAAATACCCTGGTTAGCTGTTCCCAACCTGGCGCTGTTTGCGGTTATAGTTGCAAACGTATGGAGAGGTTTTCCCTTTTTTGGGGTCTCATTATTGGCAGGTATGCAAAGTATACCTGATGAATATTATGAAGCAGCAAAAATAGACGGTGCTTCTGCTGCTCAAAGATTTTTTCATATAACCTTACCTCTTATAAGACCTGTTATTATGGTTTGTTCTTTAATCTCTATAGTGAGGACTTTTAATGATTTTAACCTTGTATGGATCATGACAAGAGGAGGTCCTGCTCGCTCTACACACATTTTCGCTACATATACTTATGAAACAGGATTCTTAAGTTTTCAGTGGGGAAGAGCTATGGCTATCTCTATTTATATTACCCCTTTGCTTATTGTAGCCATAATTCTTCTCTCACGGTATCTTTTAAAAGAAAGATAAGAAACCATGCAAAGATTCTCTTACAATATTAAAAAATGGGAAAAAATTTACAGATACGCTGTTCTTTTCTTAATGCTATTCATAGTTCTTTTCCCTTACTACTGGATAGTAGTAACTTCATTTAAAACCCTGGAGCAAATATCTTCCGCTAAAAACATCTTCATTCCCAATCCTTTCACTTTAAAAAATTACTATCACCTGATAAAAGATACACACTTTCCTATATGGTTCAAAAATAGCCTGAGTGTAGCAGTCACGACGGTAGCAATCACCCTATTGTTATCAAATCTTGCTGCATATAGTATAGGTAGAATAAAATTTAGAGGGAAGAGATTAATAGCTACCCTCATACTCGTTTTTTATCTTTTTCCTCCCACAGTTATATTTATCCCCCTTTATCTTATGCTTAATAAGGTAAATCTTACAAATCACTTAGCAGGGGTAATGCTTATATATCCAACTATTACTCTTGCTTTTTCTACCTGGTTCCTGATAAGCTTCTATCAATCGATACCAACTGAACTGGAAGAATCAGCAATGATAGATGGGGCTACAAGATTTCAAGCTTTTTGTAAAATAATTCTTCCTCTTACCTTGCCCGCTCAAACAGCTGCTGCCATATTTTCTTTCAGCTGGTGCTGGGATGAGTTCCTGTATGCTCTTGTTTTTTTGCAGGATGTAGAAAAACAAACCATGAATATAGGTGTATATGAATTCTCTCTGGCAGATATATATCCGTGGGGATTATTAATGAGTGCAGGTGTTTTAATGAGTGTGCCTGTAATTATCCTCTATGTATTTGTCCAAAAGTATATGATAAGGGGCTTAACAGCAGGAGCAGTTAAAGAATGATAGTAGAAGAGGACGGTTTCTATAGAACAATTTTATCTTATCTATCTAAAAAAAAGAAAAAAGAGAGAATAATACCTGTTCTTTGGGTAGTAGGGCAAACTTACGCTTCTCTTTCCGGAGTTTCTTACGAGGAATACTACAAAAATCCTGAGCTAATGCTAAGAACCCAAATTAAATTTTTTGAAGAGTTCAAAGATACCTTTACCCTCCCAGGAATCTGGCCTGATTTGGGATTGATACCAGAAGCAGGAGCACTTGGTTGTGAAGTAAAGTTCTTTTCTTATCAAGATCCTCAAATTCTAAGGCCTGCTTTATCTTTGCAAGACGTCAACAAACTTCGCGTTCCCGACCCTTCAGAAGCTGAATATACCCGGATAGTTCTAAAATATTTACGTTATTTTAAATATAATCTTCCATCTTCTGTTCAAGAAAAATTTGAATTTTTAGATGGTCACGTATTCTGTGGTGGGCCAGGTGAGGTTTCAGCTTTAGTGGTAGGTTACGATCAGTTTTTAATAGGAATGTATGACTTTCCTCAAAAAGTGCATATACTCATCAGAAAAGTTACAAATTTTATTAAAGACTATATCGAAGCCCAACTGGAAATAGTGGGTCCCCCAAAAAGAGTGATTATATGGGATCATTCTCCAGGAATGTGTTCTTTTAACCTATACAGAGAATTTATTCATCCCTATCTTAAAGAAATTTTTCTTACATACAATCAAGCCGAAGTTAGAG
>CAYRAK010000134.1:0-4227 GCA_964422215.1 uncultured Clostridia bacterium | reverse complement strand
ATTGCCATAGCAGGAACAATTTTTGCTGATCTTATGTATCTTTTTGCTCTAACAAAATCTCCTGTTGTTAATGCAGTTCTTATAGGTCATATGCAACCTATTTTTATAATACTAATTGGATTTTTTTGTTTAAAAGAAGACAAGCTAACAAAATTTGATTATGGGGGTATATTTTTCATGATTCTGGCAGGTTTACTTGTTACAACAAAGACTTTCAAAAACTTAATCTCCTTGGAACTTGGAAGTGTCTATGATCTTTTTGTTTTATCTGCAACAGTTGCTTGGGCAACAACAGGTATACTAACAAGAAAATATTTAAGGCAGATGAACGCAGGTGTTGTCACTTTTTATAGATTTTTAATTGCCTCAATTTTATTTTTAACCTATTTTATCATTGTAAAGTCCACATTGGTGTTTTTCAATATATACCAGATTCTTGTAGGAATTACAGTGGGAATAGGATACATTTTTTATTATGAAGGAATTAGAAGAATTAAGGCTGCACAATGCGCTGCACTGGAACTTTCAGCACCTTTTTTTGCTGCGATTCTAGGTTTTTTTATCCTGAAAGAAAAGGTTACTCTGATGCAGATTTCAGGAATGTTTGTTCTTTTTGTGGGAATTTTCTTTTTATCCAAAAAGGAAGAATTTTCTTAAGAAACAAGCTTGATTTTTATTTTTAATTCGATAAGAATTTAAGGAAAACCTTAATCCATAACTTCTTAATAATTCCAAGAGGATCTATTTCGGATATTTACTTTCCAACAGATAAAAAATTTTATACCTGCAGTTTATATTCAAGGGAATATAAATCGAAAAGCGTTCCGTGATTCTAAAATTATATAATATTTTTTGTCCTATCCTTTAAGGCCTGTCCCGGCTAACCCGGCAACAAATTTTCTGTGCAAGAGGGTAAACAGCACCAGTATAGGAAGAGCCGCCAGTATTGCACTGGCCATTATTTTTCCCCACTGAGCACTCCATTGTCCCTGAAACATAACAACGGCAACAGTTACGGGTTGTAATTCTGGCTCATGAAGAAAAGCTAGAGGTAACAAAAATTGATTCCAGCTGTACATTGCCATAATGGTAGATACTGTAACAATACCTGGTCTTGTAACTGGAATAACAATTCGCCAAAATGCTTGCCATCTTGAAGCTCCATCTATTAATGCTGCATCCAATAGTTCGTTAGGAAATTGTATGAAGTATGAACGCAAAAGCAATATCGCAAAGGGAGAAAATCGAGCTATATAGATTAAAATCATGCCAGTTAGAGAATTAATAAAGCCAAGTTTAGCAAAAATATGATAAAGTGGAACCATGAAAAGTTGAGTTGGAATTGTGGTACAGAAGAAGACATATCCTATTAAAAATGCCTCACCCCGGAACTTGATTTTAGCTAGAGCATACGCTGCGGGAGCCCCTGTAACCAGTACACCCAGGACAGTACCAACTGCTAATATAGCGCTATTACGAAAAACCTGCACGAAGTTTCCCTGCTGCCAACTCTCCGTATAGTTTTGAAAATGAAGTTTCTCCGGTAATCCAAAAGGATCAGTGAACAATTGTGCAGGTCCTTTTAAAGATGCACTCACAGCCATATATAGAGGAAACATACAAAACACAAGCAATAATATTAAAATACCGTGGCTGATCATTAATTTATCTCGAGACATTTATTATACCTCTATCCCTTTCCTTCTAAGATAATACAATATTCCTACAGCAAGAGAACCAAAAAATGCCATAACTAGCCCTATTACCGAAGCCTCTCCCACTTTATAAGAATAGAAAGCTTTCTTATAAAGGAGTGTAGCTAAAAGTTCTGTAGATCCAGCTGGGCCTCCCTGGGTTATAACCCATACCCAATCAAATACCTGAAATGACCAGATTATGGTCATGATCTCCATGAAAACAATGGTAGGGATAATTTGGGGTAGCGTTATATGACGGAACTGTTGCCAATTGTTTGCACCATCTAACACAGAGGCCTCATATAATTCATTTGATATTCCCTGGATTGCGCTGTAGAAAACCACGCATAAAAACCCCCACCATGCCCATATATTTGCAAAAGCTATAGCATAAAGTGCTGTTGAAGTATTACCCAATAATCCTATTCCAATAATTTTTCCCAGTCCTTTAATAGGATTGTAAATGTAACCCCATATGAGAGCAATCACTACAACAGGGAGAGTGACGGGAAGGAAATAGAGAGGCTCGAAAAATTGCCATTTTGTTCTTCTCAAAAGTTCAGCAACACCCAGTCCCATGGCTATGGGGATAGTAAGGAAAATTATCGTCCAGATGACATTGTGATATAAAGCCTGCAAGAAATCGGGGTCAGAAAAAACAGTTAGAAAATTCTCCAATCCAACAAACACAGGGCTACCGAGTCCACTCCATTTAAAAAAAGATAAGACCAGTGCTAGAATGGATGGTCCCAGGATCACAAACACATTTATTACTAAGGCCGGACCTATAAAAGGAAAAATTCCAAGCACTTTTTTCGCTTTTTCTCGCATAGGTTCCTCTCACAAAAAACAGAGTAAAGATAGGGGAGGTTGCCACCTCCCCTATTGAAATATTTTCTTTTATTTTCACTTTCTAATTGGAATTGTGGGTACAGTTCCCGCTTCAAGGTCCTTTTCAAAAGCCTCTTGCCATTTCTTCATATAGTCTTTAGCCGTTATCTGACCGAGCCATACTTTTTCTATTCCCTCATAACACCATTGCCATGCTTCATCCCCCAGGAAAGTCCAGGTTGTATAGCCATAAGCGCCTTTTCTCAGTAGTTCAGATTGGGTTCTTACATGTTTGACAAATACAGGATCGGTTCCAGCAGGAATAAACTCCTGAGGAATCTCGATGGGAACCAGCCATTCACCAGGGAAATCTTTTAATAGTTTCCCAATTCCTTCCTCGTAACCAAGCATCCATACCAAAAACTTTGCTGTTTCATCAGGATAATTGGAGTTTTTATTAACAGAAAGTGTTGTTCCCACTCCTACATCAATCAGAGGGTATTGAACTCCTTCTCGTAAAGAAGGAAATGGTGCCCATTCCCATTGATCATCCGAAGGCCAGTAGGATGGGTTACCGAACCACTGGAATCCCCATGAGCCTGCAACTAACATGGCTGCTTGTCTTGTAGCTACAAGAGGTACCACGTCTTCCTCTAAACTGAAGTAAACATCTGGTTTTGGCCAATAATTAAGAAAATCGTGCTTGAGCATCTCAATTGCTTCTACAAAAATGGGATCATCCCATTTCAGTTCTTGGATTAAAGCTTTATATACATTTTCTGGACCAGCGTAATGATTGAGATATACAGTGACAAAATGCTCATTTGTAGGACGCCAACCAGCATTTCCCGATGAAACCGGAAGAATATCTTGTGCCTTTATCGAATTACAAAGCTTCACCCATTCCTCACGAGTAACAGGCGCTTGCCAGCCATTTTTTTCAAACAAATTTTTATTATAAAAAATTCCCATACTCTCAAAAGTTTTGGGAATAGAATAAATCTGTCCTCTGTACTTGCCAACTTCCAGAGCAAGTGGTGCTATTTCTTTATCCAATCCTGATTCTTTTATATATTTATCCAAGGGAATCAGTGTTCCTACTTTTGCATATCTATTTGCTTCTGCAGGTCCCATGGTCATGATTATATCTGGGCCTCCACCTCCAGCAACAGCTGTTCTGAGAACCTGGAGAAGCTCTTCTTTTACAATCATTTTGACATCGATATTGGGGTTGAGTTTCTCATACGGTTTTATTAAGTCCTCTTCCATAGCTTTTACATATTTAGGGATAGCAGTCTCATACCACCATGTGATTGTTATCTTATTCTGGCCAGTAGCGACCGCTGTCATACCTAATATAAAGGTCAGTGTAAAAACCAACAATACCCCTATCAAAGCTGTTTTACTAAACTTGCGGAAAAGGTTGTTTTTCATGAAAACCTCCTTTTTTAATTATCCTTTATAAATCACCTTATTTATCACCTCCTTTGCGTTTTGCCTTCTTTGGTGTATAAAAACAAAACTCATATCAGAGGCCAATTATACAACCCGAGGAAACTGAAGGTATCCACCTATACAAGGGTATATAAATAATAACCAACAGTTAATCAAAAAAGAGCTTGCTTTAACTTACTTTTTCAAATTCTTTCTTGCCACTTCAAATGTTCTTTTTGCCAGCTCACTTATCCTCACATCAGTG
>CAYRAK010000133.1:0-4285 GCA_964422215.1 uncultured Clostridia bacterium | reverse complement strand
AGGATGATTTAAAAATTTAACTCCCAGAAGCTCTTGAATTTCTCTCTCAATAAAACCTGCCCCAGGAATAAAAGGAGTAATTGATTCTACTTCACATTTTTGTTTTGGAGTAAGAAGCCTAACTGAAACAACTTTTCCCCCTTCTTTATCGAATGAAAAGTGATAAAGTATTTCGATTCCTTTAGGAGTATCAACTCCAGAGGCAGTAATAAACCTTGCTCCAAGTTTTTCAAAAAGGTATTTTGCTACTGGAACAATATCTGCCTTTTTTATGGTAAAATAATATCTTCTAGGGGATTTTTCCTCCCAAGAAACAATCTTATCCTTTAAACTCTCCTTTACCCTGCTAATTACATCCACACTTTTCTCTTTAGCCATCTTCTTACTTTTCCAGGAACAACCTTATTAAAATTTAGCTTTTCTTTCTGGGAAGTTTTCCATCAAGACTTTGAATGAGTTTTACTACTCCGTCAATTATAGCCTCTGGTTTAGGAGGACATCCTGGAACATAAGCATTTACCGGTATAACTTTATCGAAGGGACCTGCCATATTGTATCCTGTTCTAAATATTCCTCCGGTGCACGCACATGCACCAACCGCTACCACAAGTTTTGGCTCAGGCATCTGTTCATAAATTCTTTTTACCCTGGGAAGACACTTTCTGTTTACTATACCTGTGGCTAAAATTACATCAGCGTGACGAACACTTCCCACAAGCACAATGCCAAACCTTTCCAAGTCAAACTTTGGAGTGAGACAGTCTAAAATTTCAATATCACAATTATTACACGAGCCTGTGGCTAGGTGATAAACCCATATTGATTTTTTTAAAGAAAGCGTCATTAGGCCCATTTTTTCTCCTTAATTGTTAGATTCTGAAAAGAGCCAAGATAAAACCAACAATTGCAAAAGGAAACATTCGAAGCCAAAAGAACTTAATAGCTTGATCTATTCTTAAGCGAACATTAGTATTTTTTACAAGAATTATAAGGATTAAGAGCACAAAATACTTTATAATTGAGAAAATAATCTGACGCCCTTCAAATCTCATTCCCCCCGAGAAAACGGTAATCAAAAATACAGGAAGAGCAAAAAGCATCATAGCTTTTGTAAGTTTGAATATAGCAAGTGGTGGACCAGAGTATTCAATTAAAGGTCCTGCCATTATTTCTTGCTCAGCTTCAGGAATATCAAAAGGGACAAAGGCAAGTTTTGCTTGCATGCAGAAAAATGCAACAATTAATGCAATAAGGCAGGATAAATGATGGGTAAACATCATGCCATTTTTTATCTGATAAGTCACAATTGAGCCTATCTTTATATCTTTTATAATCACAACTGGAGTAAAAATGGCTAAAATAAAGGGAAGCTCATAAGCTAGAAGAAGTTTCATTTCTCTACTTGCTCCCAGTGAAGCAAGAGGATTACCTGAGGCTGCTCCGCCAATGATAATAGCGAGAGAGGGAAGTATAGAAAAATAGAGGACCACAATGAGATCTCCCAAGAATGTAGTTTCTGGATGTAGATTCGTCTGCCAGAGGATAACTGATACAAAAGTGGCACCAACAAGACCTATAAGAGGAGCAGAAAGGAATGTCACCTTACGAGCACCTGCAGGAATTATTGTCTCCTTGCCCATTAGTTTGAAAAAATCAATAAAGTTCTGATACCAAGGTGGACCAACTCGCCACTGGAGACGAGCGGTAATTTTTCTATCTATCCAACTAACAAAAAGTCCTATAACAGCAGTGAATAAAAATCCTGGAAAGACTAGGAAAAAAAGCAATGCTGAAAGAGTCTCACTCATCACTTTTCACCTTCTTTTGTAATTAACTCCTTTTTCCAGGGTTTTACTTTAACAAGCACCTTCCCCACTTGGAAAATATTTTTTTCTGGGTCTTCTTTAAACTCTCCAAATTTAATGTAACCTTTACTTGTTTGTACACAGAGAGGTTCCTCATTTTCTTTTAATCTTCCTTCACACAAATCACAGTGAAAGGTAAGAAAAGGTAAAATTTCCATATGAATTACACCAAAGGGACAAGCAACAGCACAAGATTTGCAAGAAACACAAAGACAGTTGTTTCTCACATTAGTTCCTATCTCCTCAACTCTTTCCAATGCTTCATATCTACAGGCATGTACACAAGGATAATCTTTGCACTTTCTACAAACTATTTGGAACGCAATCCATTCACGCAGGCTTACAACACCGTTATTTTTATAATGGTAAGGATAGCTACACTCAATATTAAGATTTTTCCAGTTACGAGAAATCTCATCTAAATCAATTAAAAGTCTTTTTGCCACCTTTCTTCTCCTAATCCCATATTACAGGTATATCTTTTAACTGTTCATAAGTAAATACTGGCCCATCTCTACAAACAAGATATTTTCCTAACTGGCAGTGACCACATTTACCTATCCCACAGGACATATTTTTTTCCATAGAGAGATAGATGTTCTCTGGTGTATACCCCACATCAAGTAATTTAAGGGTAGTAAATTTCATCATAACAGGAGGTCCACAAACAACACTAACACTTTCAGTAATATTTTTTATCTCTTCATCAATTCCATCAAGGGTTGTTGTAACAAGTCCTACTCTCCCTTTCCATGTTTCATCTCCCTCATCAACTGTTATTCGAAAAGAAACTTTATCGGAAAATTCCTTTTGCCATTTATCCAAAATAGCTTCTTTGTAGACAATATCCTTGGGAGTTCTTGCTCCATAGCATAAAACGATCTTTTTATAGTTTTCTATATTTCGGGTTAAGGCAAGGAAAAGTGACCTAAGGGGTGCAAGTCCCACCCCACCTCCTACAATGAGAATTTCTTTATTTTTCCATTCCTCTATAGGGTATTTATTACCATAGGGACCCCGAATTCCAACTACATCTCCTTCTTGCATGGTATGCAAAGCTGATGTAACCTTTCCTACCCGCATAACAGTTACCTCTATCTTTTCTTTCTCATAAGGGGATGAAGAGGGAGTAAAGGGAGCTTCACCAACTCCTGGAACAGTTAGTTGAATAAATTGACCTGCATTAAACTCAAAATGATTCTCCAGTTTTAATACAAATGTTTTAATTTGGGGTGTCTCAGGTATAACCTGCAAAATCTGTGTTTTTATTGGCTCGTAAGGATTTTTCATTTTTCAAGACCAACTGATATCTTTTTCTCTATAGCAAGGTCTCTAAAAACTTTCCGCATATCAATTTTACCAGGACATACCGCTATGCATCTGCCACAGCCTGTGCAGGCATCAAAATCTATGTTTTCTGGAAAAAAGTAAAACTTACACATGAGTCTGTTGGCAAATCTCTGATGAAGATAACTTCTAGGATTTGCACCTCCTGCAACTCGGGCAAATCCTGTTAAAAGGCAAGCATCCCACAAATAGTATCTTTCATATTTCTTTTCTGTTTTTTTATCCGTAAGTAAAAAACACCTACAGGTTGGACAAATTTGGTTACACCCACCGCAACCAACACAATTTTCACTATGCTCTTTCCAAACAGGAGAATCGTAACTTTCTCTTATTAATACTCTGTAGGAAACTGCTGTTTTAAAATCTTTATTAGCTTTCTCTATTCTTTTTGTGATTTTTTCCCTGTTTCTCTCTCTCTTTTTGATTAGCTCTTCGTCAACCTCAGAAAAAAGGCTTTTATTATCTTTAACAAGCTCCTCTCCCTTTTGTGAGCCTACTTGCACTATAAAACCTTCACCAACGGAGGAAAAATTTAAATCAAAACCTTCCTGAGGAAAAGGATCAACTCCTACCAACTTACAAAAACAGTTCTCATCAGGACTTAGACAATCAAAGCTTATAAGAATTGTTTTCTCCCGAGCTTCAATATAGAAAGGATCCTTATACTCCTTGCCAAATTTTTCTCCATAGTATACAGCATCTGTTATCTTTAGGGCATGCAAGTCACAACTTTTTACTCCCAAAATTACTCTTTTTTCTTGTTCTTTAACAAAAGAGGAGCCAAAGTATTCGCTTACCTTACGTTGAGGGGGTATAAAAAAGGACTTTATCGGCTGAATAGCTCTTTTAGTATCAGCTACAATATCATTTATGTTTTCTTTGTCTATTTTTTCGAAAAAGAGGAAGCCTTCTTTTTGTAGGGGGGCGTAAAGAGGAAACAGGTTGGATAATTTTTGTACAAAATTCAAATAATTATTTTTGGAAAGATACAACTCTTTCATCTTTCCCTCTTTTGTGAAAGAAATCACAATTTTTCACAAAAATTTTTTATTTTTCCATACCGCAAAATTTTG
>CAYRAK010000132.1:0-4300 GCA_964422215.1 uncultured Clostridia bacterium | reverse complement strand
TGCTTGGCTTGCAATCTATAAAGATATAGACACTATATGAGGAATTTGGGAGTGATTATCAATGGTAGCTTCCACCTGATATACTGCTTTTATATTTTCAGGGGTTATTACCTGTTTGGGTTTCCCCAGACAAAAAACCTTCCCATTTTTTAACATTACCAATTCATCCGAATATCTGGGAGCTAAATTAAGGTCATGTGTAGCCATTATAACTGAAATTCCTCTTTCATCAGCAAGTCTTCTTATTATTTCCAAAACTTCCAGCTGATGCCTCAAATCTAAATTACTTGTAGGTTCATCTAAAAGCATAATCTGCGCCTGTTGAACTATAGCTCTTGCTATCAGAACTTTTTGCTTTTCACCTCCACTTAATTCGTTAAAATCCCTTAAAGCAAATTCTTTTAATCCTAAAAAACCTAATGTTGCAGAAACTACCTCAAGGTCTTTATTACTCGGATTCCAGGTAAGGTAGGGCTTTCTTCCCATAAGAACTGTGTCAAAAACAGTAGCAGGAAAACTCCCATCCTCATTCTGGGGAACATAGCTTATCTTTCTTGCAAGCTCTTCTTTTTTTAATTTTTTTATCTTATTCCCGTTTATAAAAATTTGTCCTTCCTCAGGATTAATTATCCCCGCGATACATCTTAAAAGAGTGGTCTTCCCTGATCCATTAGGACCAAGGATTGTTAAAATCTCTCCTTCTCCCACTTCTAAATTTATATTTTCTAAAATACACCTGCCATTATACTTAAAATTCAATCCCTTAACCTCTAACTTCACCAATATTCTCTCCTTGACTTTATAATCAAATATATAAAAAGAGGTACTCCTAAAAATGAGGTTAAAATCCCCACTGGAAGAATTACAGGCGAGAGAATAGTCCTTGCAACAGTATCTGCTACCAAGAGCAAAATTGCCCCCACAAGGCAGGAAGTGGGAAATAAAAATCTGTGATCTCCTCCAATAATCATCCTTGATATATGGGGAGAAACAAGACCTATAAAACCTATAGTCCCCACAAAACAAATTGCACTTGCGGTGACAAGAGAAGCAAGTGCCAGTCCCACCAGCCTCACTTTTACCGTACTTACACCAAGACTTTCTGCTGTTTCATCTCCAACAGTCAAAGCATTAAAATCCCAGGCATACCTCATAAAAAAGGGAAAAGTCCCAAAGACAACAGCACAAACTATCCCCACTCTGGGCCAGGTAGCTCTTGATAAATTCCCCAAAAGCCAGAAAACTACCGCAGTTACTTCTTCTTCTGTCCCCATATACTGAAGTAAGGAGGTCATAGCAGAGAAAAGAAACATCATGGCAATCCCGGCCAGTATTAAACTTTCAGGGGTAGCTCCCTTTATCCTTGCCAATCCCAAAACTACCGAAGAGGAGAACAACGCAAAAATGAAAGCATTGGTTATAATCAAAAGATTTTGTGTACCTAACAAACCTACACCAGCAACAATAGCAAGCGATGCTCCAAATCCTGCAGCTGAAGCTACCCCAAGAGTATAGGGAGAAGCTAAAGGATTTTTTAAAATTCCCTGCAATGCTGTCCCAGCCATAGCAAGCCCTGCTCCAACCAAAATAGCCATGAAAACTCTCGGCAGTCTTAACTCCCAGACTATAGTGGATGCAAGTTCATCTTTAACAAAGTGGGTGAAAAAAATTCTGTTACAAATTGAGGATAGTATCTTATTCACTCCAAGAGAGACTGATCCCACATTGACCGCAACTATTCCTGCAACTACAAGCAAAATTAAAAGAGAGAAAACAAAGATTAATTTCCCTCTTATAAATTTAAAATACGATTTTTGTATTTTAATTTCTTTTTCTGGATCTTTCATATCTTGTAACATCTTTGTCTTTCAGAGTAACACATATATAAAAAGCTTTATTTTTAAACTGTAGCTTCCTTTATATTTGTTTTTAAACCGGCTTCCTCAATCATTTTTAGGTAGAAGGGTAGTAAATTAATAAACCGAAAATTATCAGTTACATCTAAGACTTTTGCTCTAAAAGGATCTTTTTTAAAACCATCTCCTGTATCCTTTGGTCTGAACATACCATGAACTAGCCTTATGTTAGTTCCTGCCATTATCCAGAGCTGAAGCTGTTCATCTCTTCCAAAGCTACCTTCAATATCAATGTCCCTGAATACAAGTCTCATTATGGCTATTGTTATGGCAATATCCCTTGTTGTTGCAGGCAATTCACTCTCCATTGGTGTACCAGGTATGGGAAGAAATCCACAAACAGAGGTTCTTTTTAGATTTTTAAATTTCTTAAGATAGAATATCGCGTCCACTCTATCCTGGTAAGATTCTCCAACACCTATCATAATACCACTATCAAGCCCTACATTATGTTTCTCAATAATTTCCATAATTTCCTTTCTTTTATCCAGGTTATCTCCTGGTTTTATCCTGTAGAAGATTTCAGGATTTATAACTTCAAGCTGACAACCTATCCTTTCTACTCCTAAGCTTTTAAGTTTGAGTATACTTTCCTCACACATATCATAACCATAGTTTACATAGACTTTGAGATTGGTATTTTCCTTGATAATTTCTGCATCCCTGATAGCATCCTTTCCCATTTTCCCTGTGCAACCACCACCAGGCTGAACTCCTTCAAAGCCTATCTCTTCCGCAATTTTAGCAATTTTTGCTATCTCAGCTGGAGAGGCGCTTTTATTCACAGACCTCATCCCTTTAATGCGGCTTGAATTCCAGCAATATCTGCACGCAGGATTGGTTATACATCCTGTGGTGGTAGAAGGTATATGAACCCATAGTTTAAATCTTCTTCCCAGGTTTTGATCACGAACATAGCTTGCTGTTTTAAGCAAAGAAAGAAATTTCTCGGTGTTGTCAGTATTCTTAAAAAGATAAAGTGCCTCTTCTTTTGTTATCTCTCTATTTTTTGCCTCCTCTAATATTTTTTCATAATCCATCACTTTCCTCCTAAATTAAGGTTCAGGATAAAACCATATTCCCCGGTAATTTATGCCCATCCACTTCTCAAAAAATTCCTTATGAATTCTTTCCGGGTCGACATCCTCAAATTTCTCAGGATAGGCTGCTTTTGCAAGATAGAAAACCCCCACAAAGTGCATACTTCCACGCAACTTGGTATTCATCAAATACACCCTGTTTTTCTTAACAGCATTTGTCTTTTTAAACCGCGGCTGAGTTTTAATTTCTTCAAGGTAGGAGGTTATCCTGGCAGTATCAGTTGCCAGGTACCCGGTAATTCCTCCTGCACCCCCTGCATAATCACACATGATGATAATATCTGGATTCTTTTCTGCAATCCACTCTGCACTGACTTCTTTCTGTCCCCGAAATTCACAGATATTCCTGAGCCCGGCTATTTCCATAACCTGGCTTGCAGGTTTCCCCCTACCAGCAGCTTTTCCTACAGGCCCTGAAAAAGCAACCTCCAGATAGGCTTTAAGCCTTTCTTCCTCCTTTATGTTTTCAACCCGCCTTTTAACTATTTGCAATTTGTTATTTTTCCACTGAATAAATTTTTCGGCTTTTCCCTCTTCTCCGAAAATTTCTCCCAGCATTCTCACTGTTTTATCCTGGTCCTCAGGAAAGCGCCACCTTAAGGGAAGCACGGGTGTGTTAAATCTTTTTGCCTGGTTGATGATTTTGGAAGTGCATGCCGGATGATCACTTATAAGAATAATATCTGGTTTAAGCTGAAGTATTTTTTCCCAATTAAGTCCTCTCCACTGATTGCCGGTAATCACTTTCCTGCTCATCTCCGGAAAATATCCCCGCCCAGGAATACTTTCCTCAATCCCCACAACACACCTCTGTCTGCCAAAAAGTCTTACTGCATCTGCAACAGTATCGTCAGTAACAATTATTCTTTCTATCGGATAAGGAACAGCGATTTTTCTTCCTTCTAAATCTGTAAAGATAATTTTAGTCCTGGCAAAACTTGTTCCCAAGAAAATACAGGTATAAAAAAACAATAAACTACCAAGCACCATGATTAAAGTTTTTACATCAATTTCCTTTTGCCTTTTCATTCTTCACCTCCTGGAACAGAGATAATTTGACCGGATAAGTCCGGTTTGGTTGTGTTACTATTTTACAAAAAATAACACAAAATGAATAATTTGTCAAGAACTTATTAAAACCGGGAAAAGGTTACCAAAAAAGGTGAATCTTTACTTTAATCTAAAAAAAAGACTGCAGGAGAAGACAAATGAACATCTCAGAAGGACTTCTCAGGTTAATTAAAGGAGGGGATGTCTTTTTCCTCGTTTGGGGTGGAGTTTTAG
>CAYRAK010000131.1:0-4344 GCA_964422215.1 uncultured Clostridia bacterium | reverse complement strand
CATTATAGGTAAGGTGAGCGAATACTACACTTCAAGTAAATACAAACCAGTAAGGGAGCTTGCTGAATCTGCCCAAAGTGGTCCAGCTGTTACTGTAGTTAATGGGTTAGCTGTTGGCATGCACTCCACAATGATACCTGTTATTGTTATTGCAGGTGCAACGCTTATAGGATTTTTAGCAGCAGGCATGTATGGAGTTGCAATGGCTGCTTTGGGGATGCTCTCTATTCTGGGAATAACCCTAGCTGTTGATTCCTACGGACCTGTTGCAGATAATGCTGGAGGAATAGCAGAGATGGCTCATCTTTCTCCTAAAGTAAGAGAAATAACTGATCAACTTGATGCAGTTGGTAATACAACCGCAGCAATTGGTAAGGGATTTGCCATTGGCTCTGCCGCCTTTGCCGCCTTAGGACTTGTTACTGCTTATATAGCTGTTACAAGGGTATCCCTCTCTCTCGCTGATCCTTTTCTCATAGCAGGTCTTTTAATTGGAGGAATGATTCCTTTTCTCTATGGGTCTATGCTTGCCAAGGGAGTGGGTAGGATTGCTTTTAAAGTCGTTAGAGAGGTAAGACGTCAATTTAAAGAAATTAAAGGATTAATGGAAGGAAAAGCCGAGCCTGACTCAAGTAAATGTGTTGATATTGCAGCAAAAGGAGCCCTAAAAAGCATGATGTCGCCTGGTATACTGGCAATAGTTAGCCCTATTGTTATTGGTATTGCATTAGGTCCTGTAGCTTTAGGTGGCTTTCTTATTGGTGCTCTTGTAGTGGGATTGCAACTTGCTATTCAAACTGCAAACTCCGGAGCAGCTATGGATAATGCTAAAAAATATATTGAAGAAGGACATTTTGGAGGAAAAGGTTCTGATGCGCATAAGGCAGCAGTAGTGGGAGATACTGTAGGTGATCCTTTAAAGGATACCGTAGGACCTTCAATTAACATACTTATTAAACTTATGTCAGTTATCGCCCTTGTTTTAGCGCCAATTTTTGTGGCTCTACATTAACTAAAATTAATATTTAATTTCAGGTTTTAGTAGCTACCAGGGAGATTTTAAATCTCTCTTAAAAACAAGCTGGGAGTTATATTATGATTAGAAGACCAGCAGTAGCTGGAACTTTTTACTTGGGAAAAGAAAACTCTCTTAAAAAACAGATTGAGGATTGTTTTCTTCATTCTATCGGACCAGGTGAAATTCCAACTCCTGCGAAGGAAAGTGAAGGAAAAATTATAGGTCTTGTAAGTCCTCATGCTGGATACATCTACTCAGGACCGGTGGCAGCCTGGGGATTTAGAGAGGTCATAAAAAGAGAAAGACCCAAGACAGTGGTAATTCTTGGTCCAAATCATAGAGGATTTGGTGCTCCAGTTGCAATTATGACTCAAGGAAAATGGGAAACTCCTCTAGGAAAAGTTGAGATAGACAGTGAATTTGCAAAAAAACTTCTCGAGATATCCTCTCTTCTAGAGGATGATCCACTAGCTCATGAAAGAGAACATTCTCTAGAGGTACAAGTTCCTTTCCTCCAGTACGCCTATAATGAGGACTTTAAAATCGTTCCTATTTGTTTAAGCGATCAAACCACCGAAACTTGCATCAGTCTAGGAAAAGACATTTTTAAGGTAATGGAAAGGAAAAAAGATATTCTTCTTATTGCAAGCACAGATTTTACTCACTATCAACCTCAACAAATAGCGGAAAAAGAAGATAAAAAACTAATACAAGCTATAACCTCTGGTGATGCTCAAAAATTGGGAAAGCTTGTATCTTCCTATCGCTTCTCTATGTGCGGTCCTGGACCTGTAATGACTGTTATAGAAGTTGCCTCTTCCTTAGGTGGAGCTAAAATAGAACTTTTAAAATATGCAACCTCTGGTGATATCACAGGAGATTATTCTGCAGTAGTGGGATACGCATCTTTGTGTTTATCTCGTGTCTAGATTTTGCTCTGCTTTCAAGGCAATTCTTTCTTCTTCCTCAAATCTTTTTTGTCTTTTCATAAGTTCATCAAAATCAACAAGGTGTGCATCAAACTCAGGTCCCTCAACACAGGCAAACTTAATTTCACCTCCTACACGGACACGACATCCTCCACACATTCCAGTCCCATCTACCATTATGGGATTTAAACTAACTATTGTTTTAATTTTATAAGGGCGTGTAATTTCTGCTACAGCCTTCATCATAGCTAAAGGACCTATAGCAATCACTAAATCCACTTTTTCCCCTGACTCTAAGATTTTCCTTACAAGGTCTGTAACAAATCCGTGATGACCAAAACTTCCATCATCAGTGCTGTATAATATCTTATCAGATACTGCCTCCATTTTATCTTGGAAAAATAAAAGTTTTTTACTTTGAGCACCAATCAAAGAAATTATACGATTTTTCGCTTCCTTGTACGCCTTTGCCTCAGGGTACAAAAGAGCAACTCCCACTCCTCCTCCTACACAAAGCACTGTTCCCACTTTTTCAATAGGAGCAGGAACTCCAAGGGGTCCTAAAATATCCTCTATAATATCTCCCTCATTTTTAAGGGAAAGCTGGTGGGTAGTTTTCCCTACATCCTGAACCACTATAGTTATTGTTCCTTCTGCTCGATTATACTCTGCTATAGTTAAAGGAATTCTTTCTCCTCTTTCGTCTAATCTCACAATTATAAATTGCCCAGGTTTACATTTACGTGCAACAAGAGGAGCTTTAATTTCAAAAAGAGTAATTTTAGGGGCTAAATTTTCTTTTTTTAAAATAGGAAATTTTTTTGTCTGTAGTTGCATTCTTACCTCTCCTTTTTTAATTATGAGAGTTTTTAGCAAAAATTTAAGAAACTTTTACCGGCTTTCCAGATTCCATTGATTTATAAGCTGCAAGGACCACCTCCAAAGGTCGTCTTTGAGACTGTCCACTAGTAATAGGTTTCTTGCCTGTGCGGATACAATGAATAAAATGCTCAATTTCTAAGAAAAAAGTATCCAAATCGGGAACATGAATCGTGTGTTGAACAATTTCTCCTTCAACACGCATATCCTCTCTTTCACTAAAAAGATAAATGGGTTCTCCTGCCTTTACTGAGATACTACCCAAATCCCCATCTACTCGAAGTGTATGGATCTCTGAACCAGTAGCAGTAACTAAATCTTTCATTATAAAGCTTTCCACCAATACTCCCACACACCCATTTTTAAATTGAACCAGAGCTACACTGGTGTCATCTCCTTCCATCTGAAGAAAACGCTGAGGAGCCTGAAGAGCATAAACACTTTCTATCTCTCCTATAAGCATTCGCATAATCTCAAAATCGTGAACCCCTCCTGACATCATAATACCACCTGCTGCAGCTTTACGATTAAGAAACCAGGGCCTCTCCTCCAGGAACGATTTAACAAGATAAGCCTGACGAGTTATCTGAATAAGAGCTGGCTTACCAATTACTCCATCCTGTATAAATTCATGTACCTTCTGATAAAAAGGAGAAAAACGCACATTCTCTGCTACCATTAATATAACTCCCCTCTTCTTAGCCGCTTGAATCATTTGATCTGCTTCTTCCAAAGAAGCTGCCAGTGGTTTTTCGCAAAGAATGTGTTTTCCTGCCTGTGCGGCAGCTACTGCTACTGGAGCATGCAAGTTATGGGGAAGACAAATATCCACCGCATCAACTTCAGGGTCATCTAAGGCTCTTTTATAATCAGTTGTAATATTAATTTTCTCCTGTAGATTAGAAAGTGATTCTGCTCGCTTCCTTATTATATCCACAGCCCAACATATTTTAGCTCCAGCTTTTACAAAGGCTTGAGCATGACGATGCCCTGCCCACCCACACCCAATAATAGCAACTTTAATAGTCTCTTTCATAACAATTTTTTCTTAATTTGTAAATTTTACATTTTTAAGAAGAATTTCAAAATCAGAGAAATGTGGACCTTGAGCAGGATTTTCAAAATTGTAATATGTAATAAGATACCAACCATCTTTTTCAGGTATTACAACATGGAACATATACCTTACTGGTCTTCCTTTTAGCCATTTTTCTGAGGGAGGCAGTTTCCGCCGGATAAGTTCAAATCTGTAGGCATCTTTTTTATCTAACTTGAAAAAGGAGGATTGAGAGGTAATTTCAAATCCCTCCTGAATGAATTCCTGCATCATTAATCCAACCATATTCATAAATTGAGCCTTTATTATAGATATTTCTCTGATGGATTTACCATTGAAGTTGACTTCAGTAATAGGACAATATTTAATTCTGATAAGTTAATGAGTAATAAATTCCCATCTTCGGGCAACAGGCTCAAGGCTCATTATTTTGAATATTAATTCATCCTTTTCTGCTTTTA
>CAYRAK010000130.1:0-4346 GCA_964422215.1 uncultured Clostridia bacterium | reverse complement strand
GGTTTTTTTTCTGAATCGTAGAGTATTTCATCGTCAGGAGGTATATTTCCTTTTAAAGCTTCGCTTAAATTTCCTTTTTCGTCTACAAGTTTGAATTCCAAGAGAGCGGTTTTTCCTATAATATCAATGGCTCTTTGAGGATCCTCTATTCCAGGAAGATCTACCACGATTCTTTTTTGTCCTTCTCTTGCTATAGTTGGCTCTCTTACTCCAAACTGATCTATTCTGTTACGAATAATTTCCAACGCAGTATCAACTGCGTCCTTTACGCTTTCACCAGGAGAAAGTCTTCTTGTATCTGCCTCAAGTACAAGATGCATTCCTCCTTTGAGGTCAAGTCCTAAGTTTATCTTCTGACTTGGTGGATATATTGCCCAAATTGAAAGAACAGCTAAGGCTAAGACGAATAAGAGTATCCATTTGCTATACCTTCGCATTATGTTTCCTCCGCCTTCTTATTTTTATGTTTTGCTAATTTATCAGATTTGGAAGGATTGTCAAATTTACGTAAGTTCTTAAAGGTGGGAAAAATATCTACCCTTTTAATCTATTGTCTTTATCCTTCTATAGCTCCAAATGTGAGGCCTTTTACCAGATAACGCTGGAAGAAAATAACAAGGATAATTACCGGAACTATGGCAAATATGGTTATTGCGGATACTTCTCCGTAAAGTATATCATGTCCTCCATAAAGTTGAGGTATTAGAACAGGCAAGGTTCTTACCTTGCCTCGAGTAAGCAAAAGTGCATACAAAAATTCATTCCAGGAAAACAAAAAAACAAACAAGCCTGTAGCAACAATTCCAGGCCCGGCTAAAGGAAGTGTAATCCGAAAAAGCACGGTGGTTCGATTTGCTCCATCAATTAATGCACTTTCATCAATTTCTTTGGGTATCTGATTAAAAAATCCTCGAAGTATCCATACACTGAAGGGGAGATTAAAGGTCAAATAAGCAAAGATAAGTCCTAAATGAGTGTCTATAAGATGAAATCTCCTAAAAAGCAAGAAGAAAGGTATGACAAATACAATAGGAGGAAGCATCCTGTTACTTAAAATCCAAAAGGGTAAATTTTTTCCTCCTGTTTTAAATCTGGCTAAGCTGTAGGCTGCAAAAGAGCCTACTATCAGACAAATAATCATTGTTGTAGAGGCGATGATCAAGCTATCTTTAATTGACTTCAAACCTCCATATATCCTGAAAACATTTTTTATATGTACCCAGGTAACTTCTGGTGGTAAAAAATATACTGGTGTGGAAACAATATGCTGTTGTTCTTTAAATGCAGTAGAGATAAGCCAAAAAATAGGAGAAAGATAAAACAAACATACAACTCCAAGCAAAATACCGATAATAACTTTTTCTAATCCTCTTTTTTTTGTTCTTGATATTAAATCCACCTTTATTCCTCGATTTGCACCAATTTAAAAAAGAGAGTGATGAGAATTACAACAATAACAAGGAGTATAAATGACATAGCAGAGGCATAAGGAAGATCCCAAAATCTGAATGCCTCAAGGTAGGTATAATAGGCAACCGTTTCCGATGCGCTCCCCGGTCCTCCATGGGTCAACATATATATTTTACCAAACATCCTTACAGCATCCATAGATCTTAAGATCACTCCTACAGCCATAATGGGAGTTATGAGGGGTAAAGTTATGAATCGAAACAGTCGCCATCCAGAAGCGCCATCAAGCATTGCTGCTTCATAAACGGCTTTAGGAAGAGCCTGAAGTCCAGCTAATGTAACTAGCATTATAAATGGACTCCATTGCCAGACATCAGCTATAATAATGGAAAGCAGAGGATGATCAACCAACCAAACGATACGTTTTGGTGTAATATTAAATATGACCAAAATTTCATTAAGGGGACCATAAGTGGCATCAAAGATTAAACCCCAACAGAGGGCTGCAGCTATCTCTGACATCATTGTTGGTATGAGAAAAAGAGCAATCAAAATACTTCTTGCCTTAAACTCCCTGTTGAGCAACAATGCTACTCCCATTCCTAGAAGTGTTTGGGCTATTATTACACCGGTAACAATAATGGCTGTTTTTTGTAGAGCATTGTAGAATCTAGCATCCAAGAATAATCGGATATAGTTTACGACTCCAGCAAATTGGGGTACGCTTCCAAAAGCTGTCATATCCCATCTAGTAAAACTCAATCTCAAGGAATAAAAAAGAGGAAATATAGTAAGTCCACCGAGAATAAAAATAACAGGTAATACATACAGCCATGCTGTAATTTTTTCCTTGCCTGTCAAGTTTTCTCTTCCTAAAAGTTATTTTTTAATTAATAGCCCAGCTCCCCAGGGAGCTGGGCTAAGAGAGTAGAATTAGTTTAGGCTTTTTACTCTTCCACCCAAACCCCGAGTTTCTTAAAAAGTTTAATTTGTGCACTCCATTGAGCTTTTAGTTTCTCTCGCCCTATCCTGTTTGTTATCTGGTTCCACTCTTTGGCAACAGCATTTAGAGCACCTTCAGCGGATTCTTTGCCAGTCAAATAATTTTGGATGTGTCTACTTAATGCATCGATGTATTCATCCTCACCGGTAATATAAATGTCAGGGTATCCGTGTTCACTATTAATGCGTTTGGCATCCATGTATTCTTTAAGTGTGGCATGTTTGTGTTGCCATAGAGCAGGATTCATATCGTGTGATCGTCTAAAGGTATTCTCTCCTGTTTGCCCATGGGATACATATCTAATACTTACGTCAGGAGAAGCCATATATCTTATAACTTGAAATGCAGCCTCTCTCTTTTCGGGAGGTGTAAGTTTTGATATAGCCATAACTCGACCAACACCAACCCATGACCTCCTTATGAGTTTGCCTTTTACTTCATATCCCGGTAATAAAGCATATCCAACTTGCTCAGGTTTTACCGGGTATTTACCCGTACCTACCCAAGGGCCAATATCAGGCCAGGTAATACACATAGCTGTTAATCCTCCAAGGAAACTTTCAAATACTTGAACAGCACCCATAGCCAAAGCACCAGGTGGAGCATTATCAAGACTGGTTTTGAAATCCTTTAAGGCTTGGACTCCACCTGCAGTATTAATCATAGGATTCATATCCTCATCAAAAAAGACTCCTCCAGTAGAGGCAAATCTTGTGAGCCAATACCCGTATCCCATGTCTTTAGCATAATATTCTATTGTTCCATAATTAATTTTACCATCACCATCCCAGTCCCATCCGTTGAAAAATTTAGCAATTTCATTATACTCCTTGTATGTTTTTGGAGGAGCTAATTCGCGTCCGTATTCTCTCTTGAATCTAGTCTTTATTTCTGGATCGTTAAATATGTCCTTTCGGTAGTATAATATTAGTACGTCACCATCATAGGGAAGAGCGTATATATTATCTCCCCACATACAGTAAAGGTACCTGTAAATAGGATAAATGTCATGCCAGTATACAGGGTATTTTTTAATATAATCATTCAAGGGAACCAACCAGTTGCCCCCCATGAGATCTCCATTATGAGGAGGAAAGTAAACGAGTATATTATACTCTCCTGCTCCAGAGAGAAGATCTGCCATAATGGTAGGAAAAACATCTGCGGGACTCTTTGGGGTACCTTCAAGCTTTACTCCCAAGAGATGCTCCATTCTAGGAACATTGTTAAGTTCTGGAATCTCTGGTGCTATCCAGGGATTAAAGTTGTGTCCCGAATCACAGATGAAGTTAAGCTTAATTCCTTTATATGGAGGTTCTTCTGGAGGTAGGTAGGGTTCTTCTGCTTCCGCCATGATCGGGATGGCTAATAAAATTAAACCTAATATTACACAACTCAACTTAAAAGTTTTCATAAAAACCTCCTTATCATGAAGGTTCTCCCAGTAAATTCCATTTTCTGGGAATTTTGTCTTTTTACCGCGAAAGGAGCGTTTCTCACCTCCTTGGTCAAGCTGCTACTACTTCACCTCTCATACCACATACTCTGGAATATGCGGTATGAGAACTTATGATTTTTTTCTTAAATTGATGCGATTTTCCTGAAAGGAGAGATTTCAAGTCAACTGCCTGATTGCAATTTTTTGAGATTAATTCTGATTTGCGATGCACAATAAAGGTAAGTTTACCAAACTACACAAAAAGTGTTTTTTCTTATTCCAGAATTTATCTTGTTCTGACTTCAAATTTGTCGTTACTCATCAAGGAAGGAACTGGAATGAGGTATACTTTTTGTGCCAGAATACATATTTTAAAAGACCTGTTAAAAATCAATTAAATTTTATTAAACTATTTTTAATCCGTCAAGTGCACAAGATCTGAAGTTAGGAAGTTTTTCATTTCTTTTCTTTTAGGACTTCAGGTAGTACAGAGTA
>CAYRAK010000129.1:0-4572 GCA_964422215.1 uncultured Clostridia bacterium | reverse complement strand
TGCCCTGGCTCTCGGATTTTTCCTACTTACCGTTGTTTTCTCTGTAAATATTTTTTTCTATCTTCTCCAGGGAAAAGGTAGAACAGGATGAATAAGGGAGAAAAATTTCAGTACGAACTTATTAATATCTCTCATTATTATAAAGAAAGAAAAGTTTTGGATATTCCCTATTTTGCAGTAGAAAAAGGAAAAATATACGCTATAGTAGGACCAAATGGTTCAGGAAAGACAACACTTCTTCACATAATGAGTGGTTTAACTTCTCCCACAAAAGGTTGTGTATACTTTGAAGGAAAACCTATCTATCCATGCTCAAACAATGGGATAAAAATTAACAAACATGCAACTCTTCTTATACAAAATTCTTATCTTTTTAACTGTACAGTTAGAAAGAACATAGAGTATGGACTTAAGGTAAGGAAAATACCCAAAAAACTTAGAAAATCTATAGTTTTTCAACTGTTAAAAGAGTTAGATATTGAGAAACTGGAAAAACGCCCAGCAAAAGAACTCTCTGGAGGAGAAGTCCAACTGGTTGCTTTAGCAAGAGCCTTAGCAGTTAATCCTAAAGCTCTCTTACTTGATGAGCCAACCTCCGGCATAGATTCAAAACATGAAAAAAAACTTTTGAATATCCTCATTGATATCAACAGAAAAAGAAAAACTACTATAATTTTTACCACTCACAACCTTCATCAAGCTTTTGCTATTGCTGATAAAATTTTTTCCCTAACAGACGGACATATCTGTCATCAACTTAATTTAAAATTATAAGCTCAAAAGCTGAATTTAAGACATTTTTAGTTACCCTCGAGAAAAACTTGCAAAACTTAAAATTTTACTTACAATTCTAAACCGAATAAAAAGATAAGGATACAGTAGTATGTTTAAAAATTTTTCTTCTAACCAAGATCCAATTCCAGAATTAAAAGAGAGAAAAAAAACTGATCGCAGATTATCCTTCAGCATTTATCTTATCACAATTCTTGTATTAGTTGGTCTACTAATTACAATATCTATCCTCATGGGAATTTATTGGATGCGTCGTACACCTTATGGTGTTCAATACTACTATTTTGATTACAGATTCCCTTTCCCTCCTCATAAGTTTTTCCTCTACATGGGGGGCTGGATTTTAGCAATGATAGGCATTAGTCTCGCGTTATCCATTATATTCTGGTATTACCAATGGCAACTATACAAAAGAAGAAATGAGCATATTGAACGAGCCAAAAGACTTAAAAAAAGTATATGTAGATGGCTTAATGAAAAACATAAACTAGATCTTACCGAATGGCTTGATAGTGATCTTCAGCTGAGCCTACGGGAACAAGTTCGAAGTACAGGCTTTTTTGTATTGTGGGTTATTCTAAGCTATTTTTTCGCACCAGTAAGCTTTATACTTGCTCTTGTAATTTGGTACTGGCTTACCACAGATTATTACGTTCACGAACAGGGAGAGATACAATTTTTCCAGAGGGTATCACGGGGACTAAAGGAAAAGGGGGTTTTCTTTGACCCTAACATTCCTGAACCTCTTTTTCCTCGGAATATGGTTTTTTACATTGTATTAATGTTAATTCCAGGAATTAACATTGGTTGGTTCATCTGGTGGAACTATGTACTTTTTCGTGATCCAAATATCCACTTTGATAATCATGATTTTTGGGAATCTCAACTTGAAAAGCTAACTTCCACCGAAGCACAATCTCAAAATTCTCAAGAGACAGCTCTTGAGATATTGAAAAAGCGTTACGCAAAAGGAGAAATTACAAAAGAAGAATTTGAACAAATGAAAAAAGACCTAAGCTAATTAAAAATTTAGGAGAATAAAGATGAAAGAATTCGCCCGAATAAAAAGGCTTCCTCCTTATGTATTTGCTACCATTGATGAGATGAAACTTCAGGCAAGAAGAGAGGGCGAGGATATTATTGACTTAGGGATGGGTAATCCAGATCTTCCCACTCCAAAACATATTGTAGACAAACTCATTGAAGCTTCTCGTAAACCTCATAATCATCGATATTCAGCCTCCCGAGGAATAACAAAACTTAGAATGGCTATTTGCGGATGGTATAAACGAAGATACAACGTTGATCTTGATCCTGAGAGTGAAGCCATTGTAACCATAGGAGCAAAGGAAGGGCTCTCTCATTTGGTGCTAGCTACCATAGAACCAGGAGATGTTGTTTTTGTTCCCAATCCCACCTATCCTATACATTATTATTCAGCAATCATCGCAGGGGGGGATGTAAGAAGTATTCCCCTCTATCCACAAAAAGATTTCTTTCAAGAACTTTTAAAAGCCACCCGTGAAACCTGGCCTCATCCAAAAATGCTTATAATCTCCTTTCCCCACAATCCAACAACTTCTGTAGTAGATATAGATTTTTTTAAAAAGATAGTAGAGTTTGCAAAAGAACATAATGTTATGGTTGTTCATGATTTTGCTTATGCGGATCTTGTTTTTGATGGATATAAAGCTCCAAGTTTTCTACAGGTTCCGGAAGCAAAAGAGATAGGAGTTGAGCTTTTTTCTCTCTCCAAATCCTACAGTATGCCTGGGTGGAGAGTAGGTTTTGTTGTAGGTAACAAAGATATGATTTTTGCATTAAGGCGAATTAAAAGTTATCTTGATTATGGTATATTCCAACCTATACAAATAGCTTCAATTATTGCTCTTAATGATTCTCAAGAATGCGTTACCGAAATCGTTCAAATATACAAACAAAGAAGAGACACTTTAGTGGAGGGACTCAATAGAATTGGATGGAAAGTAGAAAAACCAAAGGGTACAATGTTTGTATGGGCAAAAATAAGTGAAGAATTCCAAAGTCTTGGATCAGTAGAATTTGCAAAACTACTTTTACGTGAGGCCAAAGTGGCAGTCTCACCAGGAATAGGGTTTGGAGATTATGGAGAAGGATACGTAAGATTTGCTCTTGTCGAAAACAAACAGAGAATAAGACAGGCAATTCGAGGAATAAAGAAACTATTTCGAAATAAAAACAAGTATGTATAAATTATGAATATTCTTCTCCAAGGACCTCCTGGGATAGGTAAAACTACCGTTATTAGGCGATTATCCAATTTTTTAAAGAATCCTGCAGGATTTTACACTGAAGAGATAAGAAAGGCAGGAAAAAGGGTTGGATTTCGAGTCAAAAGTTTTGAAGGGGAAGAAGAAATCTTAGCCCATGTAAACTATCAATCCTCCTATAAAGTTGGGAAGTATAAAGTAAATATAGAAGGATTTGAGAAAATAGCCATTCCTGCCTTGGAGAAGGGATTAAAAGAGGGGAAAGTTTTAGTCATTGATGAAATTGGAAAAATGGAAACATTCTCAAATAAATTTAAGGAAAAGATAAGGAAAATTCTTGATGCTCCTTTTCCTGTTGTTGCTACCATACCTGAAAAGACAACTCCTCAAATAAGAGAACTTCTTGAAGGAAAGAAATATCGAATAATCAAAATCACTCGAGAAAACAGAGACCATCTTCCTCTTCTCATACTTAATCTCTTAAAAAGCCATACCTAATAAAGTCATTTGAATAAGTCAGATTATATAAACAAAAGATCACCTTACCTTTTAAATACAAAAAATACAGGAAAGAAATTTTATAATGAGATAAGGATATAAGATAAAAAAATGGCGGGGCCGACGGGACTCGAACCCGCGACCTCCAGATCGACAGTCTGGCATTCTGGCCAACTGAACTACGGCCCCTTCTGGTGGGCGGAGCAGGGCTTGAACCTGCGACCTCTGCCGCGTGAAGGCAGCGCTCTCCCAGCTGAGCTATCCGCCCGTGTTTTTGAAAATCCTTTATGGATGAAAATTAGAGAGAACAGATTCCACCGTTAATGCTTCTCTTTTTTGCCTCGGTGTCCAAATAGTGTCCATTTTATTGAACAATGTCTCAACTGCTCTTCTCTTATGGTCAGGTAAAAGATGAATATAACGCAGAGTCATTTTTATATCTTCACATCCTAGAAGTTCTTTTACTGTGTTAAGATCTACCCTCGCCATTACCAGATGTGAGGCAAAGGTGTGTTTTAAATTTTTTATCCCTGCTCGTTTAAGAGTATGTCGAAAAGCTTTTTTACATCACCATAGGGTTTCCCGTCTTTATTGCAAAAAATATAAGGGCTATTAGGATGCTTCCTAACCTTAAGAAGAGTATCAAATACTACCTGATTCATAGAAATTTCTCTTTTCTCGCTGTTCTTAGTATTTAATTATATAATTTTTTGATGAAAGTCAATATCTTCCTGATGTAGAATAAAAATTGACATTGAGTGAAGAAAGATATAAAATCCCTAAAGAGTACATCTGGGAGAGGTAAAAATGAAGCCAAGAACCAAATTTTCGATTTTTTACATTATATTTGTATTTTTTATTATGATATTAATTCAGCTTGTCTTGATTGATTTATTTTTCCCCTCCCCTAATGAACGATATGTTCCCTACAGCACACTTAAAAAAATGGTGAAGGAAGATAAAATAAAAAGTGTTGCTATTGGAGAAAATGTTATTAAGGCTATACCTAAAGAGGAAGAACCGATGAAAATAA
>CAYRAK010000128.1:0-4755 GCA_964422215.1 uncultured Clostridia bacterium | reverse complement strand
TATCAAGAAGAGGACCTGATATTTTGTTAAGGTGCTTTTGTATCTCATAAGGAGTACAACTGCACTCCCTTGTAGGATCCCCAAAATAACCACAGGGACAGGGATTCATAGCGGCAATAAGCATAAAATTGGCAGGATATGTAACAGAGGTTAAAGCACGAGATATAGTGACAACTCCATCTTCAAGAGGCTGACGTAAAGATTCAAGAACATTCCGGGGAAACTCAGAAAGCTCATCCATGAAAAGAACCCCATTGTGAGACAAGGAAACTTCTCCTGGTTTGGGAATCCTTCCTCCTCCAATAAGTCCTGCCTCAGAGATTGAGTGATGGGGAGAACGAAAAGGGCGCTTTGTCACCAAGGCCTGATTAGAAGATAAAAATCCTGCAACTGAGTGAATCTTTGTTGTCTGAATGGCCTCCTCAAGCGTCAGATTTGGCAAGATAGTAGGAACTCTCCGGGCAAGCATCGTCTTTCCCGATCCTGGAGGTCCAACCATTAAGACATTATGTCCTCCAGCTGCAGCAACTTCCAGAGCTCTTTTTACATAAGCTTGCCCTTTTACCTCCGAAAAATCCTCATCATAGGAGTTTGCACTATTAAAGATTGTGGAAAGGTCACATCTACAAGGAGAAATTTCGAGCTTTCCCTGAAGAAACTTCACTGTTTGATACAGAGTTTTCACTGGATACACATCTATATCTTCAACTATCGCAGCTTCCTTTGCGTTCCCTTCTGGTAAAATAAGAACTCTTACCTTCTCTTCTTTTGCCTTAAGAGCAATAGGAAGAACACCATTTACTCTTCGTACCATTCCATCTAAAGAGAGCTCTCCCAAAACAGCGTATCTAGAGAAAGGCTCTTTTGTTATAATTCCCTGTGCTTTAAGAATACCTAATGCAATAGGCAAATCAAACAAGGAACCTTCCTTTTTTATATCAGCGGGAGCTAGATTAACCGTTATTCTCCGTGTAGGAAAGGAAAACTCTGAGTTTTTTATAGCTGAGACAACCCTCTCCTTTGCTTCCTTCACTGCAGGGTCAGGAAGTCCCACAATATGAAAGGAAGGAAGGCCCGAAGATATATCTACTTCGACCTCTACAGGATATGCATCTATTCCCAGAAGGGAAAAGCAATACACCTTTGAGATCAAAGAAAACCCTCATTTTCCAGTAAAGTATAGTTTTAAAGAGAAGATCTTTATTTATATCGACGTGTTTTCATATTTCTTTAGTTTTAACTCAGATTCTGTAACAGATGTTTTTATTTTTCGGAGTGGTATTACAAAATAGATTTGCCTGGTAACTTTTTACCTTTCAATATCCATAACTTTAATTTTAAATATAGTTTCTTTGCCAGCTAAGGGATGATTTAGATCCAGGGTTACCTTATTTCCTTCTATTTTTGTAACTTGAGCAAGCATTGTTCGACCTGACTGAGTCTGCACATATATTCTCTGCCCTACCTTAATTTCTCTTCCTCTAAATACATCCCTATCAGCCTTTATGAGCAGTTCCTCTTTTCTTTTTCCAAACCCTTTTTCTGGAGGAAGAGTAATTTCCTTCTCTTCACCTTTTTCCATACCTATAAGTGCCTCATCGAGTCCGGGTAACATTTCACCAACCCCTACTCTAAACTCTACAGGCTCTTTACCTTCAGTGGTTGCAAAAAGTGTTCCATCCTTTAACCTTGCACTAAAGTGCAATTTCACCCTATCTCCCTTTTTTACTAACATACTGCTCCTTCCTTTTATTTTTATTAAAATTAAAATAGAATGCCTCACAAAAAATCTCTGAGGGGGCAATTCTGGAGGGATATCTTGAGATTATCCGGAATGAACACTTACAATAAAGTTGTCTTTTTGCTTAAAGGAGAAATTTTTATGCCCCAAGATTCTATTTGAGATAAAAATTTAAATTTTACCAAAATTATTAAGGAACATCTGTTATTGTTATATAAATTTAAAAAATGTCAAATTTGCAAAACCTGAAGATAGAATGGCTTTTTCCTCTACAGCATTTTTCGGAGATAATAAAATAGATTGTCTTCCCTCTATTCTAACCCCACATCTATCCCAGATCCCCCTAACCTCCCTATTCAAATAGTTCTGTACACCAAATTTTCTAGCGACTTCAAAAATAGCCCCTTGAGTAAATTCAATTTCTTCCTTATTTTTTTAAATCGGGGAAAAATATACGCGTCATCTTCTCACCTTTTTATTACTTTATAAATTTTACCCCAGTGTAATATAGAATTTTTTCATAAATTGTCCATGAAAGAATTATTTTTTGTTGAAATTTTTAAGGAAAATTTTGTTATCCATAGATTTGACAAAAATTATTTATATACTATGATTAAACAAAAATTTGTAAAGAAGCTCTGGATGAAAATCTATAAATAAACAGTGGTTAATCTTTTTATAAAATCTTAAGAATCAACCAAGTAAGGCATTAATAAACTATTTAAAGAATGAGGCAAAAAATAATTACAAGAGCAAAAATATACAGTATATTGACAGGAGCTGTTGTACTGGGAATTCAATGTAGTTTCACCTTTGCATATGATAATGAGTTGCACCAAAATGCTTCTTTTACTCAAAGAACCTCTTCAAAATTTTCTTCACTAACCCTCACTATAGTTTATGATAACTATGTTTTCAACCCTAACTTAACGGCAGCTTGGGGATTTTCCTGGGGGTGAAAGGAAAAGAAGTTACCTTCTAAGGAGAGTACAAAAAATTAGTTTTTAACAAGATTACAAAAAATTCATTCTCAATATATAAAAAATGCTCGAAGTAAATCATTATTTGTGTATAGGATGCGGAATTTGTGCACAAAATTGCCCTCAAAAAGCAATAACTATCATTTGGAACAAAGCTTTTATTAATCAGGAAAGGTGCATAAAATGCCTTCGTTGCCAAAAGGTTTGCCCAAGAGGAGCAATTAGAGAGAAAATCCCGTCTCTAAGGCAGGTGAGAAAAACCTGTGAAAAGTTAGAGAAAGAACTGGAGGATATTCTGAAGAGAATAGAAAAATTAGAGGTTGACAAGGATAGAAAATAAGTTTTAAACTTCTTATACTATCACTATCAAGGACTCTATTTTAATAAAAATATTTAATCTTATCTTTGGCTAGGAATAGGATTACCTCTTTTTATTTTAAGTCTGTAGGGTAGTTTTAAAAGAAGAAATTGATCAACGGAAAAGAAATTAAAAAATGAGTTGGAAAATATTTAACAGGTTATATCAAAGGTATGATGAGTGGTTCGATAGATCTCCAGGAAAAGAAATTTTTGAATTAGAGGTAAAATGTGTGAAACAGGTTTTTCGAAAAACATTAAAACCCTCTCTTGAAGTAGGAATTGGAACAGGAAGATTTGCTGAAAGATTAAACATAGATTTTGGAGTGGATCCATCTTTTGAGATGCTAAAAAAGGCTTTAAAAAGAGGAGTAAGAGTAGTAGAAGCTACTGCCGAGATGCTACCTTTTCCCTCAAATTGTTTTGGAACAGTAGCATTGATTGTCACTTTGTGTTTTCTGGATGATCCCACAAAAGCACTTAAAGAATCTTTTCGGATACTGAGAAAAGATGGAGTCCTGATCTTAGGAATAGTCCCTAAACACAGCAGTTGGGGAAAGTTCTATCTAGAAAAGAAAAAAGAAGGGCATCCTTTTTATTCTGCCGCTCGTTTTTACACTCCCCAGGAAGCTATAGACATTGCAGAAAAAGTTGGATTTAAGCTGAAGAATATTTTCTCTACTCTTTTTGAGAGCCCTTTAGAATGTGAGAATATTGGATCATACTCTCCAAAATCAAAACTGGTAGAAGATGCAGGATTTGTATGTATTAGAATGAAAAAACCTTAAAAGTCAAATGTGAAAAATGAAAAAATATATATCATGATTCTATACAAACAAAACCGCCCTAATTTCAGAATTCTTTAAATTTGACAAAACTTGCTTAAGCTGTTAAAATTTGCTTGTCTAATTTAAATAGGAGGTGCAATATGGAAAGAAAGATAAAGGAGTATTTCAGGGCAGTTTTGTTCATCTTGCCTCTTGTTGTTTTTCTTGTTACGCCAGCGACAATTTCTGCTTCAATTACAAAACCCGTTGTCTTGGGTACCACAGATAAAATTACAGTTCTTGACCCAGCAAAAACTTACGATTTTTACACCTGGGAGATCTTTCACAATATTGGAGAAGGACTACTAAAATACAAACCGGGAACGACCGAGCTTATACCAGGAATTGCAAAATCATACGAAGTAAGTCCTGACGGACGTGAGTACACATTTAAACTCAGAGAAGGTTTAAAATTCACCGATGGAGCACCACTGGATGCTGCTGCTGTAAAATGGTCAGTAGAGCGAGTCATGAAACTTGATCTTGATCCCTCCTGGTTAGTCTCGGCCTTTGTAGAAAAAGTAGAGGTTGTGGATGATTATACTGTAAAATTTGTATTAAAAGAGCCTGTTTCCTTTTTCCCTGCTTTGGTTGCCACCACACCATATATCCCTGTAAGTCCGAAAACTTTCCCTGAAGATAAAGTCGCTGAACCCACAGTGGGACATTATGGGCCATATAAAATCAAAAAATGGATAAGAGATGTTGAACTTGTTTTAGAGGCAAATCCAGATTATTATGGTAATCCTCCGAAATCAAAACTTTTTGTGGTAAAATTTTATAAAAATGCTGCCAGCATGAGACTGGCAGTAGAAACAGGAGAAATTGATATTGCCTGGAAGACTCTAAG
>CAYRAK010000127.1:0-4798 GCA_964422215.1 uncultured Clostridia bacterium | reverse complement strand
CATAAAACAATGATGATAAAGATTAAAACCATCCTGAATTCCTGCTGTATCAACCTTAGCTGTCATTCTGCTGGCGTAGACAAGATAGTTAGGATCAAAGCTAACAGAATCTCCCCATTCTAAAATTTCTTTGGGAGTGTTAAGAGACACTTTTCCTTTTCCCCCTGCTACGAAAAAACCAAGCTCCTTTTCCAATCCCTTAATCCCCTCCTTTATCGCTCCACATACAGTCGTGGTTAAACCTGAGGAGTGCCAATCAAATCCTAAAACACATCCTAAAGCTTGAAACCAAAGGGGATCAGAAATTTTTCTCAAAAGTTCATTACTTCCAGAATCCTGAATAATGGCAATTATAATTTCCCTGGCAAGCATTTTCATCTTGTCAAAAAGCCAGCGTGGGGCTTTCCCGTAATGAAGAGGAAGATCAGCTATTCCTGTTTTTTGCATTTTTATCCACCAGTTTTTTTAAATATTTCCTATAAATTGTCTCCCAGGAATAATCTAAAATTACTCTTTTGAACATAGAAAAGGTAGGGATTGATTGAAGATACTTCAAAATATTTTTTGCTATAGTAGCTGTATCCTGCCTTAGGTCAACTTTTAAAGCGTAATTTTGAACTACCTCAGATAAAGATTCAATATTGGTACAAACAATGGGAACTCTTTTTACTCCTGCCTCTAAAAGAGGTATACCAAAGCCTTCTTGAGTTGAAGTAACAAATAGGACATCACAGAGAGAGTAAAACTCTTTTATTTCTGTATAATCAAGCTTTAACCCATACTGGTTTTTCCAATCGTGCAGGAATATAACCTCCTCTTCTAATTCAAGATCTTGAGAAAGTTTATGTAAGTAATCAAAGTATCTTGCTGTTTTTGGATTATGAGGATCAGGAGGAGCAGTTATAACAAATTTACATCTTTTGCCCATTTTTTTCATCTCTTTTGTTACTTTAATTCCAAGCTCATAATTTTTACGAGGAACAATACGGGAAGGAAAAAACATAACAAGATCGCTTTCAAAAAAACCCTTATCTTTAGCTAACCTCCACACAGATTCAGAAATACCAAGAAAACTTTTCACATCAACACCTACCGGTACCACTTTAATGAGAGAAAGATCCACAGAAAAAAGCTTGGCCAGCTGCTTTCTACGTAAATGAGAGATCGCTATATACTCTGCCTTTGAATTAAATTTAGACAAAATGTTCCATGGATACCTATTAGGATGCGGTATGTCATTTCTATAAAGGGGATTAACCAAAGAGGAATCATGACACCAAAGATAGAATTTAACTTTTGAACAAAGCCTTCCTACAAGTTCATCAAGGGCACAGCTAAAAGGAAGATTAAAATGCATAGTAAGAACATTGTGAATTATACAAACATCCACATCTTCAAGTTCTTTTTTCACCTGAGAAAAAATCTTCTCTTTTAACTTATAGAACTTTTCTGGAACTTCTCCTTTTTTTAATTTTCTATCCAGATTTTCGTCAACCGAAGCAAGAGACTTAAGTTGAGGAATAACCTTGATCTCAATTTTATCTTCACTTTCCCCTATTCCACTAATTATCTTTACTTTATAGCCATCTTCAGTTAACATTCTAGCATGTGCCTGAATTACACCTTCCACTCCACCAATTACAGGCGGATATGTATAGTGAATTATGGCTATCTTTCTTTTTGTCATTGTTAATTGCTTAGATTTTTTCTAAAGAGAGTCCTCTTTTTTTCCTGTACTCTTGCACTTTTATCATAGGTGGTCTTTCTATAAGGGTAAATCTTTCTCTTTTCAAAAAAATTTCCTCTCCCTTCGCTTTTACTGTAGTAAAGTATTCTTCAATCTTCTTATTTATTGATATAACTCCTTGGTCTTGTAGACGAGTAAAAAAGGTGTAAAGAATGACAAAGGACATTCTACTTAACTCATTTAAGCTACGATTTCTATGTATTCTTTGATCCAAATCTACTTGAGCTAAAGAAAAAAGACCACACTGTTCATATATATCAATAAGAAGGCCTATTTCTACTCCATATCCAACCCTAAAGGGCACTTTTTCCAAGATTTCCCTTCGTCCAGCATACTCCCCAGAAAGAGGCTGGAGAAATCCGGATAACTCCGGATAAAAATTGGAAAGAAGAGGACGAACAAGTATCTCGGTAACCCTTCCACCACCGGAACGTCTTAATTTATTTCCTATCTTTATAGGACGCTCATAAAAGGCTTTAACATAAACAATATCGTCAAATTCAATTAAAGGTCCCAGAATTCCATAGGCAAATTTGGGATGAATATTTTTAATATCAGCATCTATCCAGAGAATTATATCCCCTTCTAAAAGATAAAGACTTTTCCAGAGATTCTCTCCTTTTCCCTTTATATGTCCATACTTAGGAAGACATTTAGAAGAGAGATAAACTTTTGCTCCTGCTTCCCGTGCAACATCTACAGTTTTATCTTTTGATCCACTATCTATTACTGCTATCTCATCTAGAAGAGGATATTTTTCTTGAAGCTCTTTTTTCATTACTTTAATTTCTTCTCCTATAGTTTTTTCTTCATTTAAAGTAGGAAAAGCAAGGCTTATACGCAGACCTTTTCTTTCTTTTATATTTACCAACCTTTTTACATCGGAGAATCTACTATGGTGAAAGGTATTTGTTTTAATCCAACGATCCACATCTTCTTGCCAGATCAAATTTCTCACCTCCTTTCCACATCAAAAATTTAGAACTATTTTAATTATAAAAAAATTTAAAGCCAAAATCAAGTTAGAACTTTATTTTCGAATTTCTTGACTTAAACGAGTCTCCCAATATAATTAGAAAAGGTATCGGGGCGTGGCGCAGTCTGGTTTAGCGCGCTTGCTTTGGGAGCAAGAGGTCGTCGGTTCGAATCCGACCGCCCCGACCATTATTATTTACGAGGACGGGCATGAAAGTTAACCTTCCCTATGGAAGAAAAAATATTGAGCTTGAAATTCCCCAAGATAAATTGCAAATAATAACTCCTAAAGCTCCTTCTCTAAGAAAGAAAAAGACCACCAAAGATACTAAAGTATGATGTTTGTATACATGATTGTGAAAGCAAAGATATGATAGAAGTTGGTATAACAAGTTGTGTAACCAAGGTAATTGTGGAAAAATCATAGCAAAGTAAAAAGAAGAGAGGGCATGAAAGAGCAAAAAACAGTGGCTGAGTCAGCCACTACTTTATCTCAGGTTATGATGCCTCGAGATGCAAACCACTATGGAAATGTTCACGGAGGAGTCATAATGAAACTCGTTGATGATGTTGCCTATGTAGTCGCCTCTCGTCATGCCCGTCGAAATGTAGTTACTGCCTCTATTGACTCTTTAAGTTTTAAAAATCCAGTACACATTGGTGATGTTGTTATTTTGAAAGCACATCTTACCTATGTAGGTAGAACCTCTATGGAGGTAGAAGTTAAGGTAGATACAGAAAGATTGAAAACAGGTGAAACTCTTCCTGTAGCTACAGCTTATATTACAATGGTGGCCTTAGATGATAAAGGTCGCCCTACTCCTGTTCCCGGACTTCTTATTAAAACAGAGGAAGAGAAAAAAAGATATAAAGAAGCTCAGATTCGTCGCAAAGAAAGGCTAAAAAAAGTAGGACGAGGAGAACAATAATTATGCAGTCTTTATCTTGGTTTGAGATGTTATCTTCTCAGATTGATGAAGACAAAATAGTAGAACTTGCCTGTGAACTTATTGCAAAAAAGACAGTCAATCCTCCAGGAAATGAATGTTTAGTAAAGGACGTTCTAATAAAGTATCTAAATGAACTTGAAGCTGAGATTAAAATTTATGAGCCTTCCCCGGGACGATGCAATATTTTAGGATATATAGGTAAGGGAGAACCTAAAGTTGCTATAATCTCTCACATGGATGTTGTTCCTCCTGGTGAGGGATGGGAATTTGATCCTTTCTCGCCTCAAGTTATAGAAGGCAAAATATATGGTCGCGGAGCTTTAGACGACAAAGGACCATTTGCAGCAAGTTGGGCTGCGGTAAAAGCTATCCTCTCTGCAAACCTTTCCTTTAAAGGAACTATCATCTTGGGAGCAGTTGCTGATGAAGAAAGAGGTTCTGAAAATGGTATGGAGTATCTTTTAAAAAAGGGATTTTCTTCTGATTTTTGTATTATACCTGATGGTGGAAAATTAAATCAGCTAGTTATAGGAGAAAAGGGAAGAATGGAGGTCTGTCTTCAAACAAAGGGAAAATCTGCTCATGCTTCTCAACCAGAAAAGGGAGAAAATGCTATATATAAGATGATTAAATATCTTTCCCATTTAAAAAATCTAAAAATTGAAGGTCAATATCATCACCTTTTTACCTTACCTACAATAAATTTGGGAGAAATTCAAGGTGGTCAAGCCCCAAATGTAGTACCTGATAACTGCACGGCAACTCTTGATATAAGATATCCTCTAGGACTTGAAGAAAAAGATATTTTACATCAACTTTTTTCCCTTGCCTCTCAATGTGGGATAAAAATCACAATAACTCCAAAAAGCTCGATAAAACCACATCTTATTGATACAAAACATTCCTTTATAAAACTTTTTAAAAACATAGCAGGCAAACTAAAGCTCAATCTTGACCTAACTACACAGGGAGGGATAACTTTAGCAAAGAATCTTTTTTTCAGTGGAATTCCTTCTGTAGTCCACTCACCAGCTGTAGAATCAGTAGCTCATCAGGCTAATGAATATGTAGAGATTAAAAATTTGATCCTCTGTGCTAAACTTTGGGCTGGAGTTATATACAGCCT
>CAYRAK010000126.1:0-4810 GCA_964422215.1 uncultured Clostridia bacterium | reverse complement strand
AACATACTTCACAAGAGGTAGATAATCCTTTATCAGCTTCTCTTTATCATCCTTCATTTCTTACCCTCATCCAGTTTACTCAATCTATTTATTTATATCTTTAAAGTTCCGATTGTCTTTACTGTAATTTCAGGAATTATCTCATTATAGGATAAGACCACAACAGAGGGGACAAATTTTTCTATAATTCTTTTAAAAAATATTCTTATACCTGAAGAACATAAAACTATAGGTTCTTTTTGCATAGAGGTAGCCTTTTTTATTAGAGGAGCAAGATTATCAATTATTCTCTGAATAGTAGATGGGTCAAGATTAATATAGGAAGTTTTTTCTTTATGTTCGATAGCTTGAGAGATTGTCTGTTCTAACTCGGGATCCAAAGTTATCACCCAAAGTTCCCCCTGCTCATTTCGATACTGCTTGCTAATAGTGCGAGCTAGATTTTGTCGCACATACTCTGTTAAAATATCTGTATTTTTTGTTTGGGTTCCCCAATCAGCTAAAGTCTCCAAAATAGTCAAAAGGTCTCTTACGGACACCTTTTCTCGAAGAAGATTTTGAAGCACCTTTTGAACCTCCCCCAGACTTAGAATATTAGGAACTAATTCCTCCACTACAGCGGGGTAGTTCTCACGAAGATTATCAAGTAAATTTTTTACCTCCTGTCTCCCCAAAAGTTCATGAGCATGAGATTTTATCAGTTCACTGAGATGGGTTATAAGAACAGAGGAGGCATCCACCACTGTATATCCTGCTCTTTCTGCTTCCTCCTTTTCTTCCTCCTTTATCCAAATGGCAGGAAGACCAAATGCAGGGTCTTTTGTCTTTATTCCCTTTAAAGGCTTCTCTGCCATACCTGTGTTCATGGCAAGATAGTATCTCACAAGAAGTTCCCCTTTTGCAATCTCTTCTCCTCTCAATTTTACCCGATACTGATTAGGTTCCAGTTGCACATTATCTCTTACTCGTATAGGAGGAACAATTATTCCCAGTTCCAGCGCTAGTTGACGACGAATAAGAGTAATCCGCTCCAAAACGTCTCCTCCCTGAGAACTATCAACAAGGGGAATAAGTCCATACCCAATTTCAATCTCAAGGGGATCAACTCGTAAAAGCTCCTCTACTGATTCTTTTCTGTCAGACTCCTTTTTTTGAACTTCTTCTCTTTCATGTTCTTCTTCCTTTTTATTTCGAGAAGTAACATAGTATAATCCGACCGCTAAAAGAGCAAGTGAAAAAAGGGGCAGTTTAGGAAGACCAGGAAGAAGAGCAAATACAAATAAAAGAAAAGCCACAACAGCAACAGCTTTTGGATGACTCAAAATCTGCTGAATAAAATCCTGAGGCAAGTGAGATTCCGAAGATCTGCGGGTAATTATTATTCCTGCTGCTGTAGAGAGTATTAAAGCCGGAATTTGAGAAACCATCCCATCTCCCACTGTAAGCAAAGCATAGGTGCACAAAGCTTTTGAAGGAGACATATTATGCTGGAGTATCCCTATAGCCAGTCCTCCTATAATGTTAACCAGTAAAATTACAATAGCAGCAATAGCATCTCCTCGAATAAATCTACTCGCTCCATCCATCGCACCATAAAAATCTGCCTGATTTTCTATGTCGGCTCGCCTTCTTCGTGCCTCCTCTTCAGTAATAAGACCTGCATTAAGATCTGCATCAATACTCATCTGCTTTCCTGGCATAGAATCTAAGGTGAAACGTGCAGCTACTTCGGATATACGGGTTGCACCACGGGTTATCACAACAAAGTTAATGATAACCAGTATAAGAAATACAATCATTCCCACAACATAATTCCCCCCAACTACAAAATATCCAAAGGCCTGAATTACACGACCTGCATAGGCATGAAGTAAAATAAGACGCGTAGAGGCTATATTAAGACTTAACCGAAATAAAGTCGCAAGAAGAAGCAGAGAAGGAAAGACTGAAAAATCAAGAGGTCTTTTTATATAGATGGTTAGAAGAAAAATCATAAATGCAAGTGCAAGATTCATACTGAGAAGCACATCCATCAAAAAAGGAGGTAGAGGAATAACCATAATGGTCACAATCCCTATTCCAATAAGAGAAAAACCTATATCTCCACGCTTTGTAAGTAAAAGAGGAAATCTTGACTTCATTTTTTAAAATCTCCTCTTTTTTAAGCGATAAACATAAGCAAGAACTTCGGCAACTGCCTGGTAAAACTTTACTGGAATTTCTTCTCCTATCTCCACTGACCTGTAAAGCATTTGAGCAAGCCATTTATGTTCAACAATAGGAACCTCGTATCTTCTGGCAATTTCTTTAATCCTTTCAGCTATAAATCCCGCACCTTTAGCCAGTACCACAGGAGCATTCATTTTCTCTCTATCGTACTGTAAGGCTACAGCTACATGCTGAGGATTAGTAATTACTACATCGGCCTGAGGGACTTTTTGCATCATGCGAGATTTTAAAAGTTGACGTTGAAGAGTGCGTATTCTACTTTTTATAAGAGGATCCCCCTCTGTTTGTTTTAACTCTTCTTTAAATTCTTCTCGACTCATGCGAAGCTCTTTTTCGTGACGCCTCTTTTGTAACACATAATCAAAAAGAGCAAGAGGAACTGCTCCTAAACAGAGAAAAAGTGGCAGTTTGAACACAATCTCTTTTGTATAGATAAAAATTTTCTCCATCTCACCCCCTGTTAAGGAGAAAATAAAAGGAAGTTGCTTTTTAATTATTAAATAACTTATAAATCCAATAATAATAATCTTCAGAAAAGATATTAAAAGTTTTGTAAAAGCCTGTAGAGAAAAAAGCCTTTTTAAACCTCTTATGGGATTAATTCTGTTTAAATCAGGACGTAAAGGATAAAAACTAAATATAAAACCAACTTGTATGATATTTGAAAGCAAAGCTACAACAAAGATAAATAAAAAGAAAGGTAAAAGGTACAAAGCTATATAGAAAACAAGTTGCCTAAATGTTACATATACATCCTGAGGAGTGGATGCAAAGTGAAAGAGATTTGACCAGACAGTTTGAGAAATACAAAAAAGTTTTACAAATAAGGGATATCCTAAGAATCGAAGTAAAAATATTCCTCCTGCAAGAACCAAAACAGAGTTTACCTCCACACTTTTTGCTACCTGACCTCTTCTTTTACTACGTCGTCTTCGCCTTGGTGTTGCAGGATAACTTTTCTCTTCTTCCGGCATTATAAATTAACTCCCCGCTATTTTAAGAAACAAAAATAATCTATGATAAAGACTTAAAGATAAATTCTCAACAAAGTAAAGAAAATAAGGTATGGAAAAACCAATTACAAGAAGACCTACAATAATCTTTAAAGGAAAAGAAATCATAAAAATATTTATCTGAGGGATAAGACGATTTATAACTCCCATAACTATTTGAACTAAAAAAAGTGTTAAAATAACAGGAGCTCCTGCTTTAAGCGAGATTATAAAAACATCTCCTACCATATTTGCAAGTTCTTTCACAAAAGAAGCCGAAAGAGAAAATTCTCCCAAAGGGATCAAGTAAAAACTATCCAGCATAGCCTTTAGACAAAAATAATGAGCATTAACTGAGATAAAAATCATCATGGCAAGGATATATTTAAACTGCGATATAATTGAGGTTTGGGTAGTAAATTCTGGATCAACACTTTGAGCAAAATCAAGTCCCATCTGAAAACCAATGAGTTGACCACTTAACTCAATACCAACAAAAACAAGCCTTATTGCATACCCTATGGCAAAACCAAGCCCCAGTTCAGATAGGAGGTATAAAAGATAAGTTATAGGATGAGAAAAAAGAAAGATCTTTTGAGAAACACTAATCTGTGAAAATATAAGGAAACTAAGAGTCAAAATAAGGGCAATCTTAACCCGTCTTGGGATAATAGGTGAACCTAAAATAGGTGCACCCATAACAAATCCTCCCATTCTTCCCACTACTAACCAGAAAATCATAAGACCTTTTGTTGTCGTTAACTGATCCATCATGTTTTGCTAATTCGGTGTACAAAAACTAACCGATCAACAGATTAATGCTTGTATATAGCGTTGTTGTATAATGAGTAATAATCTTCAGTATCCAGGGGAAAAGAAAATAAAGAATTGCTCCAACTGCTATTATTTTAGGAATAAAGGTGAGGGTCATCTCGTGAATTTGAGTAATAGCCTGAAATACACCTATTAAAAGTCCAACTATCAACCCTACCAGAAGAGGTGGTAGACAAATAAGAGCAGCAGTTAAAATCGCTCTACGTCCTATTTCAACTACAAGTGCAGGATCCATAATTTTCACCTCCTTTTTTATCCCTTTATCGAAAACTTGTAATGATAGATTGAATTACAAGATCCCATCCATCTACTAAAACAAAAAGGAGTATCTTAAAGGGTAAAGAAATCATCATAGGGGGAAGCATAAACATACCCATGGACATTATTATGCTAGCTACAACAATATCAATAATTAAAAAAGGAATATAAAGAACAAATCCTATCTGAAAGGCAGTTTTAAGTTCACTGGTAATAAAGCTAGGAACAAGCACATGTAGAGGAATATTCTTTGGAGAAGCTGGAGAGTTTATTTTTGCAAATTTCATGAAAAGAGAGAGGTCTTTTTTTCTTGTTTGTCTTAGCATAAATTCTTTTAAAGGTTCTATACCCCTTTCCCAGGCCTCCTGTTGAGTTATTTTACCCTGGATATAAGGATCAATTGCTTTATTCTTGATCTCCATCCAGGTAGGGCTCATAATAAAAAAGGTTAAGAAAAGAGCAAGTCCAATCAAAACCTGATTAGGTGGAAGTTGACG
>CAYRAK010000125.1:0-4854 GCA_964422215.1 uncultured Clostridia bacterium | reverse complement strand
AGCTTTTTATCTCTCCTCAGAAGGTGAAAATTGTGGAGAAAGTATTTATCAGATACTAAACCAGATTAAAAAGAAGGAAAGTTTCATTCTGGTAAGTTCAATTAAAGGTATTCTTCGGAAAGTTCCCACCCTTGATTCTATCGAATTAAACACCTTATGCATAGAAAAAGGTGGTGAGATTGAAAGAGAAAAACTCACAGGTTGGCTTATAAAAAAAGGATATCACTCTGTCCCCTTGGTAGAAGAAAAAGGTGATTTTTCTGTACGAGGTAGTATAGTGGACTTTTTCTCTCCTCTTTATTCTAATCCTATTCGAATTGAGTTTTTTGGAGATAGAGTTGAATCAATAAGAGAATTTGACCCTGTAACTCAGCGTTCTATAAAAAGACCCACAAAAGTTATTCTTTCACCAAAAGATGAGTTGCATTTTTCCTTTCTTCATCAAAGTGATCTTTGTCCATTTATTGAAATTGTCCCCAACTCTCATCTTTTGATTCTGGATGAGCCAACTGATCTTGAAGAAAAAATGAATAAATTAGCATCCAATAGCTTAAAAGAGAATATTGTAAAAAAAGCTTCTTTTTACCTTTCCACTCTTCCTCAAAGCACAGAATGGATGAAACCTAAAGTGAAACTTTCTTTTTATTCCTCTCCCCTACCCTTTTATCGTGGCAATTTAGATCTTCTTTGTAAAGATATGAAAGAATGGCAGAAAAAAGGATACAGAATAAGTATAATAGTTTCTACTTCAGAACAGGCAAGAAGAATGCAGGAAATTTTAGAAAAAAGAGGATTTGACTTTCGCTTAACTGAATCTTTAAATAGTAACGACTCACATTCTCTTTGGATAACTCTGGGAGACATTGGCAGAGGTTTTATTTTAAAAGAGAGTGGAGATGTTATAGTTACAGATCGGGATATTTTTAAAAGATACAAACAGAGAAGAGAAAAATTTCTGCTTCCGGAGGAGAAAAGAATAGAAAGTTGGAATAAGCTTAAAGAAGGTGATTACGTTGTACATATAGATTATGGAATAGGGAAATTCAAAGGACTTGTTACTTTAATTACTTTAGGAAAAAAGAATGATTATTTCCGAATAGATTATAAAGGTTCTGATCGTCTCTATGTTCCGATAAGTCAGTTAGATAGACTCCACAAATATGTAGGAGACCCAGACAGTCCACCTCCTATCTATACCTTAGAAGGAAGCAGGTGGGAGCTTACCAAAAAGAGAGTAAGAGAAGCAACAAGAGAACTTGCTCTTTCTCTTTTAAAGCTCCATTCTATAAGAAAAGCAAAGCCTGGTTATTCCTTTTCTCCTGATACTGAGTGGCAGCTTGAATTTGAGGCTTCTTTTCCCTATCAGGAAACACCTGACCAGCTCGCTGCCACCCAACAAGTGAAACGAGATATGGAAAGCCCTACTCCCATGGATAGACTTATTTGTGGAGACTCAGGTTATGGAAAGACTGAGGTTGCGATTAGAGCAAGTTTTAAAGCGGTAATGGATGGCAAACAAGTTATTGTACTTGTTCCTACAACTATTTTAGCTGAACAGCATTACAGAACTTTCTCGGAAAGAATCGCTGATTTTCCTGTGCGTGTTGAGATGTTGTCTAGATTTCAGTCTTCCAAAAAACAAAAAGAAATTATTCAAGGCTTAAAGGATGGTACTGTGGATATTGTTATTGGAACTCATCGTCTGCTTCAAAAAGATATTAGTTTTAAAGATTTGGGACTTATAATCATAGATGAGGAGCATAAATTTGGTGTGGTGCAAAAGAAAAAACTGAAAGAATTAAAAAAGACTGTAGATGTACTTACCTTATCTGCTACACCAATTCCCCGTTCTCTTTACATGGCTTTAACAGGTGTTTATAAGTTAAGCACTATTTTTTCCCCTCCTCAAGAGAGGCAAAATATTGAAACCAAGGTTATTCCATATAATATAGAGACTGTGAAAAGGGCTATTTTAAGGGAGATTGCTCGAGGAGGACAAGTTTTCTATCTTTACAATAGAATAAAGGATATTCATAAAATAGCTGAGAAGCTAAAACAAGTGCTACCCCAAGTGAAATTTGCTGTAGCTCATGGTCAGATGAAATCTGCTAAACTAGAAAAAACAATTAGAGATTTTCTGCAGCGAAAATACGATGTTCTGATTTGTACATCTATCATAGAATCTGGAATCGACATGCCTAATGTAAATACCTTAATTGTAGAAAATTCTGAACAATTCGGTCTTGCTGATCTTTACCAACTTCGAGGAAGAGTGGGAAGGGGTAAGGAAAAAGGCTATGCTTATTTCCTTTTTGATCCTACAAAGACTCTAACAGAGCAAGCAAAAAGAAGACTACAGATTATAAAGCAGTTTAAAGGGCCTGGAGCAGGGTTTAAAATTGCTATGGAGGATCTTCAAATAAGAGGAGCAGGTAATCTCTTAGGTAAAGAGCAACATGGTCACATCGCAGCGGTAGGTTTTACTCTCTATTCCCAGCTTTTAAGTGAAGAGATTAAAAGACTAAAGGGAGAAAAGATAGAATCTACAGTTCCCCTTCATATTGAACTTGAAGTAGAGGCTCGTATACCTTCCTACTATGTTCCTTCAGAAATTCAAAGAATGCAACTTTATCAAAAAGTGGGAGAGATAAAAGAAGAAAAGGAAATACTAGAATTTAAAGAAGAACTTAGAGATAGATTTGGAAACCTGCCTCCTCCAGTTCGAAATTTAATTCATCTTTTACATATAAAATTTATTGTTAAAGATATAGGAATATCATCTATTAGAAAAAACTTTAATAGAGGTATTTTAGTTACTTTTTCTCCTTTTCACTCTCTTACCTATGAAAAGAAAAAAAAGCTGAAAAAGAACCTTTCGGGGATAATAAGAACATTTCCTATGGATGAGAGAAAAATTTTAATTTTGGAAAAGGACAAAGAGAGAAAAGATGAGGAGCTTTTGATTTGGCTAAAATGTATTTTACAAAAAATAAAAGATTTGCTAATATAAATAGGTTGCCTGTTCTAGGTGTTTTTTTATTATTTTTAGTCTCCACTCAAACATTAGCTGCTCAAGTTTTTGACGAAGTGGTAGCCTGTGTAAATGGAGATATAATAACCAAAAATCAGTTAAAGGAAGAGATACATCTTCTCGAAAGGGAAACAGGAAAAAGAATTGAAGGTATAAAGGAGCTTGAAAGGGAAGTTCTCCAAATATTGATAGAGAACACTCTTCTAAAACAAGAGGCTGAAAAACAGGGCTTTACTGTTTCTGAAATGGAATTACAAAAGACACTAGAGAATTTTCAAGATGAAATATCTCAGGAAAAGTCAGAAAAAGAGGTTAAAGAAAGAGTTCGAGAAAAAATTTTAAGAGAAAAACTTCTTAACTGGAAAGTAAAAAAGTTAAGAGAAAAAATCTGGATAGAAGATGATAAAATAAAAGATTTTTTCCTTTCTTTAAAAGAATATATGCGGGGAATAAGTTTACCTAAAGATCAAAATGTAATTAACTTTTACAATACCTACAAAGAAAACTTAGAGGAAGAGGAAAAGCTCTATATTGCTCAAATTATTGTAAAAGATAAAAAAAGAGCCGGGATTATTTTTCAAAACCTAAAAGAAGGAGAAAGTTTTTCCTCTCTGGCGAAAAAGTTTTCTGTGGGGCCTGGCGCAGAAAAAGGAGGAGATGTTGGCTGGGTTAAATTAAGTGAAATTGAGGATTCTCTTAAATCAACACTTAGAATGCTTGAAGAAGGAGAGTTTACAAAACCTTTAGAAGTTAAGCAAGGTTACTATCGAATTATTCAGGTAAAGGAAAGGAAAGAAATTTCTTTTCAAAGGTGGGAAGATAAAATAAGAAATTACCTTCTCCATATAGAACTTTCAAAGCTTCTGCAGCAGTGGATAAAGAGGTTAAAGGAAGAGAGCTTTATTCAAATTATAGATGATGCCCTCAAGATGGAGGAAGAATAAAGATGGAAAGATTTGTCATCCAGGGTGGAGTTCCTTTAACAGGAAAGGTAAAAGTTGAGGGATCTAAAAACGCAGCCTTACCTGTTATGGCAGCCTCTTTGTTAATAGAAGGTAGATGTTTTTTTAACAATATACCCAAGTTAACTGATATTGAAGTGATGAGTAAAACTTTAAAAGAACTTGGAGCAGATGTTGTAGATTTTGATGGAAAACTATCTATAGATGCCTCTTCTCTTTATCAGGAGGAAGTTTCATGCAAACTTGCAAGAAAGCTTAGAGCTTCCATATTAGTCTTAGGTCCTCTTCTCGCTAGAAGGGGGAAAGTTAAGGTTGCACTTCCTGGAGGGTGTAATATAGGTTCCCGTCCCATAAATCTTCATATTGAAGGATTAACTAAGATGGGAAGCAGCATACAGGTTGAAGATGGGTACATAAGGGCAAAAGCAAGGTCGGGACTACGAGGAGCTGAAATTTATCTTAACTTTCCAAGTGTAGGAGCTACAGAAAATTTACTACTGGCAGCTTCTCTTGCCAAGGGAAAAACAGTTATTAAAAATGCCTCTTTATGTCCCGAAGTTGTGGATTTATGCCTATTTTTAAAAAAAGCTGGAGTCAAAATAGAAGGTATAGGGACAAAACTACTTACCATCACCGGAGTTAAAGAAATTCGTCCAACTAGTTACTCTATTATTCCTGATCGTATTGAAGCAGCCACCTTGATGATTGCAGCGGCAATAACAGAAGGAAAGATTTGTATAGAGGGAGTCCAGGCCGAACATCTAGAAGCTCCTATAACTACACTTAGAAAAATAGGTGTTCAAATTAAAGTAGATAAGGACAGCATACAAGTGGAAAGATTGTCCAAGTTAAAAGCAACTT
>CAYRAK010000124.1:0-4871 GCA_964422215.1 uncultured Clostridia bacterium | reverse complement strand
GTTCCAGCTACAGATTCGTGGGAAATTTTAACGCCGGGGTGACCTTTAGTAAATTCTGTAAACATTTGTTCCAGATACTCTTTCTGAGCTCCACCCCATACTGTCATTACTCTCAGGGTTACCGCCCAAGCAAAAGAATTTAACAACACTAAAGAAACTAAAACCACCAACACTCTTGTTATTTTTCTCAACCTTAATTTACACATCTATAACCCCTCCTTTCTGACATAACTCATTCTTTTGTGTAGAGTAGAAATTCACACTTTCACTCAGAAAACTTTCCTTATAGGCCTTTGTTCTTTAATTTTACCACCTCCTTCCTGTTCTTATTTTTAGCCTATCCTCAAAAATAGAAGCATCTTTTTCTTTCCCTTTTTACAAAAGTTATTTTTTAAAACTTTTGTAAAATTATATTTTATATAAAATTTCTGTCAACTGTAGTTTAAGGATTTTATTTGACAAAAATAAAAAATGAGCGAGATATTGTATAAGTATTGGCCAGGGTTTTTCAAAATGAAACAAGTATAATCTGTTAACTAAATATAACAATCACAACAAAATCAACGGAAAAAGAAGGAGAAAAAGCCATGTTATCCAAGGAAATAATTGAGAAGGTTAAGCAAATAAAGGAAGATAGAGAAAAAGGAGCAAGTGAACTTGCCATTGAGGCAATACTTATAATAGGAAGTCTACCAGATATTAGTAGAGCAAAAGAAGATAAGGAGCTTGTTTGTGAACTGAGAGAACTTAGACAAAGGCTTTTAAAGTTAAGACCGGAGATGATTGCTGTAACTAACAACGTTTTTATAACTGTCGATAAGATTTTGAAAAAATATGAAGCCTGTCCAGAGAATTTAAAAAAACTTATAAAGTCAACAGTTGAAAAAAGAATAAAAGAATATAGGGAAGAGAGGTTAAAAGCAGTGCAACAGGCAGCATCTTTAATTAAAGATAAAGATACAGTTATAAGTTGTAGTTATAGTTCTACTGTTTGCAGTATTTTCAAATTAATAGCAAAACAGGAAAAGAAAATAAACATTCTAGTTGCTGAATCAAGGTTTAAAGATAAAATTTATGGGAAAATTTTGCTAGAAAAACTTAAACCAACAGGACATCCTGTTAAACTTATACCTGATAATATGCTTGAGGAGAGTTTTTTTAGTGTAGATGTAGATAAAGTTATAGTAGGAGCAGACTCTGTTCTTATTGATGGTTCTCTTATTAATGGGGTGCCGACTTTATCTTTAGCTAAAATTGCCAAAAAGTTTTTAATCCCCTTTTACAGTGTATGTGAGAAGGTCAAATTTGACATCCTATCCTGCATAGACAGAGAAGCGAAAATTGAGCCGGGTTTTGATCTTGTTCCTCCAGAGCTTATCACTGCTTTTGTAACTGAAGATGGTTTAATTAAGCCTGAGCAGGTTTTAAAAGAGATTGCAGGGATTAATTTATGATCTACCTTGCCTCAGTTTGAAAATCTTGTAGTATAAAGCTAAGCCAGAAAGGCTATTAGAAAGAGGAGGTAGAAAAGATGAGTAACGAAGTCTATAAGACTATAATGAAAAGAAGAAGTATTAGAAGTTTTAAACCTGGTAAAATTTCTTACAGGCTTCTGGAAAAATTTGTAGATGCAGGAAGAGTTGCTCCCTCTGCAGCAAATCTTCAGCCTCTAGAATATATCATAGTAGATGATGATGCTCTTTTAGAAAAAATATTCTCATATGTCAAATTTGCTGGATATATTGACTGGAACCCTACAAAGGAGGAGATGCCAAGAGCTTATATAGTCATGCTTTCTAAGAAAGATAACAGCTATGTAAAATACGATGCTGGTCTTGCAGCAGAAAATATAATTCTTGCCGCAATGGAGGAAGGAATCGGTTCCTGTCTTATAGGAGCATTTGATGAGGAAAAGGTAAAGGATCTACTAGATATTCCTCAACAGTACACTATACATATGCTGGTAGCTTTGGGTTATCCTGCAGAGAGTCCTGTTTTAGAAGAACTTACAACTCCAGATGGTTCTATAAAATACTGGAGAGATGAAAAAGGGGTTTTGCATGTACCCAAAAAATCTCTTAAACATATTCTTTATCGGAACAGCTACGGTAAAAAATAATAGCACCTTATAGTATTTTTATTCTATTTTTCCCTTCTCTTTTAGCTTGGCACATAGCCTTATCAGCTGCTTGAATTACATCTTTGTTTGTTTTTGAATCAGTTATTCCCATGCTTACTGTAATTTTATAAGTAGGGTATAGTTTAAAGATCTGGATATGGTTCATTTATGAGGAAGTCCTTGAATCATTTCAAGAGCATGGGGAAGAAGAGGAAGCAAAAGAGAAAGACATTCTTTTACTGCCCGAGGATTTCCAGGAAGGTTAATTATTAAGCTTTTCTTTCTCACTCCAGAAATTGCTCGCGAGAGAGGAGATGTGGGAGTGGAGGAAAAAGTTTTTATCCTCATTAACTCACCAAACCCTGGTATTCTTTTTTCTATAACTTTCTCTGTTACATCAGGAGTTATATCTCTTGGAGAAATCCCTGTTCCTCCAGTGGTTAAGATAAGATCAAGTTTTTTTTCGTCTACTAGCTCAAGCAGGGTTGAACGTAAAAATTCCTCCTCATCCGGAACCACTCTGTATTCAACTACCTCACCTAAATTAGTTACCATTTCTTGGATAACCTTGCCACTTTTATCTTTCCTTTCTCCTTTAAAACAGCTATCACTTACTGTTATTATACCTACTTTCATTTTTCATTAATGAAATTGAGTCACCTTTTTTAATCCATCCCCCCTGCAGGACTTTTGCAAAAATTCCTTGCTTTGGCATAATACATTTTCCAATTTTTTTATAGATTTCACAGAAATTGTGACATTTTTTACCAATTTGAGTGACCTGAAGAATAACATCTTCCCCTATTTTTATCCTATCTCCTATTTGAAGAATGCTAAGGTTAAATTGCTGAGTTGTTATATTTTCAGCAAAATCACCCGGTCCTAATCTCTCATCCTTTGACTTCGCGATTTTGGGGCAGAAATTTTGAGATTGGATAGCTTCCCAGGAAAGAAGACTTACTTGGCGCAAGGAAGAGCCAGCATGAGCATCTCCTTTAATGCCAAAATTAGCTATAACAAAAGCCTTCTCTATCGGCCTTTTAGGAGTGCCTTTCTTGGAAGAGACATTTATAGAAAAAACTCTGCCTGAGTTCATCTTATTCTTTCTTTTTCTCTATAAGCTGAATATTTTCTATTTTTATATTTTTGTCCACCCCTTTGCACATATCATAAATAGTAAGAGCAGCTATCGCTACTGCAGTAAGAGCCTCCATTTCCACTCCAGTACGATCAATTCCTTTTACCCAGGATTGTATCTCTACCCCAGAATCCTTCAGTTGGAAGCTAACATCAGCCCAAGTAATGTTAATTGGATGACAAAGAGGGATAATGTGAGGAACATTTTTCACAGATAAAATCCCTGCAATACGGGAACTCTCAAGTACATTTCCTTTAGGGATTTTATTTTTTTTAATAAGCTCTATTGTAGAAGCTGTCATTGTTATTAATCCCCGGGCTTTTGCCTCTCTTTCATTTACAGGTTTTTTTCCAACATCTATCATTTTATTTTTTCCTTTCGCAAGCTGAAGAAAAACATAATTTAACTAATTTTCTTGCTTTAGCAAGATCTTCCCTGGTATTGATATTAAAGAAAATATATTCTGGAGAGTCAAATTTTCTTATCTCTTTCTCTTCAACAAATCTTATTTTGAGATACGGCAAAATTGCCCGGATTTTATATTCCCCCTGCTCCAGTTTTTCCTTTATTAAAGATAAACACGACTTGGAATAGATTGCATGGAGAGGCTCAACTCCTCGAGAATGCAAAGGGATGAGAATATCGTAGTCCTTTGGGAGAGAGCGCATGTAATGAATAAATTTCCAGTTAAGAAAGGGCATGTCACAGCCTGTTATAAAGTTAAACTTGGCATTAGATAAAGAAAGTCCAGAGTAAATTCCTCCCAGCGGACCTTTTCCAGGGATAATATCTTCTACTACTTTTATCTTATTTTCCCATCTTTTAATCTTTTTAAATGAGGTTTTTTTATTTACTACCAAGAGAATTTCCTCATCTTTATTTTTTACTTTTTCCAGTTCATTTATGATTCTGTCCACTATCCTGATACCACCAACTCTCAGATAAGCTTTTTTTTCTCTTATTCTTCTACCTTCTCCTCCCATCAAGATTAAAAAATTCATCACTTAAGCTTTTTAATCTTTACCGCACAAACTTTAAATTCGGGAATTTTAGCAACAGGATCCAGAGCATCGATAGTTAGTATATTACAAGCAGATTCTCTGAAGTGGAAGGTCATAAAGACAACTCCAGGTGGAGATTTATCAGTTATTTGGGCTTTTACTTTAACTTTACCTCTTCTGGAGCTAACTTCAACTAAATCTCCCTGAGAAATTCCAAGGGAGGATGCATCTTTAGGATTAATCTCAACAAGTCCTTCAGGGTAGATCTCTTTAATTCCTTTAACTCTTCGAGTCATAGTTCCTGTATGGTAGTGAAAAAGAACTCTACCGGTTGAGAGAATGAAAGGATACTCTTCGTCAGGGGTTTCCACAGGAGGTCTAAAGGGTGTAGGATGGAATTTTCCCTTACCCCTTGTGAATTTATCCTTATGCAGGAAAGGAGTTCCTGGATGAGAGGGGGAAGGGCAAGGCCACTGAAGACCATCTTTTCCTAGCCTGGAGTAACTTATTCCTCCATAAATGGGAGTGAGTGATGCTATCTCTTCCATTACTTGAGAAGGACTTTTGTATTGCATAGGATACCCCATTTTCCTGGCTAATTTACAGATTATCT
>CAYRAK010000123.1:0-4948 GCA_964422215.1 uncultured Clostridia bacterium | reverse complement strand
TGGGAAAACTTCTCTGCCAAAAGTCTTTGCCGGTGGTGATATAGTTAACCTTAATCTGGATGCTGTAACTGCTATTGCGGATGCTAAAAGAGCTGCTGAAGGAATTGACCTTTATTTAAAAGGAGAATTAAAAAATATTTCTTAAGAACAAGAAAGCTTTAAGTTCCTTCTAAGAATGTTAAAATTTAAAATACCTGAGGTTACTATAGAGCGTTTTCCCATTTATCTAAGGAGTATAAACAACCTGCCAGATAACTTTGTCCTTTCCTCAAATAAAATTGCAAAGTTAGCAGGAACTACCGCCAACCAGATAAGAAAAGATCTTTCCTATCTTGGCTGGCTTGGGATTCGGGGTAGAGGTAAAGGATATAAAATAGGGAAACTAAAAAAGGAGATTACCAGAATTTTAAATCTTGACAGGAAGTGGAAAGTTGCTATTGTCGGTGTTGGAAAGTTAGGTTCTGCTCTTATTGCCTATCCTGGACTAAAAAGAGAGAAATTTCAAATTGAACTTGCATTTGACAACGATCCTTTAAAAATAGGTAAAACCATAGGGAAAGTTACAGTCCAAAATATAGAAAAAATACCTGAACTTCTCCCTTTGCACGGGATAAAAATAGGAATAATTACCACTCCCCCAGAAGTTGCTCAAGATGTGGCAGACAAACTTATAAAGGGAAAGGTAAGGGGAATTTTAAATTTTGCTCCTGTTCAATTAGCTGTACCTAAAAGGATAAAAATTAAAAACATCGATATGTCTATATTGCTGGAGACAATTTCCTTTTTTATAACTCAAAAAGAATTTATTTTAACAAGTTATTCTGCCCCGGTTTTTTCTTCTGACGGGAATAGCTTTTATACAAGTAAAATTAAAACAAAGAATGTAAAGCATGGATGAGAGAAATAAACCCTTAAAAGTTTCCTTTCAGCAAAAAGAATATAAAAATAGCAAAAGATCTTTTAAAGATTACACAATTGTATCCTGTGGAACATTAAGAAGAGAATTAAATTACTTAAGGGATACAGGCTTTTTAGATGCTGATAAGATTCTTTATACTGCACCAGGGCTACACGAAAGGCAAGCTGAATTGGAAAAACAGCTTGTAAGGCAGCTATCAAATGCTAAAAAGCACTCTCAGAAAATAATAGTAGTTTATGGAAAAAGATGTTATCTTGATTCTGCAAATCCATTTAGAGATATAGACAGGGTAATCCAGGAGCAGGGAAAAGGAATATCAAGAATACAAGCCAGAAGCTGTATTGATATGCTAACAAGTGCCGATGAGAGAGAAAAGATAAGTAAAGGGAAAAAGATCTATTGGCTTTCACCTGGGTGGGTAGAAAACTGGAAACAAATTTTTAAAGAATGGGATGCTGCTAAAGCTAACGAAACCTTCCCTCAGCACAACAAAGCGATTCTCCTTGATGCTGTGAATTTCTTTGATGATTATTCCCAAAAGTTTCCTGAAAAAATCCTTGAATTCTCTGACTGGATGAAACTTGAGATAGAACCTTACAAAATATCCTTAGATAGACTTAAAAATCTCCTTTTAAAGTGTATAAAATAAGAGCAAAAATGGAAACTGATATAGAAAAATGGCTTAATAAAGAAGGTGAAAAAGTCTTAAAAGAAATAGGGATTAAAGAAGGACACATAATATTAGACTTTGGATGTGGTGAGGGAAATTATTCTCTCCCTGCTGCAAAAATAGTAGGTAAAAAAGGGAAAATCTTTGCCCTTGACAAAAGTGAATTTAAACTCACTGAGCTTTTGAAAAAGGCAAGATTAGCAGGACTAGAAAATATAAAAACAATAGAAACAAAAGGACAGCTAAAAATACCTCTAAAAGATGAAAGTGTTGATGTGGTTTTGTTTTATGATATTTTGCACCCTTATTATTTTTCAACAAATGAAAGGATAAAGTTATTAAAAGAAGCCCACAGAGTATTAAAACCTGAAGGTCTTCTTTCGATATATCCAGAACATATAGGATTAAGAGAAATTAAAGAAGAAGCAAAAAAAGCAGATTTTCATTTTGAGAAAAAATATTTTAAAAAACTTATTCACGAGTACAGTTATACAAATGGTTATATCTTAAATTTTATAAAATTAAGTAAATAATTTAGTTTGCAATGAATATAAAAACATCAGAAAGAGGAAACAAATTAAAATGGAACTTTGCTATGGGTCTTTTGCACGGGATATTTTTTAATGGAGGGATGGGGTTCAGTGACTCTAATACTGTTCTCCCTGCATTTATAAACAGTTTAACTAATTCCAAGGTACTCATAGGGCTTTTTGCCTCTACTGTGGAAACAAAAGGGTCCTTTTCCCGGTTGGGCAGTATTTTACCTCAGTTATTTGTAGCCAGTAAATTAGAAACCAAAATTCACAAAAAACCTCTGCTTATTATAGCTATTGTTGTTAGAGCATTATGTTGGGGTATTCTTGCTGGACTTATCTTCTTCCTTAATGGATCTCAAACCTTTTTCCTTCTTTTATCCTCCTTTCTTTTACTTGCACTTTTTACCTTTATGGGGGGTATAGCCAGCATACCTTTTATGGATATATGGGGGAAAGCTCTTCCTTCTAATCTAAGGGGGAGATTTTTCGGCTATAGACAGCTTTTTGGCGGAATTTTAGCAATAGGTGCGGGATTTGTAGTCCAGCAAATCCTGAGGAATAAAGAAATACCTTTCCCTAAAAACTTTTCTTTCTTATTCTTCCTCTCTTTCATATTTATAAGCTTTTCCTATATAGCATTAGGACTGATAAAGGAACCTGTAGAGGAAGTACATAAAAGAACGGTAAAATTCAGACATTTCCTGAGAGAAGCTATAGCAATTTTAAGAGGTGATAGAAATTATCAAATATTCCTCCTTGTCCAATTCTTAAGGGGAACTGGTAGCTTAGCTTTGCCTTTTTATGTTATTTACGCAAAGGACATTCTAAAGACAAATCTTGGTATGGTGGGAACTTTTATCTCGGCACAAATGGTAGGTGGCTTACTATCCAATCTCTTATGGGCATACGTCTCAGATTATATCGGCAATAGAAGAGTTATTCAAATGAGTTTAGCTATAAGTTTCATTACTCCTGTTGTTGCTCTTCTAATAAACCCAGGATTTTCTCCTCTTTTTATCCTGGTGTTCGTTTTGATAGGATTTTTTATAAATGGAGGTAGAATAGGCTACACTAATTATTTGCTGGATATTTCTCCCAGTAAAAAACGTCCAACCTATATAAGCTTAAGCAATACCTTTCTTGCACCAACAGCTGTTTTCCCTTTAGTTGGAGGAATAATAATCCAGTATATTTCTTTTATCACTTTATTTGTATTAACTGCTTTAGTTATCTTTACAGGCTTTTTCTTGAGTTTTAAATTAAAAGAACCAAGAAAAAGAATAAAAAGACAGGAGGTAGTTTAATGCCTATTATGGAGATAAATATCATACCTTTAGGAACAAAAACCCCATCTGTTAGCAGGTATATAGCAAGCGCTCTGAGGATATTGAAAGAGGAAAAGAATATAAAATATGAGTTAACTGCTATGGCAACCATTATAGAAGCAGACACACTGGACTTGCTTTTATCTTTGGCAAAGAAAATGCACCAGGCAGTTTTAAATGAAGGTATAAGCAGAGTAGTAACTACCATAAAGATAGACGATCGAAAAGATAAAAAATCAACTATTAAAGAAAAAGTCCAATCTGTAAACAAGAATAAAGAGAGCAAAGATAAATGCTAAAGGAAATTCTTACTCTTAATATAGATGAGGATACTTTGCTGAAAATCTTATATCTTGCCTCACAAAAAACCACAATTTCTTACGAAGAGATAGCAGGAATAATAGGAGAAGAGAAAATTGAAGATTTTCTCCTGGCAACAGAGGAAAGTAGATTACTTTTGCCTATCACTTCCTCTAGAAGTGAAGCCTGGAAAGACAAACTGCTCTTGATAAGAAGGGGAGAGAAATACAAAATGCCCAATATTATTAAAATACTGATTACCACTCTCTATAAAAAGGGCGAATGGAACATTGATTATGCTATTGTTACTTATTTTAAACAAATTGGAGAATCTTATTGGAAAGATATGCCCGGTTTCTACAAAATGATAAGGCAGAAAGCTAAAAATAATAGGGTTAGCGCTCAAGATATAAAAAATGCAGCCAGAAACTTCAACATAGAAGAGAGAATCGGGGCTTTAATTGCGGAGCTAAAAGGTGCGGGATTAATCAGTCCATTTCTCAAATTAGCTCCAGAAAATAAATTGCTGTATGAAATTAATCCTTCTGTAAAGGAGTTTCCTTAAAAGGATTAAATCACTAACTCATATCGAAAATAAAGCAAAAAATCAAACTTAGTTAAAACTAACAATATAATATAACGAGATTTTTAAAAAATGGCCAGCAAAAATTAACAACAGTAAAAATAATACTCTCTCTGGCTGGCGGGAAAACATAAATTAAATAATACAGAAGGAGAAAGATATGATTGGGCAAATACAAAAACCACTTGAGGAGATTTTAGAATATCTTGAGGGGAAAAGGAAAATAGTCATAATAGGATGTGGTGGTTGTGCTACGGTTTTTCATACAGGAGGCGAACCTGAAGTAAAGGAGATGGCAAGTACTTTAACAAAAGAAGGAAAAGAGATATTAGCTGCTATTGCACCACCATTTGGTGAGTTTACATGTTATGCCCCATGGAGTAAAAAGCGTCTAAATAAGTATAGAAAGCAAATTGAAGAATGCGAAGCTATTTTAATGTTAACTTGCGGAGATGGACTTCAAACAGTACGAGAATTTATACTGGAAAAGGAATACAACATTGTAAAGCCAATTTATCCAGGAACAAATCCCATGGGACATATGGGAGGGGGTCCTACTTTATTTAAAGAAAAATGCCAGCAGTGTGGGGAATGTGAGCTGGGCAAAGTTGCTGG
>CAYRAK010000122.1:0-4981 GCA_964422215.1 uncultured Clostridia bacterium | reverse complement strand
TGTTTATTCCTGCAATAGGAAGTATGATGTTTGGTATCCCAATTATTCATCTTAGTGGAGGAGAAAGAACAGAAGGATTGATAGATGAGCAAGTTCGCCATGCTATTACTAAGATGGCCCATATACATATGCCCTCAACAGAATTTTACGCAGAAAACATAAGCAGGATGGGAGAAGAGGATTGGCGTATTCATATAGTAGGAGCTCCAGGACTTGAGAATATTAAGAAATTAAAACTTTATTCAAAAAAAGAAATCTTGGAGTTGTCAGGCGTAAACGTGGATAAACCAACCATTCTTTGCACCTATCACCCGGTTACCCTTGAAGGTGAGGAAAGTGTCGTCTGGCAGATGAGTAATTTATTGGAAGCTTTGTCTAAATTCGATTTACAGATAGTCTTTACAAGGCCCAACGCAGAAGTTGGCTCTGATAAAATAGTAAAGATGATAAAAGATTTTGTGAGCAAAAACACAAACACATTTTTCTTCGATAGTTTTGGTTCAAGATTGTATTTAAGTTTTCTTAAGTATGTAAAAGCCCTCGTGGGAAACTCTTCAAGTGGGATCATTGAAGCCCCCTCTTTCCATATTCCTACTGTAAATGTGAGAAACAGACAAAAAGGGAGATTTAAGCCAGAGAGTGTCATTCAAACAGGATATTCATCAATTGAGATAAGAGAGGGAATCGAAAAAGCCCTGTATGATAGGGAATTTTTAAACAAGATAAGATCTGTTAAAAATCCATACGGCGATGGTAATACAAGCGAATATGTGGTGAAGGCAATAGAGTATATTGCAAAAATTCCAAGAGAAAAACTTTTGAAAAAGAAGCTCGATTTCAGGGTAAAAAAAGATGAGTGGCAAAGATATTTCTAACAGGGTTTTTATTATTGCTGAGGCAGGAATAAATCATAACGGTAAGCTCGAGCTTGCCTACAAGCTTGTGGATGCTGCGGTTTATGCAAAAGCAGATGCTGTGAAGTTTCAAAGTTTTAAGGCAGAAAATGTGGTGACAAAATTTGGAAAAAAGGCCGGATATCAAAAAACAGCAACTGATGTTGAAGAAACGCAACTTGAGATGATTAAAAAATTTGAACTCTCTTTTGAGGAGTTTGAAAAGATTAAAAAATACTGCGATAAGAGAGGGATTATTTTTTTATCAACACCTTTTGATTATCAAAGTGTAGATTTTCTGGAAAATCTTGTACCCTTTTATAAAGTTGGCTCAGGTGAGATTACAAATCTTCCTTTCCTAGAGTATATTGCTAAAAAAAGAAAACCTATAATTTTATCCACGGGAATGTCAAAATTAAAAGAAATAGAAGAAGCAATAGATACAATAGTAAATGTAGATCCCTCTTTTTTTAGTCCTTTTTCCAGTCTCCCTTCTTTATTTCTCCTACACTGTGTAAGTAGTTACCCTGCAGATTTTAAGGATGTAAACCTGAGAGCTATGTTAACTTTAAGAGAAGCTTTTAAATTTCCCGTTGGATACTCAGATCACACACCAGGTATTGAAATTGCTTTGGCATCTGTCGCTTTAGGGGCAAAAATTATAGAAAAACATTTTACAATTGATAAAAGCCTTCCAGGACCAGATCATAAAGCATCTGTTGAACCATGGGAATTGAAAAAGATGGTTGAAGGTATAAGAAATATTGAAAAAGCTTTAGGGGATGGTATAAAAAAACCGGTTGTTAGTGAGGAGGAGATAAAAAGAGTAGCAAGGAGAAGCCTTATTGCTACCAGAGATATTACCCCTGGAGAAAAAATAAAAAATTCCGATATAGTTATAAAAAGACCAGGAACAGGTATTTTGCCAAAATTTAAGGAGAAGATCATCGGCATGGAAGTTAAAAAAAATATTAAAAAAGATAAACCATTTAAATGGGAGGACTTTAAATAGTGTCTGAAAGATATGAAAAAGTTCTGGTGAATCCTGATTTACCCTTAAAAGATGCTCTAAAGAAAATGAATAAAACCGGCTTGCAGGTTTTAATTGCAGTTGATGAGAAAAGAAAAATCCTAGGTATACTCACAGATGGAGATGTAAGAAGAGCTATACTAGGTAATGTTAGTTTTAGTGAGCCTGTGAAAAGTGTCATGAATAAAAAACCTGTTACTATAACCTGTCCACCTGATAAGAGTAAAGCTTTAAAATTGATGAGGAAATATCAGATAAGACATTTGCCTGTTGTAACAGGAGAAAATAAAGTTGTAGGACTTTTATTGTGGAAAGATTTTATTGAAAATGGTGAGGCAAATTATTCATTAAAGACCTCTCCCGTGGTTATTATGGCAGGTGGTAGAGGAACAAGGCTTAGTCCATTTACCAAGATTTTACCAAAGCCCTTGGTGCCTATAGGAGAAAAGCCAATTATTGAGCTTATCATGGATAATTTTAAAAAATACGGTTTTTATAAATTTTTAATTTCCTTAAATTATAAGGGAGATATGATTAAAATGTATTTTTCAGAAAACACTAACGGCTACAGAATTGAGTATATTGAGGAGAATAATTACTTAGGAACAGCAGGAGCTTTATCTTTAGCGAGAGATAGATTAAAAGAAACTTTTATTCTCTCCAATTGTGATGTGATTATTGATGCTAATTTTGATAGTTTACTTAAGTATCATAAAGAAAATAAAAATAAAGTAACTATTCTTGCTGTAATTCGTCGTGTGAGAATTCCTTACGGTGTTTTAAAAATACAAAATGCAACTCTCGATGAAATTGTAGAAAAACCGGAATATTGCTTTATTGTAAACTCTGGTGTTTATGTTATGGAGCCAGAGATTGTTGAATTGATTCCAAAAAATAAGTCAATTGATATGCCTGATTTGCTTCTTTTAGCAAAAAGAGAGGGTTTTAAAGTGCAGGTTTATCTAGTAAGCTGTTCCTGGTTTGATGTGGGAGAATGGGAGGAATACAGAAAAGCAGCAGAGTATATAAAAAAATATGGCTAATGAGAATTTCTTGAAAAAAAATATTCTTGGAATTATTCCTGCTCGAGGCGGATCAAAAGGTATCCCCAGGAAAAATATAAAACCTTTACATGGAAAACCCCTCATTTATTATACAATAAAGGAGGCTTTGAAATCTAAATTTTTAAATAGGGTAGTTGTTTCAACTGAAGACAACGATATAGCAGAGATTGCAAAAAAATTTGGAGCAAAGGTAATAAAGCGACCTAAAGAGCTTGCCAGAGATGAAACTCCCATACGTGATGTTGTCATACATGTTCTTAACAAATTTAAAGAAAAAAAATACATACCGGATGCGGTGGTTCTTTTGCAGCCTTCATCTCCTCTTCGAAAAGCACATCATATAGATGAGGCAATTTCCCTTTTTTTTCATGAAAATTGCGATTTTGTAGTAAGTGTTTGTGAATCTAAGAAACCACCATATTGGTATTTTATAGCTGAAGGAAATTATCTTAGACCTCTTTTAAAACCCGATGATTCCTGGTCAGGGAGGCAAGATTTACCAAAAACATATATACCAAATGGAACCAAATGGAGCGCTGTATATTTCAACTCCAGAGAAGTTATATAAGTTTTCAAATTACTATAATGGAAAGATAGTCCCCTATGTTATGTCTATGGAGGAAAGTGTAGACATAGATGATGAACTTGATTTTATTTTGGCAGAAAAACTGATGGAAAGGAAAAAGTAAATGCAGAGCAAAAATATTTCTGAAAAACTTAAGGCGATTATTCATAATATCTCTAAACTTCCAACTCTCCCGGTTATTGTTTCTCAGGTAACAGATCTTCTTTACAATCCTAAAACTTCCGTGCAAAAGCTTGCTGAGGTAATATCCAGTGATCAGTCTTTAACTGCGGCTGTTCTTAAACTTGCCAACTCCGCCTATTATGGTTATCCTAGGCAGATAAGCACAGTCAAACATGCACTAGTGATTCTTGGGTATAATGAGATAAGAAACATTACTTTTACTGTTTCTGTTCTCCGTACTTTTCCCTGGAGGAAAAATTCTCCTCTTTTTAATCACAGGGCTTTTTGGGTGCATTGTTTAGGTGCAGCAGTTGCGGCAAAAATGCTCGCAAAATTTTTCAGATACCGAATATCAGGTAAAGTATTTGTGGCTGGTTTAATTCATGACATTGGTAAAATTATTTTAAGTCAGTATGCCAAAGATACATTGGAGAAGATAATGCAAGAGGTCGCGTTACAGAATGTATCTTTCTATCAAGCAGAGAAAAATATTCTCGGTACAGTAACTCATACTGATGTGGGAAGCTGGCTTGCTCAGCGATGGAACTTACCATCGGAAATTGAGGAAGCTATAAAATTTCATCACTCTCCCTCCAGAGCTAAGATAAACCCTCCTCTTTGTTGTATCGTTCACCTTGCTGATGTTCTTGTTCGTTTAAACTCTATAGGATGGAGTGGAGATGAGAAAATTTTATCCTTTCATCCTGATACCCGGAAGATCCTGCAGACTGTAAGACCAGATTTCAACGAATTTCATATTAAGTATTTTAAAAAAGTATTAAATGAGGAGATAAAAAAGGCAAAACCTTTATTTGATCTTATTGATTGGAGCTAACTTGATGTCAAAGAAAAATGACGTTATAAGCAATCTGCTGGAGCTTGCTTTTTTGGATGAGAAGCCAGAGATAGTGGGAGAGAGATTGCTTTATATATGTAAAAAAATTGTAGATTATGATGAAGGGGCAATTCTCCTATTAGATAGAGAGACAGAGCAATTTGAGTATCTTAGTATCCTAAATCTTAGAAAGACCTCTAAAAAGATAATTCAAGAACTTATAGAAGAAGGAGTATTTGACTGGGTTTTAGAAAGAAAGGTTCAGATGATCATTCCTTCTGAAAAAAGCATGCTTTTTTCAGGAAAGAATTTTCTTATAGTGCCCTTTAAAAAAAAACTTGAAATTGCAGGAATTCTCTGTTTGATAGGAGGAAAGGCTCTAAAAGAGGCAGACAAAGACCTTCTCGCCCT
>CAYRAK010000121.1:0-4991 GCA_964422215.1 uncultured Clostridia bacterium | reverse complement strand
TTTCCTTACCGCTGTCTTATTTACCTCTACAATACGCTCAAGCAAAGTCTGGGTAGCTACTCTCCCAATCTCTTCCACTGGAAGAGCTACTGAGGTAAGAGGAGGATAGGTTAATCTGGCAATAGTATCATCAAAACCTATAAGAGATATATCTTCAGGAATAGATAAGCCTTCCTCTTTGATAGCACGTATAGCCCCAACAGCCATAACGTCATTACAAGCAAGCACTGCTGTTGGAGGGGAGTCTTTGCGTAATAGAGTTCTCATAAGAATATATCCTTCTTTCTCGCTAAAACTGGAGCCCTCCACAATATATTCTTCATTAAGCTTGCAATCTGTTTGTAAAAGAGCCTCTTTATATCCTTGAAGTCTTAATCTACTTGTAGTACTGTTTTTAACACCAAGAAACCCAATCCTAGAATGACCAAGTTCAACAAGAAATCCTGTAGCATCTTTTGCACCCTGTGTATCATCTGCACATACTGTATCAACCTCAGAAAATCTTCTAGATCCACTAGCAGATACAACAGGAATGTTAGCTCTTTGAAAAATTTCCACAAGATTATAAAGAGCGTCTGTGCAAGGAAGAGAATGTATTACACCTGCCACCCTATTTTCCAAGAGCATATTTGTTATTTTTCTTAGTTTATCCCCCTTTGTGCTCGCATTGCAGAGTATCAAATTATATTCATTTGACGAGGCAACATGTTCGATAGAATTTGCTATCTGAGAGAAAAAAGGATTGGTTATGTTGGGAACAAGATAAGCTATTGTCTGAGTGCGACTAGTTTTAAGACTCCGGGCAATTGCATTGGGATAATATCCTATCTCTTTCATAGCTTTAAGGACTTTCTTCCGAGTCTTCTCGCTTACATATCCATAGCCTCCCACAACTCTTCCTACCGTAGAAGAAGACACACCCGCTTTTTGAGCTACATCCTTCATAGTTACATGTTTTCTTCTTTTCATTGTGTTGTTAACGTTTTTTTCTTTTTATAGATTTTTTTTAAAAATATCTAGAACTAAATTGGTTAATAAAATAGTAACGTTCTCACATTCGTTATGTAAGATACCTCTTTTTATTCCTTCTGTCAAGAAAAACAAATTTTAATTTAATTGACATTTTTCATTTTATTTTTCCTTACTTATAAGAGAAACTGCTATTTTTGTGTCAATAAAATCATCAAATCACAGCATTTTCAACAAGAAATTAGAATGAAATTTTTAGAGCATTTGACATAAGCTTTTTTCCAAGTATAATCCTTCAAATATGGAAAGGGAAAGTGGCAACAATAAACTATTAAAGGATATTGCTTTTGCCCAAGGTATATCCCTGTTTGGTGTTGCAAAAATAACCGATGGAATAAAACAAAACGTAATACAAATATCACCCCGTATTTTAGAGGATCTTTCTTTTGCAATATCTCTTGGCTTTAGACTTTCTGATAAAGTAATAGATGATATTAAGGATCACCCAACCCAGCTTTATCTTCATCATTATCGCCAGGTAAACTATCTCCTTGATAGAGTGGCTCTCATAATATCAAATTTTATTCAAAGCCAAGGATACCAAGCTTTACCTATTCCTGCATCTCAAGTAATCGACTGGGAAAATCAACGGGGACATCTCTCTCATAAACTTATCGCCAGTGAAGCAGGTCTTGGTTGGATTGGGAGAAATAACCTCTTAGTAACTCCTAATTGGGGAGCGAGGGTAAGACTTGTGAGTATTCTTACTAACATGCCTCTACAACCTACCAGGAGATCATCTCGGAATTGTGGCAACTGTTACAGATGTATAGAAGTGTGTCCTGCAGGAGCCATCAAGCAAAGAAAGGAGGATTTTGACCATCTTGCCTGTTTTGAGCAACTAAAAAAATTTAGAAAAGAGTATAATATTCCTCATTACATATGTGGCATTTGTGTAAAAGCCTGCAAGGGATTTGCTAGCTAGTTTTTATAGTAAACTAATCAATTGCTTAAAAACAGAAAAATTAAAAATATTCATACTTCAGATAAAATCTGTTATAATCTCAGACTAATAGTCCTTGACAGGCACAAAATATTTTTATTTAATATGTATTAAGGAGGTGTATTATGAGGTCTACTATTGACATAGACGAAAACCTTCTAAAGGAAGCACAAAAATTGACCAAAATAAAAACAAAAAAAGAGCTTATTAACTTATCCCTTAGAGAGTTAGTGAGAAAGAAAAAAAGAGAGTATTTAGCATCTCTTTTCGGAAGTGGCGTGGTAGATATTACTTTGAAAGACTTAGAAAAATTCAGAGAAGATGAATTTTGAGAAAGCTTTAATAGATACCACTATTTGGATTCTTTACTTTAGAGGAGAAGAAAAAATCAAGAAAGATATACAATCGCTAATCTTAGAAGACAGAGCATCAACCTGTCAAATTATAATTTTTGAAATTCTACGAGGTGCAAAATCAAAAAAGGAATACGATAAACTTTACAATGGCCTTAAAGCTTTAACTGTGCTCCCATTAAATGAAAGTATTTGGGAAGAAAGCTACAAAGTAGGATTTGAATTAAAAAAAGCAGGAATTGATGTTCCTCTCGTTGATCTTCTGATCGCCATGCTAGCTTATCATTACAAATGTCTTCTTATTCACCGAGATAAACATTTTTCTTTAATAAAGGAAGTAATCAATTTAAAAGAAAAGAAAATGTAAACTTCATCTATGAGAGACTTCTTGCGCTAAAGAAAATTATAATTAGGATAAGACAAATAAGATAAAAGAAAATAAAATGACAGTTTACAAACCAAAAGAAAAAATAATTATCCTGGATTTTGGTTCCCAGTATAATCAGCTCATCTTGCGTGTGGTGAGAGAAAGTAGGGTTTACTGTGAGCTTCTTCCTTACTCCACATCTGCAGAAGAACTTTCCTCTCTTAAGCCTTGTGGAATTATCTTTTCTGGTGGACCAGCCAGTGTAAGAGTAAAAGATTCTCCCCTTCCTGATCCTGAAATTCTTAAAATGGGAATACCCATTTTGGGAATTTGTTACGGAATGCAAGTTATGACACATCTCCTAGGGGGAAAAATTTCTTCTGAAAAAGGAGAGTATGGGGCAACTGAACTTTACATTAAAAAACAGGATGAACTTTTTTATCAATTTCCGGAAAAAACAGTTGTGTGGATGAGCCATGCAGACCAACTAACAAAACTTCCCCCAGGATTTGAGGTTCTAGCTTCTACAAAAACCTGTCCCTATGCTAGCATAATGAATAAAAAAAGAGGTCTTTATGGAGTTCAGTTCCATCCTGAGGTGGCACATACTCCCCGAGGAAAAGAAATAATCCAAAACTTTCTTTTCCGCGTATGCGGATGCTCAGGTAACTGGACTATGGCCTCTTTTATAGAACATTCTATTAAGAAGATAAAAGATACCGTAGGTCAAGGAAAAGTAATCTGTGCACTCTCTGGTGGAGTTGATTCCTCAGTTACCGCAATGTTGGTACACAAAGCAATAGGTAAAAGATTAACTTGTATCTTTGTCAATAACGGACTTCTCAGGGAAGGTGAAGCTGAAGATGTAGTTGCTACCTTCAAAGATCATTTTCACTTAAACCTCAGATATGTGGATGCAAAAGATAAATTCTTAAAGGCCCTAAGAGGAGTTAGGGATCCTGAAAAAAAGAGAAAAGTAATAGGAAGGAAGTTCATAGAAGTATTTACTGAAGAGGCGGAACGTTTGGGTAAGATAGATTTTTTAGCTCAAGGAACCCTTTATCCTGATGTTATCGAATCCCGTTCAGCAAAAGGAGGACCCTCTGCCACTATAAAATCTCACCACAACGTGGGAGGACTCCCCTCCTCCATGCAACTTAAACTTCTTGAGCCTCTAAAGGAGCTTTTTAAAGATGAGGTGAGAATGGTAGGAAGAGAACTTGGCTTACCTGAGCGTATTGTAAATCGCCAGCCCTTTCCTGGTCCAGGTCTTGCGGTGAGGATTGTCGGGGAAGTTAACAAAAATCGGCTACGAATTCTCCGTCAGGCAGATGTAATTGTAAATGAGGAGATGAGCGAATACGAAGAAATATCTCAGATATGGCAGTCTTTTCCTGTGCTTCTTCCGGTAAGAAGCGTTGGAGTGATGGGAGATAGACGCACCTATGAGTACACCATTGCTCTCAGAGTGGTGACAAGCAGAGACGGAATGACTGCGGACTGGGCAAGGCTTCCTTACGAGCTTTTAGATAAAATTTCACGTCGTATAATCAATGAGGTAAAGGGAGTAAACAGAGTGGTTTATGATATAAGTTCTAAGCCTCCAAGTACTATTGAATGGGAGTAGCTTATAATAATTTTAAATTAGTCAAATTTGTAAGAGGAGAGATAAGTGTTTCAAGTTAAAATTTACATAACCTTGAAAGAAGGAGTAGCTGATCCTCAGGGAGTAACTATTAAACACGCTCTTGATTCTTTAGGTTATGAAGAGGTAAAGGAGGTAAGGACTGGAAAGTTTTTTCAACTAAAAATAGCTTCAAAAAATAAAGATGAGGTGAAAGAGAAGGTCAGAAGTATGTGTGAGAAAATTCTTGTGAATCCCGTTATTGAAAATTACGAATACAGAATTGAGGAAATTATATGAGGTTCGGAGTAATTGTTTTTCCTGGGTCCAACTGTGACTACGATTGTTATTATGTAATAAAAGAAGTGATCGGTGAGGAGGTTGACTTTCTCTGGCATAAGGAAAAAAATCTTTCTGGATACGACTGTCTTGTTCTTCCCGGTGGATTCTCTTATGGGGATTATCTTCGAGCAGGAGCTATAGCTCGCTTTAGTCCAATTATGAGTGCAGTTAAAAAATTTGCTGAAAAAGGAGGACTTGTTATAGGAATATGCAATGGCTTTCAAATTCTTCTTGAAGCAGGACTTTTGCCAGGTGCTATGAGGAAGAATAAAAACCTTCTTTTTATATGCAAATATATTTACGTCCGTGTGGAAAATAATAATATCCCCTTTA
>CAYRAK010000120.1:0-4997 GCA_964422215.1 uncultured Clostridia bacterium | reverse complement strand
CCATAAATTAGAGGAAGCTGGCAAGGTTAAATCTTATTTTGTAACCATGATAACACATGAACTTCGATCCCCCGTTTCTACCATTGAAAGTATCCTATCTCGCTTACGTGAAGGCTATGCTGGAAAGTTAACAGTAAAGCAGAAAGAGTATATAGAGAGGATAAAACGACGTATAGATTATATCCTTGCTTTGATTAATGATTTACTCACCTTAACAGCAGAGGAAAGAGAAACAATTAGGGAAAAACATCCTGTAGATATAAAGAAAGTTCTTAAAGAAGTATGTGAGTCTATGCAAACTCTGGTTGAACAGAAAAAAATTAGATTTGAGGTGAAAACAAGCTCTTTGCCTTTGTCTATAGAAGGTGATGAGGAAGAAGTGGGACTTCTTTTTTCTAATCTTATAAATAATGCTTTAAAGTACACCCCACCTGAAGGTAAAGTACAGGTTAAGGTAACAGAGGAGAAGGAGGGGGTAAAGATAGAGGTTATAGATACTGGAATTGGGATAGCTAAAGAGGACCAGGAGAAAATTTTTAATGAATTTTACAGAGCACCAAATGCCAAAAAGATGGTTCATGAGGGGACAGGTCTTGGTCTGCCTATAGTCAAAAAAATAGTGGAAAGTTATGGAGGTAAAATACAAATTCAAAGTGAACTTGGTAAAGGGTGTAGGTTTATCTGTAGCTTAAAGGAAAGAATATAAGGAGGAGGATATAATAAAATGGCTAAAAAAATACTTTTAGTTGATGATGATGTTGATTTTGTAGAGGTTAACAAAGAAGCTCTGGAAGAAAGAGGTTACCAGGTTGTAACTGCTTATAATGGAGAGGAGGCTCTAAAGAAAGCTGTTGAGGAAAGCCCAGATCTTGTAATACTTGATGTAATAATGTCAACACCAACTGAAGGGATTCATGTTTCCCACAAGCTAAGAGAGCATGAGGAAACTAAAAATATACCTATTATAATGCTTACAGCGATGAGAAAGAGGATGGATATTAAGTACAATATAGAGCCTGAAGAGGAGTATTTGCCTGTAACAGAATTTGTAGAAAAGCCTATAGCTCCAAACAAACTGGTGGAAAAAGTAGAGAGAATACTTGAAAGAAAATAATTAAAGCTGGTTAATTAGTTCTTTTATTGTTTTTTTAACTTTAGGACTTAAATCAGCACCCCATTTTAGAGTTGCAGGTTGGATACCAAGAATAAAAATGTGAGCTTTGGTTTTTTCCTTTAAGTAATCAAAAACAAAATTTAAAGGAAGGGTGTGAGTAGAAAAAGTTAGGTGAGATGAGATTTTTTGGAAAAGCTTAGCTTTTCCTGGGGATGCATCAAAGTCAACGGCATCAACAATAAATATGGTATTTGGTTTAATTTTTACTATAGGCTCAAGGAAATTTTCCGGTACCTGAGCTGCGTTAAAAAAGTGAATATTGGATGAGTTTAGTTTTCCTGATTTTTTAAGCTCCTCCACAAATAGACACCCTGCTCCGTCATCTCCTCTCATAGGATTTCCCACTCCAAGAAAAACTACCTTACCCTGGATATATTTTTTTAAATTGAGCATTAAAAAATGTCCCTTTAGAAGTATCTAAGGAGGTATCTTTTCCAGGCAGAAACTATCCCCATTCTTCTTTTAAAGTGAGTTCTCTTCTGCATCTTGGACAAAGAATTCTCAAGTTATCTGCTCGCTCCAAGGGAATAGCCTCCTTTTTTGGAAGTTTTTCTTTGATTAGCTCCATATCGGTTAGATAAGATATAAAAAGATTAGGGTTGGAGAAGATGAGAGGTCCCAGTCTATTTTTGATCCAGGCAAAGTGTTTTTTTGTGGTTATAGGTTCTCCACAATATTCACAGAATATAAGCTCATCTTCTATACTAGTCTTTGCCTCAGCTAAGGATAAAGTTGCAAGGTCATATTTTGTGGTAAGTTTTATTCCCTTTTCTGTAAGACAGTTAGCCTCGCACTGTCCACAGAAGATACATCGACCATAATTGAGAATAAGTCTTCTTTTTCCTCCCGGGCTTGTATCTTCTATTTTTTCAATAGCACCTGGAGGACAAACCTCGCTACAGGCTCCACACACAACACACTCTTTTTCATCAAACTCTGGTTTACCCCGATATCTGGGAGCAGCAGGTGAAGGAACTTTAGGAAATTTAGTAGTATAAGGTGAACTAAAAAGAGAAGCAAATGCTTCTTTTAGCTCTCTAAGCTTTGGATACTTCATTAATACTCTCCGTTACACTTTTTCTTTTTCTTCCTCGTATTTGTCTACTATACTTTTTTCCCACAGTTTAATCCTACTTCTATGGGCAGCATGGGCGATAGCATGAGCAGCAGTGGGCGAACTTAGGATTATGAATATGATAGCCAGTATGCTCTTTACCAGAAATCCTGCGGCTAGGAAAGTCCCAAAAAGTATAAAACAGGTTCCTAAAGTTACGCATTTTGTAGCTGCCTGAAGTCGATTATAAACATCGGGAAGTCTTACTAGACCAATACAGCCCAAAAGGTCAAATATTACCCCTATAAATATTATCACTTTACCTGCAATTACTACCCCTTCATTCATCTAATCTTTTCCCCTCAAGATATTTAGCTAAGGTTAAAGCCCCTAAGAAACCTAAAAGAGCCCAAGCAATAGCAATATCCATGAAGTAGTCTCTTGGTGTGTAAATTACAAATAAAGCACAAAAACCAACTACCAAAATTCCTAAAATATCAACAGCTACAATTCTGTCTGCTGGAGTGGGTCCACGTAAGACCCTATAAAGACAGAGAAAACAACTTGCTATTAAAGGAGCAGCAAAAATAACAGGAATATCTAAAATTGTCATCCAAATACCTCCTTGAGAATAGGCTCAAATCTTCTAACAATTTTTTTTGTTGCCTCCTCAATATCAATTGCTTTTACGTTGATCCAGTGAACGTAAAGATAGCCGTCATCTGTAAGCTCTACCGTGAGGGTACCTGGAGTTAAAGTTATAGAATTAGCTAAAGCTACCCTCCCTGTGAGGGTAGATAAACTTGTTTTAACCTTAACAATTCCTGGATTTACAGGAAGTTTAGGATGAAGAACTCTATAAGCTACATCTAAGTTAGCCAATATACAGTAAAATATGAAAATGGGTATATAAAGGAGAAGATAGAGAAGTCTTTTTATCTGAAAAAAATTTTCCGGATGCTGAATAAAAAGGTCAGCAAACCAAAAAGCTATAAAAATAGATACACCTGCGCCTATTAGAACGGAAGGAAGATATACTGTCCAGGTTAAGATAAGCCAGCAGAGAAAACTAACAATAAAAAGTACCAGCTTTTTCATACTATCCTCCTAAAACGAGGGCACTGTATTTTGTTCCTTCTTGTAGAACTTGTACAGCAGGTTCTAAGACTACTTTCATTAAAGGATAAAATAATATCCCTGCTCCTATACATATAATTGCAAGTGCAATCATTGAAACACACATGACCTTTGGAACTTCTTTTATTTGAGCCCACTTTTCCTTCAAAATACCGAAAAAAGCAAACCTTTGAACCTTAAGATAATATGCTAAAGTGAGAACTGAGACAAGAACAGTCAGGGTGGCTAAAACATATCTTTCTGCTTGAATAAGACCTATAATTATGAAAAGTTTGCTCCAAAATCCATTAAAAGGTGGAATTCCTGATATAGAAAGAGATCCAATAGTAGAAGTAGTTCCAGTTACAGGCATAACCTTACTTAGGCCTCCCATTTCTCTAAGGTCTCGTGTGCCAGTTGAATATTCTACAGCTCCTGAATTTAAAAAAAGAAGTGCCTTAAAAGTAGCATGGTTGAAAAGATGAAAAATTGCTCCTAAAAGTCCCCAGTAGTTTCCGCATCCAAGCCCTATCATTATATATCCTATCTGGGAGATGGAAGAGTAGGCAAGAAGACGTTTAAAATCTCTTTGACGAAGAGCAAGTACTCCTCCTCCTATCATGGAAATAATTCCCATAATCATAAGGACCCAGCTAAGTTGTACACTCATCCCATAGACATTAAAAAAGACTCTCATTATAGTATAAACCCCTAATGCTTTTATAAGAACTCCTGAGAGCATAGCTGATATAGGAGCAGGAGCACTGGGATGAGCATCAGGAAGCCAAGCATGAAAGGGAATAATAGCAGCTTTTAGCCCAAATCCGGTAAAAAACAGAACCAAGGAAAAAGATAGGAGAATATTCTTTTTTCCTTTAATTATGCCTGCAATATCTGCCATATTTAAACTTCCGGTAAGTCCATATAAAAGTCCAACAGAAAATAGGATAAGCACAGAAGCAATTGAACTCATAACCATGTATTTGAAAGCTGCCTCAAGTTCTTCTGCTTCTACTCCAAAAGCAACAAGAGCATAGGAGGCGATGGAAGCAATCTCTAGAAATACAAATAAATTAAAAAAGTCTCCCGTAAGTACAACTCCATTCATTCCAGCAAGCATTAAAGAAAACAGAGAATAGAATTTAGATTTAGCTGTAAATCTTTCCATATAGCTTATTGAGTACAGTGTAGCAAAGAAAGCGACACAGTTTATTACAATGAGCATCAGAATAGAAAGCCCATCTACAACAAGATTAATACCTTTTGGAGGAAGCCATCCTCCCATGGTGTAGACTAAAACTTCACCATTCTTTAAAAGCATAAGCAAAGAAAGAACAGCAAGAGTGAAAGTGAGCACATTAATTAAAATATCACTTACAATATCTTTTACCTTGCTTAAATCTAAAAGAATCAGAACAAAAGCGGTTCCTAGAGGCAAAGCCACAAATAGAGGAATTATGTTCATAAAAATCCTCCGCTATCCCCTTAATTTTCTAATTTCTGTAACGTCAAAAGTATGGTAACGTTGATAGATCCGAATACACATGGCTATAATAAAAGCAAGTGTTGCAATACTTATGACTATAGCTGTGAGAACCATAGCTTGAGGCAAGGGATCAACAAATTTTGCCTCCTTTGCACCTTCGGTTACTA
>CAYRAK010000119.1:0-5110 GCA_964422215.1 uncultured Clostridia bacterium | reverse complement strand
ACACTGATGTGAGGATAAGTGAGTTGGCAAAAAGAACATTTGAAGTGGCAAGAAAATTATAGAAAAAATTGTAAAATTGAAGAATAGGGAGGATTTTCATGCAGAAATTTAGAAAAATTATTCTAATTGTAATTGACACACTTAGTGTAGATCATCTGGGTTGTTATGGGTACCATGTTCCAAAAACTCCTACAACTCCATTTATAGATTCTTTGGCTGAAAAAGGAACACTTTTTCAAAAGCATTATGCAACTGATGTTCCCACTCCTCCTTCTTTTACATCCCTTTTTTATGGAATTCGAGGTATTAGACATGGTATTATAGGATTTAATAATACACCTTCAGAATTTTTCTCTCCTACACCTTCCCTTGCAGAGTGTTTTGTACAAAATGGCTTTCGCACAGGAATGATTTCTAATCTTCTTTATCCTTGCCCCTGGTTAGTAAAAGGATTCCAAGATATTTATCCTCCGGGATTAAGATTTCAAGGAGGTACAGCAGAGGAAGTAACTTGTGAAGCTTCAGGATGGCTTAAACTCCACGCAAAGGAGAATTTTTTCTTGTTTGTGCATTATTGGGATCCACATGTTCCATACTTTAAAAGATCAAAAGAAAAGTATAGAAAAATGTTCTCAGCAAAGGAGTATAAAGATTTTGCACCAAATATGGAATATTTCCAAAAAAACAAATTTCTAAAAATTCTGTATGAGATGGAGCATAAAGGTAATAACGATCCACTTGATCCAAAAGAAGTTCTTGCACTTTATGATGCAAACATAAGGTATGTCGATGACAATATAAAAGATTTATTTACCTGTTTAGAAGAATTAAACATAACTGATAAGGTACTTGTTGTGATAACAAGTGACCATGGAGAAGCTTTTGGAGAGTATGGTTTTTGGGATCATCACAGCTGTTATCGTAATATAAGTCAAATTCCTCTTATACTTTATGGAGAGGGAATTGGAAATAAGAAGGTATCTACATACACCCAGAATATTGATGTTATGCCTACTCTTCTTGAGCTAGCTGGAGTTGATATTCCAGAGGGACTTTGTGGTAAAACAATGGTTCCTTTAATAGAAGGCAAACAGGAAAACTTCCGCGATGAGATAGTTACAAATTCAGATGCAACAGTTATTCAACGAATGTATGTAAAAGATGATTATGCCCTAGTCCACACTTTAGCTCGTCCAGTATGGAACCATATAAAAGAATATGAACTTTTCAATCTCTCAAAAGACCCTTACCAATTAAATGATATCTCCTCATTAGAAAAAGATAAATTTACAGAAATGAGACTTGCATTGAGTGATTGGTTAGCAGAGCATTTACAGGGTAAGCCCGATCCCTTGCAGTTATCTGCTTTTCGGGGTGGATGGTTCTGGAAACGGCTTCCCTTTCGTCTAAGATCATCTAAGATTAAAGAATCCGAACTTAAAGAGCTTATTGAGAGTTATCCAGAGATAGAAAAGACTTTGTATCAACCTGGTCTCTCGATACCGCTGGGTAGGAGAAGTATACTTTGAGATTTGAGAAATAATAAGAAATGAAGTTCTATGGCAAAAAATTGAATTAAACAATTAATCCCAAGGCTGGGTCTTTGAGAGATGAGCTAAAAACAAGAGGCAGGAGGAGGTGGTGAGATTAGAGAGGTAGATAGGCTTATTAGTTTAGAGTAAGGAAGGCTTTCTAGGAAGAAGTGTTAAAAGGTAAAAATCAATTTCTCTTTTGAAAATTCTCCACAAAGAATTACTCATGTTAATAATTTTAGAAAGTTTCCAGGAGAGAAAAGAGGTTAAGTTAAGCTTTAAGGGAGGTTTAAATGTTTAATGAAAAAATGTTTAAATTAGTGGTGGTTTTTGCGGTTTTATTTATTTTTGGTTTTACAGGGTCCGGTATTGCACAAAAACATGAACTTACGGTTTGGGGTTACGGAGGTATATCTAAACCTTTTTGGGAGAAGATAATGCATGAGTTCGAAATGAGAACCCCTAATGTAAAGATCAAATATGAAACTCCACTACAAGGTCTGGAGATATCTCAGGCTTTGCAAAAGGTCCGTATAGCTCTTCAGTCTGAAGCAGGACCCAATGTGGTATTCTCAGACGCAGTTGGACAATCACTTAGAGAACTTGTTAAAACCAAAAATGTACTAAGTTTAGACGACGCCTACAGAAAGTACGGATGGGATAACAAAATTTATCAGAGTGCTCAGAAGTCAGTAACATTTGATCAAAAAAAATGGGCAATACCATTGGATATGGAAGTTGTGGGTTATTTCTACAATAAAAATATTTTTGAAAAATTAGGACTCTCTACGCCGGATACAATTGATGCCTTTATGAATCTTTTGAAGACATTAACAAATGCTGGGTACTATGGGACTGCTATAGGACTAAGAGCAGGATGGCCCTCTGCTCTGATGGCTTCAGAATATATGTATATAAGTGCAGGTACAGAGTATATTGCAGTGATGGAAGGAAGAAAAAAATGGGTGGATTCTGAAAAATGTCTGGAAGGTCTAAAGGTCTTTAGGTCTTTGGTGGATAAAGGATATACAAATCCTTTTGTTACAGGAATTGACTACAATCAAGCCAGAGATTTGTTCTTCACAGAAAAAGCAGCTACTATCTTAGAAGGACCTTGGTTTATTTCACAAATAAAGGAGACAAAACCAGAGTTTGAAGTGGGATTCTTTTGTTTACCTCCAATTAATCCGGATACTGACATAAAAGTCTTGGGTGGAATAGGAACTAGTGTAATTGTGACTACGCAAACTAAATTTGAAGATCGAGAACTGGCTTTCCAACTTCTTGACTTTGTAATTTCTCCCTATGTATCTGAGAAGTATGCTGTGGAATTAGGTGCAATTAATCCAATAGATTTTCCTGTAACTAAAGAAATATCACCTCTGACACGGGAGATTGCTCAAGCAATAAAAATGTATGGAAAGGCTATAGGATACTGGCCTGTTTACTATTTACCGGCTCCACTATTTAGCAAGCTGAACAGTCTCATCCAGGGAATGATGGCAAAAAAAATTTCGCCTTTTGATGTTCTGAAAAAAATGGATGAAGCTCGTGAACAGTATGAGAAACTGAAATAAAAGTGCTATTAGGTGTTCCCTATACAGGGAGTAGAAATTTTTAGAAAAATCTGTTATGATCTGATGGGAGATAACTTTATCTCCCATCAGATAAGTTGAGATTAAGATTTAATATTTAGAGTTTAAATCATAAGGGAATTTACAGATGATTTTTTCAGGTAAATCATCTAAAATTAAAATAACCATTAGCCCTTATATATTTATCTTACCAGCTGCTTTATTTTACGTTATTTTTCGCTTGGGTCCGATTATTTTAACGGTTATTTTGAGTTTTTTTCGATGGGATGGAATAATACCTACCAGCAAATTTATTGGTCTAAAATATTATATTTATATCCTCACTGATCCTCTTTTCCGAAATGCACTTTTTCATAACATAATATTTCTAATTCTGGCAATTGCTATACCCGTTTGGATTGGATTTTTCCTTGCAGTTCTGCTGTCGGAGATTCCATTCTTCCGCACCCTGTTTCGAGCTATACTTTTTCTTCCCTGTATTTTTGGCGGAGTAGTAGTTGCTTATATATGGAATTGGGTTTATCATCCTTTTGCAGGATTACTCAATGGAATACTTCAGAGCATAGGATTGAACTTCTTGACCTCCGCATGGATAGGTGATACTCGTTTAGCGCTTTTGAGTGTATTTGGAGCATATAGTTGGGCCTCCTATGGTTATTCTATGATCTTCTTTCTTGCTGGATTACAAAACATTTCTCCGGAGCTTTATGATGCGGCAACTGTCGATGGGGCAAATTTTTGGCAAAAGATATTATATATTACTATCCCAAGTTTACGTGAGGTGTTTACTTTTGTGATCGTGCTGCGGATACTCACCTCTCTAAAACAGTTTGAAATTCCGTTTATCTTAACTGGCGGAGGCCCATACTATGCTACAGATATGATGGAATTGTACACATATAGGTTTATTGCTGATTATGAATTAGGTTTAGCTTGTGCAGGTGCTACGCTTGAAGCAGTTATTGTTAGCACAGTTGCTCTGTTATTTATCCGGGGGAGGGAAAAATGAATTTCAGGACACAAAAAAAGGTGAAAATATTCTTAATATATGTTTTTCTAATTATTTTTTGTCTTATAGCAGTTCTTCCCATTAGTTGGGTATGGTTAAGTTCCTTTAAGACGAATAGAGAAATAAGTTTTTCTCCTTTTGTTTTACCTAAACAGATAAGATGGCAAAATTATATAGAGGCTTGGCAAGAAGGAAATTTTAGCACTTGTATGTGGAATAGTGCTGTTGTAGCTTTTATAACTACCTTATTTGTCGTTATATTAAGTTCGTTGGCTGCTTATGCTTTTGCAAAAATGCGATTTAAGGCAAACAATCTTCTTTTTTTTATATTCTTCTTTGGAATGACGGTGCCCAATCCAGCAGTAATGGGACCTCTTCTCTCACTTGTCTATAAACTGCGTCTTACAAATACTCTGTGGTCACTAATATTTCCTTACACCGCCTCACATCTTTCTTTTGGAATTTTAATGATGCGGGCATTCTTTAGAGAAATACCAACAGAACTCGAAGAAGCTGCAAAAATAGACGGCTGCTCTTCGGTTCAGCTACTATTCCTTATCATTTTACCTTTGGCATTACCTGCAATATTTGTTTTAACTGTGCTAATTTTTATGGGGTGTTGGAATGAATTTTATTTTGCTGTTATTTTAATCAATGATGCATCGAAAAATACATTACCTCTTGGCTTGAGAGCTTTTGAGGGACAATATGCTACAAATTATGCTCTTCAGTTCACAGGAATAAATATTGCAGCTATTGTTCCCATCGTAATGTATATTATTTTTCAAAAAAGCTTTGTTAAGGGTGCAATAGCTGGTAGTTTAAAAGGGTAGTTGTGTGGGAGAAAATAAATGATTGTAGGAGAAAAATTTCTGGGTACAACGAAGTTTGATTTGTCAATACCTCTAAGTAAATGGGCCAGGAGATCGTTACCACCCCTGATACCTTACAGTGCAGGCTCTATCTCAAAAAGT
>CAYRAK010000118.1:0-5146 GCA_964422215.1 uncultured Clostridia bacterium | reverse complement strand
AACCATCCATCCATAAAGATGCATAAAGTCTTTCACTTCCTGAGATAAAGACCCAGAGAAGCAAAGTTTTGCTTCCGGATAGAGCTTTTTTGCTGCAACCATGGAAGCTAAAGCATCGAAGTCACAGCCTGTATGTGTAGTAATTATTTGTAAATCCATACTTTTAGGCTCTTGGGTGGTATTTTTTATAAACTTTTTTTAACCTTTCTTGGGTAATGTGAGTGTAAATTTGAGTAGTGGAGATATTTACATGCCCTAAAAGTTCCTGAACAGATCTTAAATCAGCTTCTCCTGAAAGTAGATGAGTAGCAAAGGAGTGTCTTAAAGTATGGGGCGATATTTTTTTCTTTATTCCAGCTTTTTGTGCATATTTTTTTACTATTTTCCAACAAAACTGGCGAGAGAGTCTTCTTCCATATCTGTTACAAAAAAGAGGAGAAGATTTTTTATTATTCGTGTCTCTTTTTTCTAAATATTCCTTTATCCATTTTATAGCTTCACCTGTAAGAGGAATCATTCTCTCTCGTGAACCCTTTCCCTGTACTTTGACCCACCCGGTATTCAAATCTATATCCTCTGTATTTAAGTTGACAAGTTCGGAGATGCGCATCCCGGTTGCATAAAGACATTCAAGTATTGCTTTATCCCTAATGCCAAGAAGAGAGCTAGTAGAGGGAGCTTCAAGAAGTTCTTTTACTTCTTTTAAAGAAAGATAAGTAGGAATTTTTCTTCCTTGACGGGGGGAACTTATCTCTTGAGCAGGATTTTCATTTATGATTCCCTCTGTGAGAAGAAACCGATAAAACATCTTTATAGATGATAATTTGCGTGCTATTGAGGAGGGGGAAAGATTTTTTTCTTTCAAACTAGCAAGATATTTCCCCACTATACTAGAATTCACCTTGTCTAATCCGTTGTTATCCAACCATCTCTGAAATTGTTCCAAGTCTCTTTTGTAGGACAAAAGCGTATTAATGGAAAGTCCCCTTTCTACTCGTAGATGATTAATGAAAGAATCAACAAAAATTTGAAGCAAATTTCCACCCCTCTCTCAGCGAATCCTCATTTATTTTTAAAAGATCTATTTTAGATAGCACCTCTTTTAAGGATAGAATAAGACTTTCAACTTTCACCGCTTTTGATATGTAAGTCCATGCTCCAAGAGCGACCATGTTTGCTGTTTTGCTACTGCCTAACTTTTCTGCTATTTGATTAGCCGGAACTTCTATTATAGTAAGATCATTTCGTCTTGGTCTTACAGAAACTAATGATTTATTTATTACTACTTGACCACCTTCTCTAATTCGAGATATAAATTTTTCCAAAGCTGGATAACTCATTATTATTGCACTTGAAGGTTGAGAGATAATAGGTGAGGGAATCATGGAATCAGAGATTATAACTGTACAATTAGCTGTTCCACCCCGCATCTCGGCTCCATAGGAGGGATAGAAAATTACCTCCCTTTTTTCTTTCAATCCTGCATGGGCAAGAAGTTTACCTGCAAATATTATTCCTTGTCCACCAAATCCTGATATGATTACATCTTTATACATCTTATTATTCCACCTTGCTAAATTTTACTAATTATTTCTTTTGCTAGAGATACTCCTTCTTGGATGATTCTTTCAAGTTGTTTTTCTTTAGGAGCCTCAGCGTAAACTCTCACCTTAGGTTCAGTTCCTGATGGTCTCACAAGGAGCCAACTTTCATCCTCCATTATGAATTTTACTCCATCAATACTTAAAATATCTTTCACGGGTACCCCCCCTAAGGCGACAGGAGGATTGGAGATTAGCTCTTTCACCATCTTTTCTTTATTAATTTTTCTTTCCTGTTCAAAATCAATTCGTTTAAAGACCGATTTTCCAAACTTTCTCTCCATATTCTCAAGGATCTCTGAAAGAGGCATACCTTTTCTTGCAATCATTTCTATAAAAAAAAGAGATGAAAGAAGACCGTCTCTTTCTGGAATGTATCCTCTGTATCCATAACCACCACTTTCTTCTCCCCCAAACATAACATTCTCTTTGAGCATTTTATCACATATATATTTAAACCCAACAGGAGTCTGCTCATATTCAAGGTTAAATTTGCGGCATATTCTTTCTGGTTGATAGCCCAAAGAAACAGTTTTTACTACTTTTCCACGCATGTTTTTATCTTCTGCAAGATATAAAAGAAGAAGTGAAAATACTTGAAGAGTAGTCAAATACCTTCCAGTCTCATCTACGATTCCAACTCTATCTGAATCTCCATCAGTAGCTACCCCTAAGTCTGCTCCTCGAGATTTGACTTCTTTTTGTAACTCCCATAAATTTTCTTCGATAGGCTCAGGATTTATACCTCCAAAGCCGGGATTATATTTTGGATGAATTGTAACCAGTTCACAGTTAGATTTTGACAAGATTTCCTCAAGTAAGCCGCTTCCTGTACCATACATTGGATCATAAACAATCTTAAGTCTAGCATTATTTATAAGCTTCATATCTACAAAGGAGGTGACTTTTTTTAGATAGGAGGAAATAAGGTTTTCTTTTTTAGCAAGTCCTCTTTTTTCCCCTTCTTTCCAAGAAAGTCTTTGTATTGGGTTTTTATCAAGCATTGATTCAATTTTACCTGTAATGTCTGGAGTAGCTGGCCCACCAAAGGGACCTTTAATCTTTACTCCATTAAATCTAGGAGGATTATGAGAGGCGGTGATCATTACACCTCCTGGAAGATTTTTTTCCACGACAGCTAAAGAAACAGCTTGAGTAGGAATATCAGTTTGGGAAAGAATTACAGGAATATCATTGCCCAAGAGAACCTCAGCTACTGATTCAGCAAATTCCTTTGATAAAAAACGTGTATCATAGCCTATTACAACTCCTTTTTTCTTATCTGGCTTATTTTTATAGTAATCGGCGATTGCCTGAGCTACTCGAGATACATTTTCAAATGTAAAATCATCGGCAATTACACCTCTCCATCCGTCAGTACCAAACTTAATGTCTTCCATTTTTTTCTCCCCTAAAATTTTCTTGTTAATAGTATCAAAAAAAGACCAGATGTCAAAAGTTCCATCTTACATCTTTTCTTTCTTGACAGTTGAATGGTTTTATATATAAAAACTTTTAGAAAAGATTAGAGGTTTTCTTATGTTTTGGATTTTTTTAATCTTCATAGGTTTTATTGTAGGATTTACCCTCCTTTTAAAGTTATCCCTTATGCTTATGGGAAGGATTGCAGGACGGCAGATTGGCGAAAAACATAAAGCGGCTGAAGAGATCGTTAACGAAGGTAAAGTTCCAAGAGGATGGATAAAAGATTTAGAAAAAAAATTTTTAAAATACAACACTCCCAAAAGACAGTATATGGCAAAAAAAGAAATTTTAAAGCGACTTGATAATCTAATAGAGTACTTTAAGAGCACCCCTTTAGTTAAAGATAAAGAAACACGGGATATTCTACTTGATAGACTAAGAAAAACTCGCACATCTTGGGAAGAAAAGGAATGGGAGGAAATAATAGCAGGTTAACATAAATTAGCCAAGGAGGAGTATGCATGCAGAATAGAAAGAAGATAAACAAAGCTTTAGTACGCATTTTAGCATTTATTGTTGTTCTGGTGTTGTTTAAAGGATACAGTTATTCTCAGATAAGGGACTTTTCAATTACCACTAATTTTCCAAAACTTGTTGTTCAAAGAGAGGTAGAGCTAAAACTTGAGGTTAAGATTAAAAACAGGGGAGAAAGGGAGGAAGATATTTACCTTTCTGTAATCTCACCTTCAAAGGCAAAGGATTGGGATGCAAGGCTCACAGCTCTATACGGAGGAGTTGATGTCCAGGCTGTACATTTGGGTTCTAAAAAACCAGATAATGTCTTAAAGCTAGAGTTTAGAGCTACTCCTCCGAAGGAGGCTCCTTCTGAGGAGTATAAGTTTATAATTAAAGGAGTAACGGCAGACGGAAAAATAAAAAGATCTTTAGAAATTACATTAATTCCCAAGGGAAAAGCCTGGAAACCAAAGCCAGAGGAGCCTAAATCCGAGGACATAAAACTTTTGGTAGATTATCCAAAGATAAAAAAGCCTGCAGGAGAAAAATTTGAGTTTGAAATTGAAGTAGAAAATAACACACCAGAGGATCTTGTATTTGACCTTATTCCTTCAGCTCCTCCGGGATGGAGTGGTTATATTACTCCTAGATGGGAAGATGAGATGATTCAAGCCCTCAAAGTTAAAAAGAGAAGTTCAGAGTTTATAAAATTCGTTCTCACTCCTCCTCTTTATGTGTCTGAGGGTGAGTATCCAGCAAAATTTAAAGTTCAAGCAAAAGATCTTGTCCAATCTATTGACTTAAAAGCAATTGTAACTGGAACTTATGAGCTTAGAATGGCTACAAAAACCGGAAGATTAAACGTTGAAGCTATAGCAGGAAAAAAGGAGATTTTCCCTATATATCTATGGAATGAAGGTTCTGCTCCAATTAATGACGTTAGTCTTTTCTCAAAAGAGCCTGAGGGTTGGAAAGTTTCTTTTGACCCGGCCAAAATTCCTTCACTTCCTCCTGTACGAAATGTTGGAAAACCAGAGAAAATCATGGTAACTCTTGAGCCAAAGCCAAGAGCCATTCCTGGAGATTATTTGGTTACTTTAACTGCTTCTGGTATGCAAGATAGAGAGGATATGAGAATTAGAGTTACGGTGAAGGTTCCTGCTACCTGGGGTTGGATAGGAGTTGCAATTATTGTCGTTGCTATAGGAATCCTTACAGGTATCTTTATTCGTTTAAAGAGGAGATAGAAATGGAGATTGTAAAAACAGAGGAGGTTAGTAAATTCTACGATAAGGTAAGGGCTGTTGAAAATCTTAACCTGAAAATTGAAGAAGGAGAAATTTATGGACTTTTAGGTCCTAACGGTGCAGGTAAGACTACCACCATTTTGATGCTTTTAGGTCTTACTGAACCTACCACAGGTAAAATTCAGGTATATGGTTACAATCCTACTACTCAGCCTCTTCAGGTGAAAAAAATAACAGGATACCTTCCAGAAAACGTGGGTTTTTACGAGGATCTTACCGCAAGAGAAAACCTTCGGTATGTTGCCAGACTTAATGGAATTTCTGATAAGAAATCCTCGGAAAAAATTACTGAAGTTT
>CAYRAK010000117.1:0-5198 GCA_964422215.1 uncultured Clostridia bacterium | reverse complement strand
CCTCCTTTCTCGGGAGTTTGTAGCTTACCTATGAGGGATTGAAACGATTTCGAAGCCAATGAGTTCTGTGTAAGATAGCTCCCGTTTGTAGCTTACCTATGAGGGATTGAAACAGGTTTCACTACTGCTATTACCCAATTTACTTTATCGTTTGTAGCTTACCTATGAGGAATTGAAACACCGCAATATTTGCAAATATATTCAGCCATTTATACCCGTTTGTAACTTACCTATGGGAAATGGAAAAACCATCTTAATCTTAAAAATAAAAGAGTCTTTAAAGAGTTGATTTTTATTGTTTTTGTGACATATTAGTCATAAGATTTTGGCAAAAGTACAAACCTGGTGTTGGAAAAAGGTTAAAGCCTTAACTTAAATTGGAAAGAATATGGCAAACCAGATAGATACCACTGTAAATAAGCAAGTTGCTCTATTTATCGCTACTTTAGGTTCCTTCCTTACACCACTTATGGGCTCCTCCATAAACATTGCACTTCCCTCAATTGGAAAAGATTTTTCAATGAATGCTGTCTTGCTAAGCTGGATTGCAACCTCATATCTTTTAGCTGCAGCAATGTTCCTTGTACCATTTGGAAAAATAGCAGATATACATGGAAGAAAAAAGATCTTCACATACGGAATATTAAGTTACACCATTTCCTCTTTTCTTTCTGCTATTTCAACATCCGCTATTTTACTTATTTGTTTTCGAATCCTGCAGGGAATTGGGGGTGCAATGATATTTGGAACAGGTGTTGCAATTCTAACCTCTGTGTTCCCTCCAGGAGAGAGAGGAAAAGTTTTAGGGATAAATGCTGCTGCAGTTTATTCAGGGTTATCTCTTGGTCCATTTTTAGGAGGATTTTTAACCCAAAATTTTGGCTGGAGAAGTATTTTTCTTGTTAATGCTCCTCTTGGTTTAATAATAGTTATACTTGTTTTCTGGAAATTAAAAGGAGAGTGGGCTGAGGCAAAGGGAGAAAAATTTGATTTTACTGGATCAACAGTTTACGCCCTCTCACTTATAGGAATCATGTATGGCTTTTCCCTGCTACCAGCACTATCAGGTGTAGGGCTCATTCTAATAGGTGTTTTAGGAGCTTTAATATTTGTTAAATGGGAAACAAAGGTAAAAACTCCTGTTTTGGACATAAATCTTTTTAAAAATAACACAGTTTTTGCTTTTTCTAATTTAGCTGCATTGATTAATTATAGTGCAACTTCTGCGGTAGGTTTTCTTCTAAGTCTTTATTTGCAGTATATAAAGGGACTTAACCCCCAGAATGCCGGTTTAATTTTAATATCCCAACCACTTATCCAGGCTATTTTTTCGCCATTTGCTGGCAGGCTCTCTGACAAGATTGAACCAAGAATAGTAGCCTCATTGGGAATGACATTTACAGTTGTAGGAATTTTTCTGTTCACTTTTCTAAATGAAAAAACAGCCATGAAGTTTATTGTAACCAGTTTAATTTTTCTTGGTTTTGGCTTTGCTCTTTTTTCATCTCCTAACACAAATGCAGTAATGAGTTCTGTTAAAAAAAGATTTTATGGAGTGGCTTCAGGAACACTTGGAACAATGCGACTTATTGGACAGATGTTCAGCATGGGGATTGTTATGTCGGTATTTGCTGTATATATTGGAAAAGTTCAGATCACCCCTCAGTATTATCCACTTTTTTTAAAAAGTATAAAACTGGCTTTCATTATTTTTGCTGTTCTTTGTTTTTGTGGTATATTTGCATCCCTTGCAAGAGGTAAGATTAGATAGATAATAATCCAGAATAAAACTCTTGACTTCATTGGCTCAATATTCTTATAATATTAACAAAAAACATAGGTGCGGCCATGGCTAGACAAACTCAAATGAAAGTTCTTTGCAAAAGACGTAAAAGAAAGGAAAAATTAAGAAAACTGAGGGAAAAATATAAATCAGCTAGAACTAATGAAGAAAAAGAAAAAATCTTAGAAAAAGCCAAAAAAATTGCTCCCTGGTTATTAAAAGATGAATTTTTAGCACCTTTAAATGAACATAAAAAGTAACCATTTATCCAAGCATAAAAAATAAAAATTAATGCGATTAACAGTTACTTTTCAGGGTCCAGATTTTACACCTTTTGTTAGATTGCCTTTGCATTACAATTATTGCGTGCAAAGTTTTATCTATCGCCACATCTCTCAACATCTTGCCAGTTTTCTTCATAACAAAGGATACAGGTATGAAAAAAGGTCTTTTAAACTTTTCACCTTTTCTCGTATTTTTGGAAAGTATAAAATAGAAAAAGAAACAATCATTTTTAATTTTCCTTTTAAGTTTTATATTAGCTCACCTGTAGAGGATTTTGTCCAGGAGTTTGCCGAAACTCTCGCCAGATCCAAAGAGGTATCTATAGCAAATAACCATCTTTTCATCTCCTCTATTGAGGTACATTTTTCTCCTAACTTTACCTCTCCTGTGCTTATAAAAATGCTTTCTCCAATAACAATTTATTCCACTTTGTTAACCTCAAATGGAAAGAAAAAAACCTACTTTTACTCTCCTTTTGAAGATGAGTTTTCCAAGCTAATACAAAAAAATATTTTAAAAAAGTACATCTCTTTTTACCAGAAAAAGCCTTCCTCAGAAAAATTTAAAATATCCCCCTTCCAGGTTAATAAAAATTCAAAAAAGCTTGTTAAATACACACCTAAAAACTCCCCTTACACTTTAATAAAAGGATGGATGGGAGAATATAAACTAGAAGGAAATCCAGAGCTTATCTCATTTGCTTATGATGCAGGTATTGGAGCTAAAAATTCTCAGGGTTTTGGAATGTTTGAGATCATTCAAGCTCTTGACTTAACTTAAGCTACTGATATGATTAAAACCCTATATATACCCTCTTATCAAAAAAATTATCAGGGAGAGATAAAATGGATATTCCAAAACTTAAAGTTAGAATAAGAGAAAAAACCGGTAAAGGTTATGCAAAAAAACTAAGAAGAAAAGGATTTATACCTGCAGTTCTTTATGGTCCACATCTTGAGGAAAGTATCCCCCTGGAAATTGAACTTTCTGAATTTAAAGACCTTTTCTCAAAACTTTCTGAAGGAGGAAAGGTAATCACTTTAGAGATTGTGAATGCAGATGAGAACAAGGAAAGAGAAGTTATCTTAAAAGATGTACAGCGAAGCTGGTTAAAAGGAGGCTTGCAACATGTAGATTTTTATGAAATAACTCGAGGAGAGAAAATCTCAACCACCGTTCCTTTACGTTTGGTTGGTGAGGCAAAAGGAGCAAAAAAAGGAGGTGTGGTTGAGCAACTGGTTAGAGAAATTGAGATAGAATGTACCCCTGAGAAGATTCCTCCTCATATTGATATTCCACTTGATGATCTTGATATAGGTGACTCACTTCGAGTTAAAGATTTACAAGTTCCTCCAGATATAAAAGTGGTTACACATCCTGATGAGGTTATCGTTTCTATACTTTCTCCTGTTAGCGAAGAAGAGATAGAAAAATTAGAGGAAGAAAAAGTCATGGAAACCCAAGAAGTAGAGGTTGTAAGAAAAGAGAAGAAAAAGGAGGAAGAAGAAGAGGCAAAACAGGAAAAAAAGAAAGAGTAGTCACAAAACTATAAAGATGAAGGTAGTATGTGGGTTGGGTAATCCTGGTAAAAAATTTGAGAAATCACGTCATAATGTAGGTTTTTTAGTTATCGATGCTTTGGCAAATAGGTACAGTATAAAAGTTGACAATTATAATTTTAAATCCCTTTTAAAAAAAATAAAAATAGATGGAATAGAGACTCTTCTGGTTAAGCCTCTCACTTTTATGAATCTTGCAGGAGAGGCAATAGGAAATATTTACAGACACTATAACCTCCAAACCTCGGATATCATAGTAATAAATGACGATGTTGATCTTGAGAAAGGAAGAATAAAGATTGCCAGGAGAGGAGGTGATGCAGGACATCTTGGGGTAAGATCAGTTATTCAAGCCCTTAACAGCAAAGATTTTCCTCGATGTCGTATTGGTATTGGGCGACCCTCTGAAAAAATGGATCTTAGGGAATATGTCCTTGGAGAATTTACCAAAGAAGAATGGCAAATAATGGAGCCTGTTATATTAAAGGCAGCCTCAGCAATTGAGGTAATTATTCTTGAGGGAATTGATAAGGCAATGGCCAAATTTAACTGACTAAAAGAATATCAAAGGAGGAAAACCCTATGTATCTACTTATCTCCGCTATTACAGCAATAGCTGGTTTGATAATGGTGGCCTTTCTGGTAAGAGGGATCTTAAAGGCTGATCCTGGTGATGAGTTGATGCAAAAAATATCAAAAAGAGTTCAGGAGGGTGCACGAACTTTCCTCAAAAGAGAGTATAAGACAGTTGCTTTTTTGGTGATAATCATTGCTGTGTTCATCTCTGTTGCTCCCCTTTTTGGTAAGGGAATTGAGGTAAACTGGAAAACCTCTATAGCTTTTGTTGTAGGTGTTGTATGCTCTGCACTTGCAGGATGGATAGGAATGTCAATAGCTACAAGAGCTAATAGCAGAACTGCAAATGCTGCCAAAAAGAACTTAAAAAGTGCTTTAAATATATCTTTTTCTGCTGGAGCAGTTACAGGTCTTTCCATTGTCTCAGTAGCCTTTCTAGGGCTTATAATAATTTATTTTATCTTTCAAGGGAAACCCATCATTGTAAATGGTTACGCCATGGGAGCATCACTTATGGCTTTGTTTGCCCGTGCAGGTGGTGGTATATATACCAAAGGTGCTGATATGGGAGCAGACCTTGTAGGAAAAGTTGAGGCAGGAATCCCTGAAGATGACCCCCGAAATCCTGCAGTTATTGCTGATAATGTGGGAGACAACGTAGGAGATGTTGCAGGACTTGGAGCTGACCTTTTAGAATCTTATGTCGAATCTATTATCGCTACTTTAGCTATAGCAAGTGGAATTGCTCTAGTTTCTCTGACTTATCTTCCATTTTATCTTGCAGCCTGGGGAATAGTTTCTTCTCTTATTGGAGTAATTTGGGTTAAAATAGGACCAACAAAGGATCCACAGTCTGCTCTGAATAGAGGTACATATCTGGGAGCGGGATTGATGATTTTAGGTGCTTTTTTCATAATAAGAAGCCTTGGAACAAGTTACAACGGATACTCTATTCTTGGTCCTTTTTGGGCTATTATAGTAGGTGTACTTGCAGG
>CAYRAK010000116.1:0-5199 GCA_964422215.1 uncultured Clostridia bacterium | reverse complement strand
TGCAATTTTAATTTTTATTTTGCTTCAAAGATTCATTGTTAAATTTCTCATCGCAGGGGCAGTTAAAGGTTAATTTTGTTAGTTGGTAAGGTTAAAGTTATCTACTCAAAGGAGGTAGGGGTTATGAATAGTTTAAAAGAATTTAAAGATATTTTTAGCTTTCTTGAGCCTTATAAAGAGCGCATCTTGGGAGAGGTTAATTTTGCTCTCTCCCTTGCAAGCTTTAGACAGGATAAGAGAAAGGAATGGGAAGACCTTATAAAAAAAGCACTTGATAAGATAAAAGAGGGACTAAATCAAGGTGCTAACCTACAGGAGGTTGTTGAGGAAGCAGAGAGGATTATGTCTCCAATTGGTAAAGTGGCAAAGGAGTACACAATTCACTACATAGGACATGCTCATCTTGATATGAACTGGCTGTGGGACTGGTCTGAAACAGTTGAGAGTATGTATGGAACTTTTTCTACGATGGATAAGTTGATGAATGAGTTTCCTGATTTTTGTTTTTCTCAAAGCTCAGCTGTAGATTATGCAACTATAGAAGAGTATAGCCCAACTCTTTTTGACCGCATTAAGAAAAGAGTCAAAGAAGGTCGCTGGGAGATAACAGCTTCTACTTGGGTTGAAGGAGATAAAAATATGGCCTCAGGTGAAGCCCTTGTTAGGCAAATTCTTTATGCAAAAAAATACTTTGCCAAGAAATTAGGACTTGATTTTGATAAGATAAAGATAGACTGGGCACCTGACACATTCGGTCATCCCTGGACGTATCCTCAAATCATGAAAGACACTGGAATAAAGTACTATTATTTTAATCGGGGAGGTAAGGAGCATCGTCTTTTTTGGTGGGAGGCTCCTGATGGTTCACGCGTTTTAGCCTGGAACGATGGAAAGTATCTTTATCCGGGACATCCTCAGCAGGGTAGTGTAAGGTATCATCGAGACGTAAGAGCAGAGGATGTGTGTGAAGTATTAGAGCATGAGAGAAAAACAGGAATGAAAGATTACATAATTGTATATGGTCTGGGAGATCATGGAGGTGGTCCAACTCGCCGATATATAAAAAAAATAAAAGAGTTCAAAAAATGGCCTATTTTCCCAAAAGTGAAATTTAGCACTATCCAGGAATTTTTTGAAATAGCCTCAAAATGTGGAAAAAATCTCCCTGTGATAAAAGATGAACTTAATTTCCCCTTTCCTGGTTGTTACACCTCTCAAAGTAGAATAAAACATGCAAACAGAGAAATGGAGAACAGACTTCCTCTTACAGAGACTTTAGCAACTTGTGCCAAAAAGTCTTTTGGATTTTTTTATCCAAGGGAAAAATTTGAAGAAAGCTGGAGAAAGCTCTGTTTTAATCAGTTCCATGACATACTTCCAGGCTCTGGAATAAGAGAAACTCGTGAACATGCTCTTGGCAATTATCAGGAAGTTAAAGCTTTTTGCTCCATAATTCGTGAACAAATATTTGATATAGTAGCAGGTAATCTTAAGACCGAAGGAAAGGGAATTCCTATTGTAGTTTTTAATCCTTGTATGTGGGAGAGAAACGATATAGTAGAAGTAGTCATTTATGAACCTCCAGAGGATGCAAAGGAATTTGTGATTGTGGATGAGAAGGAAAAGAAAATTCCCTTTCAGGTGTATGGTTCCTCAAAGGAGCTTAGAAAAATAATTGAAAAAGAAGAAAATCCATTTGCTATTCGCCCCATTGCTCTATTTTTTGATGCTCATCTTGGACATGAGTATCTGCAAGGTTGTTTTACAGCTTATAGTATTCCTCCTTTTGGCTTTAAGGTATACTGGTTACAGGAAAGCGAGAGTGTGGTTTTCGAAGATACGGTAAAAGTGAAAAAAGAAGATAATAAAGCGGTTTTGGAAAATGAATTTTACAGACTGGAAATTGATGGAAAATCTGGTGCTTTAATTAGTTTATATGACAAAGTACAGAAAAAAGAGTTTGTTCCAGAGGGAGAAAAGTTTGGGCTTTTAAGTATATGGCAAGAGGAACCTCACAGAATGTCAGCCTGGGAGATTGGTGCAATTACTCACATTGAAAATTTGGAAAGCGGAGGAAAAATTGAGATTAAAGAAAAAGGTCCTGTTCGGGGAGTCGTTCAATATCATAATAAATATAAAGATTCTACATTTACATTAAATATTATTCTTCAAAGAGGTATTCCAGAGATAAAATTTAGTTTGGAAGTGGATTGGCTGGAGAGAGGAGGTCCAGAGAAAGGGGTTCCTTCATTGAAAGTGAGTTTTCCACTGAATATAGAAAATCCTCGGGCTATTTTTGATATTCCTTTTGGTAATATCGAGCGTCCAACTAATGGGAAAGAAGTTCCAGCTCAAGAATGGGTGGATGTTCATGATGCAAAAGATAATGTGGGTGTGACCTTTGTAAATGATCATACATACGGTCATAGTGTGAAAAAAAATACATTGTATCTTACACTTCTACGAAGTTCCTATGATCCTGATCCTTTACCTGAGCAAGGAAAACATATAATGAATTATTCTCTCTTTCCTCACGGAGAGAGATGGACTCCAGGAGAGGCAACTCGAAGAAGTATAGAGTTTAACCTACCTTTTTTTGCCCGATGCGTTGAACCTCACAAAGGAGATGCATCCTCTTATAGCTTTATCTCTGTAGAGCCTGCGGATGTTGTTGTAAGTTGTTTTAAATTAGCCGAAGAAGGAGATGATATCATTCTTCGTTTAAATGAGGTAAATGGGAAAGAGTGCGTTGCTAAAATTAAAATACCTTGGAAAATCCTGGAAGCAGTTGAAGTTGACCTTTTAGAGAGACCACTGAGAGAGGTTGATGGAGAAAGTATTAGTATTGATTCTGAGGGAAATCTGAAAGTAAAGATGCAACCGTACAAGATAAAAACTATTTCCCTAAAAGTTGAATCTTGAAATTAAAGCTCCCTCATATTTTTATTTCTTATCCTCGTTGATTTTGTTGTGAATGATCTATTTAATTTACAGAAAAAATTGCATATATTTTTATAAACCTGGCTTTTAATGTTTTAGCCCTTTTATAAATACAAAAAATGTAAATGAATTTTTAACTCACTTGCCTTGACAATCTTAATTTTATGTTGTAAAAATATAGGTAAATTGGTCTTACCTTTTAACTTTTTAATCATTTGATTAATTGACCAGAGGAGAAAGAAGTTGCCTTTTAAAAAAATAGAAGTGAAAAGAAAAAGCACTTATGTTGCAGAGCAAATTATGGAAGCTATTAAGAGCGGGATATATAGAATAGGAGATAAGCTTCCTCCTGAAAGGGAGATTGCTGAAAAAACAGGTGTAAGTAGGCCCTCTGTAAGAGAAGCATTAGCTGCTCTTCAGATTGTAGGGATTATTGAAAGTAGACCCGGAGATGGAACATACATCAGGAACGGAATAGGAGATACTCATATAAGGTCTCAGGTTCTCTCAATGCTGGAGAGAAAAGAAAGCCCATTTGAAGCATTGGAAGCTAGAAAAATACTTGAAGAGGGCGTAGCACGGGTAGCTGCGAGAAAAGCAACACCTGAGGATCTTGAGGAAATGAAAAAAATTCTTGAGATGGCACAGGAAGCAGGAGAAGATCTGGATGTAGAAAAATTCGAGAAAGCGGATAGAGACTTTCATTTAGCAATTGTTAAAGCTACCAACAATCATTTAGTGGAAATTGCACTTTCTCCCTTTATAGATGTTATGCGCGAAGAACTTTGGAAAAAAATTAAAGAATCTTTCTTAAATAAGGAAAGAATTAAAAAGACTCTAGATGAACATCGAAGGATTTTCAAGGCAATTAAAAATAAAGATGAGGAACTTGCCGCAAAAGAGATGGTATATCACCTTTGCAGCTCCGAGAAGAGGTTTTTTGAGGAGTGAGGAGGAAAATTAAAAAATATGTTGGAGAGAAAGAAATTTAATTTTAAAAAAGGAGGAGATGATGAAAAAAACAGGTATTATGGCTCTGCTGTTGGGGTTAATAGTAGGGTTAATATTTTCCTCTACTGTTCTAGCTGCTGTAAAAGAAATAACGATTTGGTCTTGGGGTGCACCTGAAGCTATTATAGCAGGACTAAAGGAGAATACCTGGCCTTTAATTGAAAAAGAATTTGGGATTAAAATTAAGCACGAATTGTTCCCAGGAATTAGTGAACCAGAATTTGTAACAAAAATTGTAAATGCAATTCGCTTTGGAAAAGGGCCTGACATAATAGAGGCAAATGATAACATCCTTAGCAGTTTAGCATATGAGGGATTTTTAGAACCTGTACCTTCTTGGTTAGATGAATCACTTCAGAAAAAACTTTTGCCTTCTTACAGAAAGATACACTATTTTTGGGATAAAGACGGTTATAAAAAGCCTTTTATGGGTGTAATAGTGAGGGACTCGGGTGGACAAATTGTATGGTGGAACAAAGAGATGTATGCAGAAGCTGGTCTTCCAGGACCTCCAAAAACATGGAATGAAGTATTTGAGTATGGAAAAAAATTGACCATATATAATCCTGATGGTTCAATTAAAAGGAGTGGTTTCTTTCTTAGAACAGCAGGACATGTAGGAGGGATTGGAGACAAGTGGACACCTTATTTTCTATCTGCTGGAGGAGGAAGTTTACTGAAGCTTGAGAATGGAAGAATTAAGGCCAATTTTAATACTCCTGCAGGTCGCAAGGCGGTACAATTCTATTTAGATGGATTATATAAATATAAAATTGATGCTATAGGAATTCCGGGAGATGTTACTGGTTGGATAAGGGGAGAGACAGCAACAGTGAGCGCGCGAAGATTCTGGGTACCTTTAGAAGTTAAACGGAATGCACCAGAGATGTATCCTAAATTAGGCGTAGGACCCATTCCTGTTCCAGAGGAAGGAATGGAAAGTATTACCACAGCCCACATTTATGGCTTTGCTGTAAATCCACGCATTAGTTCTGAGAAAAAGGAATTTATATGGAAGCTTTGTAACCGATTAAATGATTTTGATATGGTCAAAAAAAGAGTGAATGATATTGAAATGTGGCTTCCTTACGAAGAAGCTCTAAAAAATCCTCCTTTTGATATAGAGTTGTGGCAGAATACTATAAGATATAGTAAAAATACCATATCTCGTCTTGAAGCTCCTAAGTTTGCTTTAGTTCATAATATACTAGGAGAGCAGTTAAATCTTATTTTTACAAAGGAAAAGAG
>CAYRAK010000115.1:0-5226 GCA_964422215.1 uncultured Clostridia bacterium | reverse complement strand
TAAAACTATTTTATCTACAAGCTTCTCCTGAATAAAAGACCCTATTACCTCTCCTCCTCCTTCAACGAGAAGTGATGAAATTTCCATCTTGCCAAGCTTTTCTAAAACTTTTCTTGCATCGACTTTTTCTTCTTTTTCCTCTACAATCTCAACTTTTACGCCTTTTTGCTCTAAAGTTTTGATCTTATCTGATTTTGTACGGCAAGTGGTAAATACGAGTGTAGGATAGTTTGTTTGATTTTTAAGGATTTTTGCTTCTAAAGGAATTTTTAATTTACTATCCAAAATAATCCGATAGTATCTTTTTCTTTTTTTTAAAGGTAAAAGTTCGGGATTATCCTTAATTACAGTATTTATCCCTACCAAGATGGCATCTACTTTGTTTCTCAGTTTTTTACCTAATTTACGAGATTTCTCCGAGGTTATCCACTTTGACTGACCAAGAAAAGTTGTAATTTTTCCATCGAGGCTTGCTGCAACTTTGACTATAACGTAGGGAATTTTTTTCTTGATAAATTTAAAAAAATACTCGTTAATTTTCTTAGCCTCCTCCTCACATAAGCCAACCTCAACCTCAATCCCTGCTTTCTTTAAGATTTTAATTCCCTTTCCATGGTTTAGAGGATTTGGATCAAAAGTTGCAGCCACAACTTTTTTAATCCCCGCATCAATTATAGCTTCAGTACAAGGAGGAGTTTTTCCAAAGTGGCAACAAGGCTCAAGACTTACAAAAAGAGTTGCTCCTTTTGCATTTTCTCCCGCATCTTTTATAGCCTCCACTTCAGCATGTGGACCTCCAAAGTACTTGTGATACCCCTTTCCTACTATTTTTCCATTTTTTACTATGACTGCTCCTACCATGGGATTAGGGGAAACTCTACCTTCTCCTCTCCTGGCTAGGGACAAAGCAAGCCTCATATATTTTTCTTCTTCTTTCATTTCAGTCTTTTGGTCTATGGAGAGATAACTACACTAGGCCTTTCCGGATGAGAAGTTCGGCTATTTGAATAGTATTTAAGGCAGCTCCTTTTCTTAGATTGTCTGCAACAATCCACATATTTATACTGTTGGGCGCAGACTCATCCTTTCTTATTCTTCCTACAAAAACTTCATCTTTTCCTTGAGCATTTATAGGCAAGGGATATATGCTCTTTTCAGGTTTATCCTCTACTATCACTCCTGGAGCAGCTGAAAGAATTTCCCTTGCCTCTTCAACTGAGAGGTCCTTTTCCATCTCTAAGGTAACAGATTCAGAGTGGGAGACAAATACAGGTACCCTCACACAGGTTGCAGTAACATTAATTGAATTATCTTCCATTATCTTTCTTGTTTCATTTACAAGTTTCATTTCCTCCTCAGTGTAGCCTGAAGGAAGAAAACTTCCTATATGGGGAAGAAGGTTAAAGGCAATCTGATGAGGATAGACATTTTTTTTAATCTCTCTCCCTTGAAGATAATCATTTGTTTGGCTTTTAAGCTCAGATATTGCTTCCTTTCCTGTTCCGGATACTGATTGAAAAGTGGATATTACCATTCGTTTTATTTTTGCTCTTTTGTGGATAGGATTTATAGCAACTACAAGTTGAATGGTCGAGCAATTAGGATTTGCGATAATTCCTTTGTGTTTTTCTACAGCATGAGGATTCACTTCAGGGACAACAAGAGGCACCTTCTCATCCATTCGAAAGGCACTACTGTTATCAACTACCACTGCACCTTTTTTTGCAAATTTAGGTGAAAATTCCCTTGACACAGAAGCTCCTGCTGAGAACAAAGCTATGTCAATATTTTCAAGAGAAGCTGTGGCAAGATTTTCTACCTTTATTTTCTCTCCCTTAAAATTTATCACCTTTCCCTCAGATCTTGTGGAAGCAAAAGCTCTTAAATTTCTTACAGGAAAATTTCTTTCTTTAAGAATCTTAAACATCTCCTCACCAACCGCACCTGTTGCTCCCACCACAGCTACATTATAACCGCTTTTCAATTTTTTCCTCCTCCTCTTCTTCCTTATCTAACTCAAAAGCTTTGTGGATAACTCTTACAGCTTTTTTTCCTTCTTCTCTTCTAACTGTGCAGGAGATTTTTATCTCCGAGGTAGATATCATATCTATATTTATTCCTGCCTGACCTAAACAGGTAAACATTTTAGCAGCTACCCCAGGGTGGGATTGCATCCCTGCTCCAACTATAGATACCTTTGCTATATCAGAATCATAGCTTATCTCTTCCACAGGAAGTTCTGATTTCAACTTTTCCATCACTTTTTTCACTTCAGGAAGGTCTTTTTCATTTACAGTAAAGGAGATGGTATTTTTTCCCTTTTGGGGACTGCTTTGAATGATCATATCTACATTTATGTTTCTCTCAGCTAGCCTGCTGAAAATAAACCCAGCTACACCTGGTTTATCTGGCACTCCTCTCACAGTTGTTTTTGCTTCTGTTTCATTGAGAGCAACTCCAGTTACAACAAAACCCTCTATCGGTTCTTCTTTTATTTTACGGGATACTTCTGTCATATTTATCCTCTTTGTTAGTTTATTATTGTTCCTTTACTATCAGTGAAACTTGAGCGGATATGCAAGGGTACATTAAATTTTCTTGCTATTTCTACTGCTCGAAGATGAAGAACTTTAGCACCAAGACTGGCAAGTTCTAACATTTCATCATAAGATATTCTTTTGAGTTTTCTTGCCTCAGGTACAATACGGGGATCAGCAGTGAACACTCCCTCCACATCAGAGTAGATCTCACAAATATCTGCTTTAAGAGCGGCAGCTAAAGCCACTGCTGTTGTGTCTGATCCTCCTCTTCCCAGGGTGGTAATAGTATTATTGGAGGTTATTCCCTGAAAGCCTGCAACTACAGGAATGCTTCCCTTGTTAAGTTCATCTAAAATTTTTTCAGTGTCTATTCTCTGAATACGAGCTTTTGTATGAATGGCATTAGTTATTATCCTACCTTGATAGGCTGTAAAGGCACATCCTCTTTCGCCCTTTGCATTTATGGCAGCGGCTAAAATAGCAGCAGAGACTATCTCTCCTGTAGATAAAAGAAGGTCTAACTCTCTTTTAGGAGGATCAGGATTTACTTTTTTCATCAACTTAATAAGTTCATCTGTAGTATTACCCATTGCTGAGACGACAACCACTAACTTATGTCCCTCTCTTTTGGTCTTTATGATTCTTTCTGCCACCCGCAAGATTCTTTCAGGAGTTGCAACCGAAGAGCCACCATATTTTTGTACAATTAATGCCACTTTATACCTCGTTAATTTCTACTTTTTCTAATTGTTTTAGAACAAATTCTCTTATTTTTTTTGGTGGAGGAGGAGGTTCAACTATTTTTCCTCCATCAATCATTAATTTTAAAAGAGGTGTAGTTTTTTTTCCACAATGACAAACAGGATACTCCTTTGACCAGGGAAGAATAGTTGTGAAACCACAGGATGAACAACTCCACACTTGCTTTTTACCAGAATACTTTCCTTTCTTAGCCACAGGTTTTTTCTCTATTTCAACAATATCAAGAGCAAAATCAATCACTGGAGCATTACTTATCCATGTGCCCACTCCAAAAGCATCTGCTACTTTATTTAACTCATAAATTTTACGTTCGTTTAAACCTCCCGAGACAAAAAGTTTTACATGTTTGTAACCTCTAAGATCAAGCTCCCATCGTATCTCTTTTAGTATTTCCAGGATGTCCCCTCTTCTAGAGGCAGGGGTATCTATTCTTACTGCAAAAAGGTCCTTTCCTAAATTTTCTGCTACTCTTAAGGATTCAAACTTCTCATCTCCCAAAGTGTCAACCAGGGCAACTCTTTTAACCTCAGGCTCTATTATCTCATGAAAAAATTTCATTGCCTCAAGTGTATCTCCTACAAGAAGAACTAAACTGTGAGGTATCGTTCCTACAGGTTCCTCCCCTAAAAACTTTGCACTTTCTCTTACAGCTACACCATCGCACCCTCCTATGTATGATGCTCTATCTATCATAAGAGTTATTCCTGGGTGCATTCTTCTTGCTCCAAAATGATATACCGGTTTTCCTCCAGATAATTTTTTGCATCGTGCTGCTCTTGTAGCTATACCCGATGCTTGACAGAGAAAGCCCAAAAGCGAGGTTTCATAGGCAGCAAATTCGCTGTATTTACCTTCTATCAGCACTACAGGTTCCATCGCATGAAACAAAGTTCCCTCTGGCATTGCCCAAACTTTTAGCGGTAAACCCTCAAGGAGGTTCAGTGCTTCCTCTATTCCTGCAAGTACTGCCCATTTATAGTTACAGGGAAGATTTCTTGCTCTTACTTCAGCTGCTACATGTTTATCTAGATTCTTTTCTTTTATAATTCTTACAGTTCTGTCAAAATAAACATCAGTAATATTTGCTTTTTTAATCTGTTTTTGGTCAAAGATATGAAACATTTTCTTATTCCTTATCTTTCATCATCTCAAGGATTGATGAAGATTATAATAATTAAGGTATAACTTCTGTCAACTATATACATCAAATATAAATGTTTACATTATTTCTGCAAGATGACAGGCTACCCAGTGCTCATCATTTATTTTTCGCAACAGAGGCTCCTTTACTTTACATATTTTCTTAACATAAGGACAACGCGGATGGAACCTGCATCCTGTTGGAGGATTAACTGGACTTGGTACATCACCGGTTAGAATTATACGTTCTTTTCTTTTCTCGATCTCTGGTTCAGGAATTGCAGAAATTAGTGCTTTTGTGTAGGGGTGTTTTGTCTGATAAAATATATTTTTAGTGGGGGCAAGCTCTATAATTTTTCCCAGATACATAACAGCAATTCTTGTTGCCATATACTGAACTACCATGAGATGATGGGTTATAAAAAGATAGGTTAAATTAAATTCTCTTTGAAGTTCCTTTAACAGATTCAAGATTTGAGCCTGAACTGAGACATCCAAAGCAGATGTTGGCTCATCCAGAACGACAAAATCAGGATTTGTAGCAAGAGCTCTTGCAATAGCTATTCTTTGGCGTTGCCCTCCGCTAAATTCATGGGGATATCTAAAAAGATGATCCTCGGTTAGACCAACTTTGTTAAGAAGCTGAAGTACTTTCTCATCTCTATTTCCGTTTAATTTATGAATTTTTAAAGGTTCTCCCACGATATCTTTTACGAGCATTCTTGGATTTAAAGAAGAAGAGGGATCCTGAAATACTATCTGCATTTTTCTTCTCATTTGTTTT
>CAYRAK010000114.1:0-5441 GCA_964422215.1 uncultured Clostridia bacterium | reverse complement strand
CATGAAGGATGCCTATAAAAGTATTATTGAGGCTTTCACTCATGCAGGAGCAGCAAATGATGTGAGAGTTGAACTCGACTGGATAGAAGCAGAGGAACTTTTAACTAATGAGGATATATTAAAAAAACTTGTTAGCTTTCAAGGCATTCTTGTTCCCGGAGGCTTTGGTTCAAGAGGAATAGAGGGGAAGATAAAAGCTATAAAGTTTGCCCGAGAAAATCATCTTCCCTTTCTTGGAATATGCCTAGGAATGCAATGTTCGACAATAGAATTTGCAAGAAATGTAGCTGGTTTAGAGGATGCAAACTCAACTGAGTTTGACCCTAATACTCCTTATCCAGTGATTGATCTTCTTCCTGAACAGAGAAAAATAAGAAATAAAGGAGGTACGATGAGGCTTGGTGAATATGAGTGTAGATTAGAGGAGGATAGTTTTAGTGGTAGAGCCTATCAGAAAACCGTTGTATATGAAAGACACAGGCATAGATACGAATTTAATAACAAATACCGAGATATTCTTGAAAAGGCTGGGTTGAGGGTGGTTGGGGTATATCCCCCAAAAAATTTGGTAGAAATAATTGAGATACCTAACCATCCCTGGTTTGTTGCCTGTCAGTTTCACCCTGAATTTACCTCTAGACCTCAAAAGCCAAATCCACTTTTTAGAGATTTCGTGAAAGCTGCTCTGGAGAGAAAAAAACAGGAGGGTAATTTTTAGATGAGCAAGATAATTTTAATTTTTCTAGGAGCGGTATTAGTAAACAACTTTGTTCTTCGATACTTTTTAGGTATTTGTCCTTTCTTGGGAGTAACAGGGAGGATAGAGTCAGCAACAGCAATGGGACTTGCTACCACCTTTGTTATGACCTTAACTGCTGCTATAGTTTGGCCAATTAGTCAATTTATAATCAAAGGCTTAAATCTTCCCTTCCTGGAGTATGTGTCTGACATACTGGTTATTGCTTCTTTAGTCCAGTTAATAGAGATGTTTGTCAGAAAGACAAGCCCTGCTCTTTACAGAGCTTTGGGGATTTACCTTCCCCTTATAACTACCAACTGCTCTATTCTCTTTCTTGCCCTTTTTATTCCTCTTCGGAAGTATGGCTTTGTTGAAAGTGTTATATTTGGATTTGGAGCAGGGATTGGATTTACTCTGGTTATGCTTATAATGTCTGGAATAAGAGAAGAACTTGATTTTGCTGATGTTCCAAAGTCATTACAGGGTGCACCTATTACCTTAATTACAGCAGGTCTTCTTGCTCTTGTTTTTATGGGTTTTACAGGACTTATAGGTACTGCATAGGCTTTACTTATCTAGTTAACCGGATTTGAATTCGCATCTTAAAGTAGCAGGACAGATCTCTTTCAAAAGAAAATGTGGAGGTAATCATGAATTTAGTTAACACAGCTGTAGCAAGCATGGGAATCTTAGCTTTCTTCTTTGCTCTTATGCTTTCCCTAGCTCATAGAAGATTAAAAGTGGAAGAAGATCCTCGAGTAGAAAAGATAAGTGATATTCTTCCCGGAGTGAACTGTGGTGCCTGTGGTTTTGCTTCATGTCATGCTCTTGCTGAGGCAATTGTGGCAGGAGACGCTGAGGTGAACTCCTGTGTAGTGGGAGGAAATGAAGTTTCTAAAGCAATCTCTGAGATAATGGGAGTTGAAACACAGGTTGTTGAGAAAAAACTTGCCTTTGTGAAATGTGGAGCAACTATATCTGAGCGTTCAAAAAAAGCTATTTATCAAGGAGTTGAAACATGTAGAGCCGCAAATCTGGTTATGGGAGGAGATATTGCCTGTAGTTTTGGATGTTTAGGATATGGTGATTGCGAAAGAGCTTGTCCTTTTTCTGCTATTAAAGTAGTAGATGGACTGCCTAATATTGATTTTTCTCGGTGTACAGGTTGTGGAAGATGCGTTGAGGTTTGCCCACGTGATATAATAGTTTTAGAAAGATTTAATGATTTAAATTATAAGGTGAAATGTTCCTCCTTAGATAGAGGAAAAAAAGCTCGTCAGGTATGTAAAAAAGCTTGTATAGCCTGTGGACGCTGTGTAAAATCCTGCCCTTATGAGGCTTGCTTTTTAGAGAATAATTTAGCCTTGATTGATCCAAGAAACTGTCAGGTTTGTGGTGTATGTTCTATAGTTTGTCCCACTGGAGCAATAGTTGAGATAAAAAAGTTAATATGAGGCCTTTTAAGTCTTTAATTTCCTGGGAAGAGGGAAAAAAACTTTTGTTGTCCTGTATCCGTCCAGTGGAGGATACAGAAAAAATTACCCTTCTTAAGGCATATAAAAGAGTTTTGGCTGAAAACATTATAGCTTCCATGAATGTCCCTCCTTTTACAAGAGCTGCTATGGATGGATATGCGGTTAAAGCAACCGACACCTATCAAGCTAAGAATCTAAACCCAGTTAAATTAAAGTTAAAGGGTTCTGTTTTTACCGGTCAGCCTAGCCGTATTTTCATAAAAGAAGGAGAATGTGTAAAAGTTGCTACTGGAGCTCCACTTCCTGAGGGAACAGATGCTGTAGTTATGGTTGAGGATACTGAAGAGGAGAGAAATTGGGTAAAAATTTATAAGCCGGTGCATCCTGGAGAAAATGTTTCTCCTGCAGGTGAGGATATAAAAGAGGGTCAAAAAGTACTCTCTCGTGGAGATTTTTTAACTCCTGCTCGCATAGGAGTGCTTGCTGCCTTAGGAAAAAACCAGGTAGAGGTTTTTATAAAACCCAGGGTAATGATAATTTCTTCGGGTGAAGAAATTCTTTCACCCGGTAAACCTCTTGAAGAGGGAAAAATTTATGATGTGAACTCTTATACTCTTTTTTCCTTAGTGGAAGAGAATGGAGGTAGAGCTATTTTAGGCTCAAATCTTAAAGATGATGTCGAAAGTGTTATCCAGGGTATAAAGAATGCTCTTTCAGAAGATTTAATAGTTATTACTGGTGGAAGCTCAGCGGGAGAAAAGGACGTTATAAAAGAAGCTGTTACTAAGATGGGAAAACTTCTTTTTCATGGTTTAGCTGTAAAACCGGGAAAACCTACTTTGGCTGCAATAATAAGGGGGAAACTAGTTATTGGAATGCCAGGGTATCCTACTTCCTGTCTCACAAATGCTTATGCACTTCTTATCCCCCTTTTACGTAAACTTGCTCATCTTCCCCCAAAAAGAGAGGTTATTGCAAAAGTTTCCTTATCAAGAAGAATAACATCCACTTTGGGAAGACATCAGTTCTTACCTGTAAAACTAAAGAATGGTGAAGCTATTCCTGTTTTTAAAGAATCAGGAGCCATAACAAGTATGTCTGAAGCACACGGTTATATAGAAATACCTGCCAATGTGGATCTATTAGAAAAAGGGGATGTAGTTGAGGTTAAGCTTTTTTATTAAAAAATTAAATATGAATGGCTCTTTTTTGCACGTCCAAAGCCGCTTCTCTTATTGCCTCTCCAAGCGTTGGATGAGGATGGATGGTCTCAATGATTTCCTGAATGGTACTTTCGAGGTTAATGGCAAATGTTCCTTCAAGTATTAAATCAGTAGCCTGAGGTCCTAAAATATGTATTCCAAGGATCTCTTCGGTTTCGGCATCACATACTATTTTTACCATTCCTTCTCTTTCTCCATAAACAAGAGCTTTTCCATTAGCCATAAAGGGAAATTTCCCAATTTTTACCTTATGACCTTCCTCTTTTGCCTTCTCTTCAGTTAATCCTACTGCAGCAAGTTCGGGTATTGAACATACAAAACGAGGTACTGCTCGATAATTTATCCTAGAATCTTTTCCCATAGCATTTTCAGCAGCCACCTCCCCTTCCATGTAAGCTGTATGAGCAAGTTGGTATCCACCAATTGTATCTCCGGCTGCGTAAATATTTTGCAGGTTTGTTTGCATCTTGGAGTTAACCTTTATCCATCCTTTTTCGTCTTTTTCTATACCCACTTTCTCAAGTCCCAAATCATCAGGATTTGGTCTTCTTCCAATTGATATAAGTACTTTGTTAAAAGAAACCTCCTTTATTCCCTCTGGTGTCTTTACTAATCCTATATAATTTTTTCCTTGCTTTTTCACTGACTCTAAGGTAGATCCAGTAAAAATTTCAATTCCTCTTTTTATCATACTCTCTTTTAATTTCTCGGTCAGTTCCGAATCCTCCTGTGGTATGATGTGAGGCATCATTTCTACTATAGTAACTTTACTACCTAATATACTATAAATATTGGCAAATTCTACTCCAATTGCTCCTGCACCTATAATTAGAAAATTTTCTGGAATTTCTTCTATCTGAAGAGCCTCTGTACTTGTAAGGATTGCCTCCTTATCCACTCCTTCTAAAGGAAGAGCTGCACTGACAGAGCCGTTGGCAATTATTATATTTTTTGCTTTTATTTTTTCTCCCTCCTCTCCCTGAACTTCAACAGTCAGCGAATCTACAAGATATCCTTTTCCTTTTATTACCTCAACGTTGTTCTTCTTTAAAAGGTAGTTTACACCTCCCACAAGTCTTCTAATAAGTTGATTCTTTCTTGCCATAAGTTGGGAGAGGTTGATTTTTACCTCCGGAATCTCAAGTCCAAACTCCTTTGCTCTCTGTGTGAGATAAAAAATTTCGCAACTTCGCAGGAGAGTTTTTGTAGGAATACACCCAACATTAAGACAAACCCCTCCTAGTTTTTCTTTTTCTATTAGAGCAACTTTTCCCTTAAGCTGGGCTGCTCTTATAGCAGCCGCGTAACCTGCAGGTCCTCCTCCAATTACTACAATATCAACTTGCTTGGTATTCATTTGGGTTCTCCCTGGAAATTTGAAAATTTTTTGTTGTTAGTTTCTTATTTCTTTTAGCTGCTCTTCACTTAGACCAAAATAATGTCCAATTTCATGAAGTAAAGTCTTAGTTACTGTTTCTTTCATTTCTTCTTCAGAGGAGCAGATTCTTTCTATTGAATGGCGGAAGATAATAATTCTATCGGGCAAAATGTTTCTAAAGTATACCCCCCTTTTAATTAACGGAACTCCTTGATAAAGTCCAAGTAGGCAAACTGAACCTGACAAAGAAAATGGTGGTTCATCTTCTATGATTATTTCTACATTATCCAGCTTTTCTTTAAAAATTTTAGGCAAAGATTCTATAACTTCTTTTACCCATTTTACAAATTTGTCTTTTTTCATATTTTTCTTCCAAGTTTGCCTTCTTATTATACTGAAGGTACAATAAATTTTCAAGAAACCCTAAGAAAAAGAAAAGTAAAAAGTATTCTCGATCTTTAAAACTTGACGATTTGGGATTAAAAATGATAAATTAAAAGAAAAGGTAAAATTAAAAGGAGGAAAAGATGCCCAAGATTTATATTATCGATGTAACCAACAGAGATGGTGTTCAAACCTCAAGGATTTGCCTTTCGAAACTTCAGAAAACAATGATTAACTTTTAT
>CAYRAK010000113.1:0-5442 GCA_964422215.1 uncultured Clostridia bacterium | reverse complement strand
AGTCTTGAAAATTCTTCGGAGTTTTCAGAGAAAAAGATTCACCTTGAGACTGAAGAGATCGTTCAGGCTCTTGAAAATTTAGAGAGGGAAAAAGAACTTGTAGAGAAGGAAAAGGAAAAATTGGAGAAATGGCAGGAGCATCTTCTTCTACAAGAGAGAGAACTCGAAGAGAGAGCAAATGAACTTATTTCTTTAAAAAAGAAAATTGAAGATTATCTTAAAGAAAGCGCAGCCAAAAGAGAAAGCAAAATAAAGTGGGCAGCTGAGGTTTATGAGAATATGAGGGCAGAAGAGGTCGCCTCAATAATTCAGAAAATGGAGGATGAGTTTGCTTTAGAGGTTCTTTCTAGAATGGATCAACGTCAGGTAGCTAAAATACTTGCAACAATGGATCCTGAAAAAGTTGCCAAATTGATAGAGAAAATGGGAAGGAGTCCAATAAAATGAAAAATTTAAATATCGTAAATTTAACCATTGATCCATCTTTTTGTTCTTTTCCCAGAGGAAAAAAGATAAGAAAGTTTGATAAATTTTTAAACTTTGACAGTTATTTTAAGCTGGCAACTTTTCTTTTTTCTGTTTTATCCTCTATTTTAGATCTAATTGGAGATGGGAAGGGGGAATTTATGCTTTGTGTGGGGAAAAAAGAAATAAAAGTTATAAAAAGAGATGGCATTAAAGCTAATAAAAGTACATCTTTAGAAGAAAGAATTCTCCCTTTTAAGACTTTTAAAAAGTCTATCTTATCCTTGATCTCATCATTATCTGAAAATGAAGAAACATTGGAAATTGATTTAACTCCCGTTACAACCCGGAAAATAAAGGTAAAAATAAAAGAAATAAAAGAAAAATTCAATCCTTCTATCAAAAATGAAGGATTTAACCTTGTAGAAACTCCCTTCTTTTCTGAGACAAGGATAAAAAGTGAGAAGATTCAGGTAGAGAAAACTTTGCCTGATTTGAAAAAGAAAATTTCGTCTTTTATGAAAACCCAAACTCCTCTAGAGAAAATAGGATTGACTTCAGTTGAATCTGGAGAGAAAAAAGTAGCTTTTAATTCTAAGGATAATTTTAAACTTAAAGAGAAAAAAGAAGAGAAGGTAAATCCAGCAAGAGAGAAAATAAATTTAGATTCTAAAAGGAATAAACCTGTACAAACGCAAAAAAAGGTTTTTTCTTTAAACGGAAATGAAAAAACTTTACTAAAAGATAAAAAGAATCATTTTCCTAAAAAAGAAAATAAAATAGGGGAAAAACATTTGAAAAAAGCAAAGCAAGCGGAAAATCCAATTGCAAAATCTTCTGTTATATCTTCTAAGAAAAATCCTGTTAAAGAAAGAAGCTATTCATTGTCCCCTTTTATTGCACCAGATAACGAAAAAATCGATGCTTTAAAGACAACCCCCTTTTCGAAAGAGAATATAGCTTCTTTATCAAATGTAGTCTCCCTTTCAAAGGAGGTTTCAACAAAATTTGAACAAGGGAAAAAGACTATGTGGGTAAAAAAAGAAGATGAGAAGGTTATTGAAAAAGTCATTCAGAGAGAAAATTCAGGGGGAAATTCTTTATTTGGAAAAATGCCAATAGAGAAAAATTTTCTCCTGAAAAACAAGAAACTGGAAAACAAAGAATATAAAATAACTCATGCAGATGAAGAAAGAAAAAGCTTTTTTGAGCCAAAGAAGATAGAAAAACAAAACAAAGCATTTGTGTCTTTTTCGAAAGAAAAGTTAACAGAAAAAATAGAAACAAAAAAGGAGAAAGAAGGAGAAAATGATAAAAAACTTGTATTTTCTGTAAAGAAGTTGTCAGATGAGAACTCTATGTTAGAGAAGAGTGTATCTTCTTTAAGGGTACCAGATAAAAACTTTGTGTTAGAGAAAAGCACCTCTTCTTTAAGGATAAAAGTGGTTAATCCTGATGAAAAAGAAAAATTTCTAAAAAATATATGGACGCAATCTGAGGACACCTTTGTGTCCGTCTTTCCCTATTCAAATGAAAAAAATAACAATTTAACAAAAAATTCGTTTTTAACTCAGCCTACTTTTTTATTCTTTCACGACAGGGAAGATCAATTTGAATTGGAAGAGAGAAAAAAGAAGTTAAAGGAGAGGGAAAATATTTCTTTTCCAAATAAACAAATGAAAGAAAAAGATTTTCCCTTTAAAGAAGTTGGAAGAAAATCAGTTTATGAAGACAGCAATACAAGTATTGTTTTTTTAAATTCTAAGAGGGCAAACTCTCTTTCTCAAAATGAGAGAATGTTTTATTTTTCGGAAGATAAAAAAGAGGGTTTTTTAGAGACCTTGGTAAAGACCGAAAAGAAAGAAAATTTTGGTTTTTCTGAGCAAAAGATGGTAAAAGATGTACCCTTTTCTTTGGAAAAAAGCAAGATGCAAGAGAACATATTTGAAAAATTTTTCTTTAGTTCCTCTGTAAAAGCCCCAGAGTTTATAGACCGTATTGTACATAGGGTAAAGCTTATGAGGGGAAAGGAGCATAATGAAGCAAAATTTTTGATAAATTCAAAGGAGTTTGGAAAAATTCAGGTTCATCTTGTTATGGAGAAAAATAATCTAGTAGTTCAGATTAGAGTCTCTGAATCTAGAACTGGACAACTGCTTCAAAGCAGTTTCTCCCATCTTAAACAAAGTTTAGAGAAGGAAGGGATAATTCTTAGAGAATTTAGTATGGATTTTGGGCAAAGTTTATCTGATTTTAACTTTAATGAGGAAAAACCAAAAACAAAGTCATTTCTTTTTTATCAGCAAGGAATACAAAATGAGCCTTTGACTGAGGAAGAAAAAAAACAAGATTTGCAAATCGCACCTTATTTTTACTCTATAAACTACCTTGCGTAAGGAGGCAATAAGATGATGATTCAAGCTGTGGGAAATAAAACCATCTCTTCTAATTTTGGTATTTCAGGTCTTTTAAACAGAGATATGTTTTTGGATCTCTTGGTAAAGGAACTTACTTATCAGGATCCTATGGAGCCAATGAATAGTAGAGATTTTATAACACAGCTTGCTCAGTTTAGTTCTCTTAAACAGTTGAATAATCTTGACTCTAAAATAACTGAGGCCTTAAAGATTCAAATGCTTCACCAGGGAGCCCAGATGATTGGCTATATAGTAGAAGGAGTCGATCCTTTAACTGAAGAGAAAGTGAATGGGGAGGTAAAACAGGTTTATTTAAAAGAGGGAACAGTTTATCTTATGGTGGGAGATAAAAAAATACCTTTATCTTCTATAACCAATATACTATCCAAGTAACTTTTAAGGAGGTTTACCAAATGATGCGAGCGTTATTTTCGGCGGTATCAGGTTTGCGAAATCATCAGGTCCAGATGGATGTTATTGGTAACAACATTGCCAATGTAAATACTGTAGGATTCAAATCCTCCAGAGCCTTATTTCAGGAGATGTTAAGCCAAACACTTGAGGCAGCAGGAGGGCCAAGTGAACAAAGAGGAGGGACAAATCCTAAACAGGTGGGTCTTGGTATGCGCATATCCTCCATTGATAAAATTTTTACTCAAGGAAATCTTATGTCTACCCAGAGAAAGACAGACCTTGCTATTCAAGGAGAGGGATTTTTTATTTTAACTGATGGAGAAAGACAGTATTACACCCGAGATGGAGCTTTTAACTTTGATAGAGAGGGAAATTTGGTAAACAGCCAAGGTTATATGGTTCAAGGCTACATGGCTGATGAAAATGGTGAATTAAGTAGGGTACTTGGAAATATAACCATAGATTTTCAACAAAGGCTTCCTGCTCAAGCTACAAGCTATGTAAGCTTTGCAGGTAATCTAGATGCAAGAGTAGAGCCAACCTATGCCTCATCTTCCACACTATTGATAAAACTTTTTGACCAGGATGGAAATTCCATGAATCTTCGTGTCGGAGATGTGATAAGTTTTTCTGGAGATGCGGGTGGAACTCCTATTTCTGGTTCATACACTGTCACTGAAAGCTCTTCTCTCGCTGATCTTGCTTACGCACTTCAGGCAGCAATAAGAGGTGCAACAGGTGGATTTGAAACCGTAATGGTAAAAAGCGATGGAAGTTTGCAAGTTATAGCAGACTCTGTTCAGATAAACAATCTTTCTATGCAGTGCTCTGGGAAAACTGAATTTAACGCTTATGGAGTATTCGATGCCTCTATTAGCCCAGGAGGGCAGGGAAGCACTGCTGAGGCTTCAAGAAGTTCAGATTACACAACCTTTGTAACTACATACGATTCTCTTGGAAACGCTCAGGTTATAACTTTTCTTTTTGCCAAGGATACAGAACCTGGAGTTAGCAACACTTGGAATTGGCAGGCTATTGTTCCCTATGAGGACAAAAATTCTGTCTCAGGAGATACGGGGACTTTAACTTTTAATTCTGACGGCTCACTTGCAAGTGTAAGTACAACACGAATTGTCTTTGATCCAGACGGAACTGGGGGAGCTGAGGAAATGAGTGTTGATCTTAACTTTGGGGATATTAATAAATTTAATGGATTTACCCAATTTGCAGCTGATTTTTCAGCTACCTTAAAGGAGCAAAATGGATATCCGAGTGGAAATTTAGATGATGTATCTTTTGATGATGCGGGTATTATCACTGGCATATTTACTAATGGGATAAACAGGACTCTTGCTCAGATTGCTCTTGCCAGCTTTTCCAATCCGCAAGGTCTCTACAAAGCAGGGGATAACCTCTATCAGCAATCACTTAACTCAGGTTTACCTCAAATAGGAACACCAGGAACAGGTAAGCGAGGAATTATTTCTCCTTCAAGCCTTGAGATGTCAAATGTAGATCTTGCGAAAAGTTTTACTGAGATAATTATTGCCCAAAGAGGCTTTCAGGTTAATGCTCGAGTTATTACTGCTGCGGATCAGATTTTACAGGAACTTGTGAATGTGAAAAGGTAATATGGATATAACAACCCTTATAGGAATTGCAACAGGACTGGGGCTTGTTTTTGTAGCCATTTTGCAGGGGGGAGGTGTTTCTTTATTTATAAACATTCCCTCTTTAATGATTACTGTGGGAGGGACCATAGGAGCTACTTTAATAAATTTTCCCCTGCCTAAGGTTATTAAGGTTATGGGTGTTGTGAAAAAAGCTTTTTTTCACAAGGAACCTTCTCCAGAAGACACAATAGCTACTTTGGTTGAATTTGCTCGTATAGCTCGAAGAGAAGGAGTTCTTGCTCTTGAGGAGAGAATAGAAAAAACAGATGATGTTTTTTTTCGTAAAGGAGTGCAGTTAATTGTGGATGGAACTCCTCCCGAGACTATAAGAGAAATTTTGACTATAGATATAAACTCTCTTAGGGAAAGACATGAGGTGGGACAGAGTATATTTACGGCTATGGGAAATTATTCTCCAGCCTTTGGAATGATTGGAACTCTTATTGGACTTATTCAGATGCTTCGTTCCCTAG
>CAYRAK010000112.1:0-5443 GCA_964422215.1 uncultured Clostridia bacterium | reverse complement strand
GTCTTAGCAAAGTAAAGCTTCTTAAAAGAGAAAAAAATAGACTCCGGGTAAAAGGTCTTGATGCTATTAACGGAACTCCTATTTTAGACATAAAACCATCCATCGAGGAGTAATGATGGATAACCATGAATTGCAAGGAAAAAGGTTTATGAAAAACAAAAAACTACCACTCATCCTCATCTCACCGGCTCTGGTGGTTGCAGTTTTATGGGTTGGTATTATTCTTTTGTCAGGATTTTCTCTGGCAGCATTCAGGTCAATAACAGTAGAGGACCTTGCTGGAAGGAAAATAAAAGTTCCAATCCAGATTGACAGGATAGTTTGTACAGGTCCTGGTGCTCTAAGACTCATTGTATATTTACAAGCTACAGATAAGGTTATAGGAGTTGAGGATGCTGAGAGAAGGTGGGGTTCCTCTGGAAGGCCTTACGCTATAGCTCATCCAGAGTTAAAAGATCTTCCCTCCATAGGTCCAGGTGGTCCTGGGAAACTTCCCGATACCGAGGCTCTTGTTAAATTAAGCCCCGATGTTATATTTATGACCTATGTTGAGAAAAGATTTGCTGATAATATCCAGAAAAAGACAAATATTCCTGTAGTAGTCTTAAGCTATGGAGAAGTAGCCCAGCTTGACAAGCCCTTGTTTGAATCCCTCAAACTCGCTGGAAGGCTTCTTGGGAAAGAGGAAAGAGCAGAGAAGGTGGTAAGTTTTATTAAACAGGTTATAAAAGATTTAAGAACAAGGACAGATAATATCCCAGATGAAGAAAAACCCACAGTTTATATTGGCGGGGTTGGCTACAGGGGGACACATGGAATAGACTCAACTGAGGCGAGTTTTCCACCTTTTGTCTTTTTGCAGGCGAGAAATGTGGTAGATAGGATTGGAAAGAAAGGGCATCTTTTTATAGACAGAGAAAAACTTATTGAGTGGAATCCGGATATGATTTTCATTGATGAAGGTGGACTGGAGCTTGTAAAGCAGGATTATAAAAAGAGAAGAAATTTTTATTGTTCGCTTAAAGCCTTTAAAAGTGGAGATATTTATGGAATACTTCCCTTTAATTTTTACACCACCAATATTGGAACTGCCCTGGCTGATGCGTATTATATAGGAAAAGTTATCTACCCTGAGAGGTTTAAGGAAATTGATCCGGAGAAAAAGGCCGATGAAATTTACAAATTTTTAGTGGGAAAACCTGTTTATGGGAAAATGAGAAAGGATTTTGGTGGTTTTGGAAGAATAAAATTTGAAGAAATTAAAAAATCCTCTAATTAAGAATAAAATGAGCACCACCCAAAATTACAGAGGTTATGTAACAAAGAAGATAAGTCTGGGTGTTATCCTTTTTTGTCTGCTTGTTTTAAGCTGTATTTATGCAATAAGTATTGGCTCCTTTTCTCTTTCTCCGGGTGAAGTTGTGCAGGCTCTGCTGGGGGGAAGTTCAAAAGCACACCTTGTTCTCTGGAACATCCGTCTGCCCCGCATAGTGACTGCTATGGTGGTTGGGGCAGGTCTTGCAGTCTCTGGTGCAGTGATGCAGTGTATCCTGAGAAATCCCCTTGCCTCACCTTTTACCTTGGGAATATCACATGGAGCTGTTTTCGGAGCATCTTTAGCTATAGGACTTTTGGGGGTGGGAGGTTCTGAGAGTACAGGGAGAATTTTCATCAATAACCCATATGCTGTTGTTATTTTTGCCTTCTCTGGTTCTTTTTTAGGAATGCTGGTAATACTTACCCTGGCAAAGTTTAAAGGCTTAAGTCCAGGAGCTGTGATTTTAGCTGGAGTTGCCATGGGTTCTCTTTTTACTGCAGCGACAACTCTTATTCAATACTTTGCCACCGAAGAGGAGCTTGCAACTATGGTCTACTGGAGCTTTGGAGATCTTGGAAGATGTGTTTGGAAAGAGATCTGGATAATTGTTGCAGTTTTCTTTCCTTCCTTTGCTTACTTTTTCCTAAAACGTTGGGATTACAATGGGATAGAAAGTGGTGATGAGACAGCAAAAAGTCTGGGGATAAACACAGAAAGAATAAGACTTGTTGGTGCACTCCTGGCATCTCTTGTAACTGCCACATCCGTTTCTCTTGTAGGGGTGATTGGATTTGTTGGACTTATCTCTCCTCATATGATAAGGCTCCTTATAGGAGGAGACCACAGGTTCCTGATTCCCATTTCAACCCTTTTCGGTGCTTTTTTGCTTGTAGTCTCAGACACTCTGGCCAGGACAATTTTAGCTCCAACTCTCCTGCCGGTTGGCGTCTTAACCTCATTCATGGGAGCTCCTGTGTTTATTTATTTACTTGTGAAGATGAAAGGAAGAATTTACTAAAATGATACTCAAGGTAGATAGTGTTGAGTTCTCCTACAATAGCATTCCTGTCCTTAAAGGGGTGAAACTTGAAGTCGAAAAAGGCGAGGTTGTAGCTATCATAGGACCAAACGGTGCGGGTAAATCCACTTTATTAAAGTGTATCAATGGGATTTTAAAGCCCCAAAAAGGCACTATTCTGCTTGAGGGTTTACCTCTTGCATCATTTGGAGCAAGAGAGGTGGCTAAGAGGATAGGATATGTTCCCCAGAATACACATGGTAGTTTCATGACCGTTTATGATACTGTTCTTCTTGGGAGAAAACCTCACATGGGGTGGGGACCAGATGAGAAGGATTTTAAGATTGTGGAGGATACTTTAAGGCTAATGGGTCTTGAGGAATTTTCCCTGAAGCTTACCAATCAACTCAGTGGAGGAGAGCTACAAAAAGTTGTGCTGGCAAGAGTCTTAGCACAGGAACCAAAAATAATTCTTTTAGATGAGCCAACAAGTAACCTAGATATAAAAAATCAATTTGAAGTTATGGAGTTGGTAAGAAAGATAGCACATCAGAAAGGTATTACCTCAATAGTCGTAATGCATGATGTTAATTTGGCTCTTTGCTATGCAGACAGGTTTGTTGTAATGAAGGATGGAATGATATATGGAGAGGGAAAAAGAGAAATAATAAAACCTGAGCTTATAAAAAAGGTCTATGGAGTTAAGGCTGTGATAGATAATGTAAGAGGATTTCCTGTGGTTGTTCCGGAGACCATTTACTTCAAAGAAGAATAATCTAACAAAAGAAAAATATGATTGGACAAGTACAAAAACCACTTTGTTGATTTTGTTGTGATGAATTTATTTAGTTGACACAATAAAATGGATAACTTTTGTTTTTATTCTATTATAGAGTATAAATAATGAAGTTATTTTTTCTTTAATTTTTGTCAGCTAAACTTAGCAACAAATGGATTGACAAGTTAAACTAATCTATTATTTTATAAATAAGATATAGTTTTGATTCCTTAAAAAAAGATGGGTTTTTTAAAAGTGTTGTTCTTGGTAGAGGAGATTCTCTATTAAAAAAGCTGTTCAACCAGAACTACTTCTTCTTTCAGAGAGATTCTATTTCCTCAAGAAGATGGCAAAATAATTAAGGTTGTATTTGATCTTTTTAATTCCAAAAGAGGATAATGAAAAATTCTAAATTTAAGGCGAGGTAACAACTTAATGTCTCACCCCCGTCAAAAAAGGTTATAATACATAAAAGGTAGACACGATTCACTGAATATTTGTAAAATAATAGAATAGAGGGTGTATGACGTATCAGCAAATTCAAAGATTCGTGGTGATGTTTATTGCCATTTGTATTGCCATTATTTATCTTTTCCCTTTTTATTGGGTAGTGGCAACAGCCTTAAAAACTCCCCCTGAAGCATCAGGTTGGCCTCCTACCTTTGTACCAATGCGTCCTACTTTAAGTGCGTATTATGAGGTGTGGAAAACATTTCCTTATCCTCGTTGGTTTTTTAACTCGATATTAGTTGCCGGAGTTACGACTATTGCGATTCTCTTTTTTGCAAGCCTAGCAGCTTACGCGTTCGCATACTACCGTTTTCCTGGGCATAGGACAATATTTTTTCTTCTATTGTCTGGTCTGGTAGTGCCCATGCATCTTCGTATGATTCCTACTTTCCTCATAATAAAATGGTTAGGTATGGTAGATACTTATCAAGGTCTCATTGCTCCACAGATAGCCAGTACCTGTGCGTTAGGAATATTTTTGTTAACACAGTACAATAAATACATACCTGAGGAACTTATAGCGGCTGCTCGTATTGATGGATGTGGAGAATTCCGTATTTACTCAACTGTGGTTTTACCTCTTACCAGACCCGCACTCTTGACATTAGGTGTATTTGTATTTCTGTATTCATGGAACAATTTTTTATGGCCCTTGATTGTCGTTCAAAAGGAGGTTATGAAGACGCTACCTGTGGGACTGTTAGATCTTGCTCCAACAGCTTTAACTCATAAAATGACGTGGCCTCAACGCATGGCAGGAACAGCTATTGTAATTGTACCTTTAATGATTGTGTTTTTCTTTTTCAGGAATCTATTCATTAAAAGTGTTGCTACTACCGGACTTAAAGGGTGAATTGTTTTTAATTTGTGGAGAGAGATATGAAAATGAGTTCTCTTGGAAAAGAAGGTGAAAAATTAGGAAGACAAGAGAAAATAGCTGAAATTTAAATAGAGATGGATTGAAGAATTTCCGAGAGAACTATGAAAAAAACAAGAGGAGGTGAAATACGCTAATAAATTTAGGAGCTTTGGTAAAAACTTACTTAAAGGAGGTTTTTATGATTTCTGTGAGACGAAAAACCGTGGGCCTTATGGTAATATTAGTGGTTCTTCTGAGTGTAACAACTATAGTACAGGGACAAAAGAAAATACAGTTCTCAGTATGGGGTATGCCCTGGGAAGACCAGATATATACCAAATATGCAATACCACAATTTGAGGCCAAGTATCCCGATATAAAAGTGGAATTTATGAGACTTGAGAATTACTGGGAACAGTTACTGACCAGACATGCGGGAGGTGAGGCACCTGATGTTCAGCGCAATTTAGATATGTTTTATGGAAGAATGAGAATAAGAGGAGCTCTATTGCCTCTGACCAAATACATAAAGGGACCTGAGGGAGTCTCGTTAGATGATTTCTACGAGGTAGGTATTAAAGCAGTTACAAGGGAGGGAGAAATCTGGGCATTGCCTCAGGACCTATGTTTACGTCAAGGTCTTTACTATAATATGAGAATGTTTGATGAGGCGGGTATTCCCTATCCGACAGATAAATGGACAATGGACGACGTAGTGGAAGCAGCCAAAAAACTCACAATAGGCAAGCGTCCTCGTGTTAAGCAATATGGATTCGTTGGACTTTCTCGTGATCTTCCCTTCTGGTTCATTTATAATTATGGGGGGTCTCTGTGGAGCGAGGACGGCAAACGATGTGTCGTAAATTCAGAGGCAGCTATCAAAGGTATCAAGCGTCTTCAGGATTTAATATATAAAGAGCAGATAATCCCTACAACTGCAGAATATACAATTGAAGCAGT
>CAYRAK010000111.1:0-5498 GCA_964422215.1 uncultured Clostridia bacterium | reverse complement strand
TATAGGATACCCAAAGTAATATCTACACCCAGCTCTTACTGCTCCTTCAGCTAAAGCTTCATTTCCCGAGATTAAAATTTTCCCCATTTTATCATCTCATTAATCTTAAAATATCCTGATAAGTTACAAGAAGCATCAAGGTAATTAGAATTAAAAATCCTATATAATGAACAAACTCCTGCAGTTCAACCTCAACAGGTTTTTTTCTAATTGCCTCTATTATTAAAAAGAGAAGTCTTCCTCCGTCTAATGCTGGAATGGGAAAAAGGTTAAAAAGTCCTAAATTTATTCCCAAAAGTGCTGTAAGAGAAATATAGGGTATCATTCCTAGTCGACCTGCTTGTCCTACATATTGAACAATTCCCACAGGACCTGAAAATTGCGCTGGAACCTCTCCTATAATCATCCCTCCTAAGGTGCGAAAGATAAGCACAGTTGCGAATATAACCCTATCTATCCCAAGAATAAGAGAAGTTAAAGGGTCATAACGAACAAATTTAGTTGAAGGAGAGATACCAATAAGTTTTCTCTTATATTCAGGGTAATATTTTGGCTCAATTTCAACTTCAAAAGTTTCTTTTCCTCTCTGTATAACAAGATGTAGTTTTTCTTTTTCGCTTTTACCAATAATCTCAGCCATTTGTTGCCATTTCTCAATTAGACGTCCATTAATATTTATTATTCTATCTCCAGGTTTTATACCAGCCTCTTGAGCAGGAGAATCTTTTATAACCTCACCCACTACGGGGGCTTCTAAGTCAAGACTCTGAAAACCAATCATAAAAATAAGGGAAAAGAGAATAATACTAACTAAAAAATTCATAGCTGATCCGGAGAATAAAACAGCAAATCGTGCACCTAAGGGTTTGGAGTAAAATCCATCCTTAGCATACCTATCTCTAGGCTCCATTCCTGCAATTTTTACATATCCACCAATGGGAAAAGCAGAAAATATATACTCTGTCTGTCCCCGTTTTATTCCAAAAAGTTTTGGACCAAATCCGATAGAAAACTTCTCGACTCTCATTCCTGAAAGTTTGGCCACAATAAAATGTCCAAGTTCATGAGGAATTATGAGAAGAAGAAAAACCACAAGGACAAAAAGTATAATCATTTTTAGGTAACCTTCTCCAACACAACAAAATATTTAACATAATAAAAGAAGATGGGCACAGTGAAAAAAAGGCTATCAAATCTATCTAAAATACCTCCATGTCCGGGTAAGAGCTTGCCAAAATCTTTGATTCCAAGACTTCTTTTGAGCATAGACTCAAAAAAATCTCCAGCCTCCCCTCCAACTCCCATAAGGATACCTAAGATAATAAGATGTTTTAAAGAAAAAAAATTCCAGAACTTGGAGATGAGCATTGCAATAAGACTGAAAAAAACAGCTCCACAAAATCCCTCCACCGACTTATGAGGACTATAATTTGGGAAAAGTCTGTGTTTTCCTAAAATTTTACCCACCATAAAAGCTCCGGTATCTCCCATCCATGTAGCAAAAAAGACAGTTATTACAAGCTGAGTTCCTATAGGAGCCATATTTCTCAGAATAACAACATAGCTGAAAAGATAGCTTATATACAAAATTCCACTTAGGCTGAAAGTAATATTAATTTGGGCTTCTTTTGCTCTCATTTTAAAAAGCTGCCAGAAAAAAACCACAAAGATAACAATAGTAATTGTAAAAGGTAAAATATCCTCGCCCATAAAGTAAACCGAAATTGGAATAGTTAAACCAAGAAATATATCTCTTAAGGGAATATAAGAGCTATCTTTATAGATACCATGATTAAATTCAATCAATCCACAACAAATCACAGCACAAACCAGCCCCAGAAAGAAAAACCCTCCTTTAAGGATTAAAAAAATAAAAATAGGTATAAAAATAGCAGCGGTTATAATTCTTTTAAGAAGCACCTCATTCTTCCTTTATTGATCCAAATCTTCTTTCCCTTCGGGCAAAGTCTTCTAAAGCCTGACGCAGATGCTCTCGGTCAAAATCTGGCCAGAGAACATCAGTAATCCAAAATTCCGTGTAAGCAATATACCATAAAAGAAAATTACTCACCCTAAATTCTCCTCCTGTCCTTATAAGAAGGTCAGGGTAAGGTAAATCTGGAATATAAAGGAGTTTTTTAAAAAATTCTATATCTATCTTTTCGGGAGAAATCTCTCCTTTTTGAATCAAATAAGCCACTTTACGAACTCCATCTATTATTTCTTCCTGTCCTCCATAGTTTATTGCTAGATTAAGAAAAAAACTTCGGTTTTTTTGAGTGGAAGAAACTACCTTTTCTATCTTTTTTACTAAATTCTCAGGTAAACCATCTCTTCTGCCAATAACCCTAAGACAGATATTATTTTTGTTTAAATTTTTCTCTTCTCTATCAAGATACTCTTCAAATCTTCTCATTAGAAATTCGACTTCATTTTTTGGGCGATTCCAATTTTGCTGAGAAAAGGCATAGAGAGTGAGAACCTTTATTCCCTCATCCTGACAAATTTCCACTATTTCCCTGATTTTTCTCATTCCCAAACGATGCCCCTCTATTCTAGGAAGACCTCTTTTTTTCGCCCACCTCCCATTACCATCCATTATAATAGCAACATGTTTAGGAAGTTTCTCTGAAGGTATAAAAAATTTTCCCATTCCCTTCTCTCCTTTTTATAACATCTTGTTAATCTCAAAAAAACATTGACCAACAAACACCTAAATCTATCTTTCCACTAAACTGAATAAAAAGCGAGCCTCAGCTACTACCTTATCATTTACAGTAGCTATTGCCTCAACTCTACCTGAGGTTTTTCTCAAATTAAGAACCTTAACCTTGGTGACAAGCTGGTCTCCAGGCATGACAGGTTTCCGAAATCGAGCCTTATCAATTCCTGCAAAATAGGCAAGTTTTCCCTGATTCTCGCTTTTATTTAAAAGATATACCCCAGCAACCTGTGCCATGGCTTCAATGATCAAAGCCGCAGGAACTACAGGATGACCGGGAAAATGCCCAACAAAGAAAGGCTCATTTACTGTAAAGTTTTTTATCCCCACAATTTCCTTATCTTCCATGGAAACAATCTTATCCACCAGGAGAAAAGGGTAACGATGGGGAAGAATTGATTCTATATCTTTTATATCCAGTACCCCGTTTTTCTTTTTTTCTTTTTGCATAAGTTTCTCCAATTTACTGGCTAATTTTACATGAAGTAGATGCCCTGCTTTTACTGCTATAATATGGGCCTTAAGAGGTCTCCCTATAAGATAAAGATCACCAATCAAATCAAGTATTTTATGCCTGACAGGTTCATTGGGAAAACGCAGTCCCTCTTTATTCACAACTCCATTCTCATCTATAAGAACCGCATTTTCCAGCGAACCTCCCTGTATAAGACCTTTTTCTTTTAGACCTTCCACCTCTTGCATAAATCCAAATGTACGGGAGGGAGCAATTTCTTTAATAAAAGTTTCCTCATCTATCAAAAATTCAGCAAATTGTGATTTTAATGGGCTATTGGGAAAATCCACAGTGTATGTTATTTTGAACTGTTCATTTGGCAAAACGATAAGTCTTCTATCCCCTTCCTCTATCCAAAAAGGCTCTTTTACCTTAAAAAACTCCTTTGGAGCATTTTGATCCACAATACCTGAGGTTTGAATCAAGTTAACCCAAGGAAGTGCACTTCCATCACCTGCTGGAAATTCCTGTCCATTCATCTTTATAAAAATGTTGTCTATACCCAACCCCGAAAGTGTGGCTAGGATATGTTCCACAGTGGTGATTTTTACAGATCCTTCACCAATAGTGGTTCCTCTCCTGTTACTTACAACTTTAGCTCCAGCTGCTCTCACTCTAGGAGTTCCGGGTAAATCTTCCCTAATGAAAACTATTCCTTGATTGACAGGAGCAGGTTCTAAGGTAACTTTTACTTTTTCACCAAGATGCAAACTAACCCCTGTATAACTTACACTTCTTTTAATGGTTCTTTGCATCTGCATTATACACCTCTTCAAGGAGTTTCTCCAATCTTTGAACTCTCTTTATAAGTTCAGGAAGTCTATAAACAGCTGCTTTTATTCGCTTTTGCTTGGTATGATCCCGAGCTGGAAACCCTGAAACAAAACTGCCAGGGGGTATATCCTTGGTAACACCTGATTTGGCAGCGACTATCGCATTTTTACCAATAGATACATGGTCAGTAACTCCCGCTTGACCAGCAAGGACTACCCCATCTCCTATATTGGAACTACCAGATATGCCCACTAGGGCCACAATAGCTACATTGTTACCAATACTCACATTGTGAGCAATATGAACTAAATTGTCAATTTTTGTTCCTCGACCAATCCTCGTCTCCCCAGTTGTTGCTCTATCGATAGCAACGTTGGCGCCAATTTCGACATCATCTTCAATAACAACTCGTCCTAATTGAGGAATTTTATAGTATGAACCATCCTCTTTTTTTACAAACCCAAATCCATCAGAACCAATTACGGCTCCTGAATGTATTATAACTCTTTCTCCTACTATACAACCATCCAAGATAGTAACTCTGGGATGAAGAAAACTATCTTTTCCTATTTTTACTCCTCTACCAAGATAAGTGAAACTTGAAAGATAAACCCCTTCCTCCACCACCGTGCCCTCCTCAATAACTGAGTAAGGACCTACAGTTACTGAAGGAGCCAATTTTGCTCCCTTGGCAACTTTTGCAGTAGGGTGAATTTCACCAAGTTTAGGGGGAGGAGGGGCAAAAAGTTCCAAAATTTTAGCAAAAGCAAGACGAGGATTAGCAACCTTAATAGTAGACTTACAGGAGCTTTTTATGTTTAAAGGCACAATAACTGCAGAGGCTGGAGTTTTCTCAGCAATACGAAGAAACTTCTCAGAAACAGCAAAAGTAATATCTCCTTCCTTTGCCTCCTCAACCCTGGCTGCTCCTTTTATTTTTAAATCCTCATCACCTTCAATTTCTCCATCAACAAGCTTGGCAAGCTCCTTTAGACTCCTTTTCATCTTTCAGCCTCGTACTCCTTATTCAATTCATCAATAATTTTTTTGGTTATATCCTGTGGAGGAGCTCCATATAAAAGAGCAGCTTTATCAAATATGAAAATATATCCTTCCTTTTCGGCAATTTCTTTTATTTTATTCATTATATCAGATACAATCTCTTGGGTATATTTTTGTTCCTTTTCTTTCATTTGCTTGGATACTTCATCTAAAAGTTCCCTAAGAGCTTCGCTTTTTTTTGTAATCTCTTCTTGGCGCTCTCTCTTCGCCTCTTCACTTAAAAGAAGCTCTTGTGCTTTATACTCTTCCTTTAACTTTTCAATTTCTTCTCTTTTCTTCGCAAGTTCCTGACGAGTAACCTCTCCCTCTGCTTGAAGTTTTTTTTCCAGAACCTTCTTTTTTTCATATTCTTGAAACACTTTTTCAAGGTCCACATAGGCTATTCTTTTGAAAACTTCCTCCAGAATATCTGCACTCGCAGGCCTA